>CAZZZI010000231.1:1470-7488 GCA_964658415.1 uncultured Sphingomonas sp. | reverse complement strand
CTGGCGGAAACCGTAGACCTCGCGCTTGCCGGACAAGGGAATGAGCGTCACCGACCGGGTCTGGCCCGGCTCGAACCGCACGGCGGTGCCGGCCGGAATGTCGAGGCGCATGCCCCGGGCCTGCTCCCGGTCGAAGCTGAGCCCGCCATTGGTCTCGGCGAAATGATAGTGGCTGCCGACCTGCACAGGCCTATCGCCGGTGTTCGACACGTCGATCGAGACAGTGGGCGCGCCGGAATTCAGTTCGATATCGCCGCTGGCGGCAATGATTTCACCGGGGATCATCGGATGTTCCTCTCCATGCGGCCCTGGGCGCACAGCCCTCGGCCTTCAAAACGCGTTTTGTCGAGGCCGGATTGGCCGCAAGCTTGCCCACCGGTCGCACCGGGCGGCGCACCAGTTCACCGCCGCAGTTCGGGCAGATGCCGTTGAGCGTGCCCGAAGCGCAATCGGCGCAATAGGTGCATTCGAAGCTGCACATCATGGCCTCCAGGCTATCCGGCGGCAGATCCAGGTCGCAGCACTCGCAATTCGGCCTGAGCTCCAGCATGACAGCCTACCGGATCGGTTCGTGGACGGTCACGAGCTTCGTGCCATCGGGGAACGTCGCTTCGACCTGCACATCGTGGATCATCTCGGCGATGCCCTCCATCACCTGGTCGCGACCGATGACATGGGCACCGGCCGACATCAGCTCGGCAACGGAGCGGCCGTCGCGGGCACCCTCGACGACGAAGTCGCTGATCAGCGCGATGGCTTCCGGATAGTTGAGCTTGACGCCCCGCTCCAGCCGCCGGCGCGCCACCATCGCTGCCATGGAAATCAACAGCTTGTCTTTTTCTCTCGGAGTGAGGTTCATCGTCTGCCTATTGCTTGAACTAGAGATTCCAGACTTTCGGCACTGGCGCGCCATTGCGCAAGGCCGAAATGATCGGGATGAGGATTTTTCTGAGCGCGAAGCCGTCCGACGCCGCAAGCCGGATGACCAGCTTGTCGCTCCACTGGCTGACACCGCCATTGTGACCCTCCAGCATCGGCCGAACGGTCGACAGATAGCGTTCCGCAGAGGGTCCTGCGTAGAGCACGGTGACGAAAGCCACCTGCCCGCCCAGCACCGCCTGCTCCGCCGTAAGGGCCGTCACATCGCCGCCGAGCCTGAGATCCTCGGCATGGATCAGCCTGCCGCCCCGGCGCACCCGCCAGCGGTCCCGGAACAGCCCCGTCGCCATCGTCTCGCCCATCGCCTTGCGGCCGAGCAGCACGGCTTCGACCGCCAGAAATTCGGCGCTGTCGGCGAGTTCGACATCCAGTGTTCGCGACAGCGCCGCCCTGTCGAACAGGATCGTTTCCTGCGGCAGCCAGTCGACCCGCGCACCGGCGCCGACCTCGATCCGCGTCCTGATCTCGGCAACGCCTGCGGACGCCTTGTAGATCTTCTCGCAGGCCTGCGTCGTCACGTCGATCCGCGTCTGCGGCCGCGCCGTCACGCTCCAGTCCATGCGATCGCCGCCGGTCAGACCGCCGGCCGTGTTGATGATGACGGCTTCCATCGAGCTGTCGAAGGTGTCGGGCAACCGGATCTTCGCGGCACCTTCCTGGAAGAATTCGGCCAGCCGCGTGCGACCGCCGATCCACTTGGCGGCCAGCTGGCCGCGTCCCTCGGCCCTTTGCGGCCTCGTGCTCGCTGCCATCGTCGTCATCCCGCCACCCCTGCCATCAGCTTATACAGTAGCCGCCATTCAACCCCGCAAGCCTCTGAATGCAAGCTCTTTTTCGTGTCCCCACCGTTCCGGGCGGTCACCGTCAGACGGTCAGGTGGCGGCGCGCCTCCGGCGTATCCAGCGTTTCAGCCAGCCCCTCATGCACGATCTCGCCCCGGTCCATGATGTAGACGTAGTCGGCAAGCTCGCGGCAGAAATCGAGATACTGCTCGACCAGCAGGATCGCCATGCCGGTGGAATCGCGCAGGTACTGGATGGCCCGGCCGATGTCCTTGATGATCGACGGCTGGATACCTTCCGTCGGCTCGTCCAGCACCAAGATCTTCGGCCGCGTCACCAGCGCCCGGCCGATCGCCAGCTGCTGCTGCTGCCCCCCGGAAAGATCCCCGCCCCGCCGCGACAGCATGGATTTCAGCACCGGAAACAGCTGGAAGATGTCCTCCGGCACATGGCGTTCGCGGCGTGGCAGCGGCGCAAAGCCGGTCTCCAGGTTCTCCTTCACCGTCAAGAGCGGGAAGATCTCGCGCCCCTGCGGCACGTAGCCGATGCCCTGCTTGGCGCGGGCATAGGGGGCGAGGCCGTCGAGCTTGCGATCGTTGAAGCTGATGCTGCCGGCACTCAGCGCATGCTGGCCGGTGACGGCGCGCAGCAGCGAGCTCTTGCCGACGCCGTTGCGCCCGAGCACGCAGGTGATCTTGCCCATCTCGGCCTTGATCGAAATGCCCCGGAGTGCCTGGGCGGCGCCGTAATGGAGATTTGCGTTTTCGACGGTCAGCATGGTGCGGGTTCCTCATTCATCGGGGCAAGCACCCCCCTCTGTCCCTCCGGGACATCTCCCCCACAAGGGGGGAGATCAGCCGAGACCTCTGGGCCAGAAAGGGAAAAGAACGATCTCCCCCCTTGTGGGGGAGATGTCAGCGGAGCTGACAGAGGGGGGTAAGCCCACCCCAAACTGCGAATCATGCCGTTCATCACCGCCCCAGATAATTCTCGATCACCTTCGGATCGCTGCTGACAAAATCGATCGAGCCTTCGGCCAGCACCGAGCCTTCGGCAAGGCACGTCACCTTGACGCCGAGGTCGCGGATGAAGCCCATGTCATGCTCGACCACGACCACCGACCGGGTCTTGGCGATTTCCTTCAACAGGATCGCCGTCTCGGCGGTTTCCGCGTCCGTCATCCCGGCCACCGGCTCGTCCACCAGCAGAAGCTTCGGCTCCTGCGCCAATAGCATGCCGATCTCCAGCCACTGCTTCTGGCCGTGGCTGAGGTTGGCCGCCAGTTCGTCGCGCCGGCGATACAGCCGGACGGTGTCGAGGATTTCATGGATGCGGGCGCGGTCCGTCTCGGTCATCCGGTAGAACAGCGTCGAGAACACGCCGCGACTGCGGTTCAGCGCCAGCTCGAGATTGTCCCAGACCGTGTGGCTCTCGAAAACAGTCGGCTTCTGGAATTTGCGGCCGATTCCGAGAAGCGCGATGTCGGCCTCGTCCTTCTTGGTGAGGTCGACGGTGCCGTTGAAGAACACCTCGCCTGAATCGGGCCTGGTCTTGCCGGTAATGATGTCCATCATCGTCGTCTTGCCGGCACCGTTCGGCCCGATGATGGCCCTGAGTTCGCCGGGCTCGATCACCATCGACAGCGAATTCAGCGCCTTGAAGCCGTCGAAGGAAACAGAGACGTTGTTGAGGTAGAGCATGCTGGTGGGTTTGCCGTCGGTGATCATGCTCTTACTCCGCTGCCTTCAGGGGTTCGTCGCTCTCGCCCTTTTCCGCCGCCACCGAGGCGCGGCGGGACGTGCGGCCACCGGTCCCGTAATGGGCGATGGTGCCGACGACGCCGCGCGGCAGGAACAACGTCACGGCGACGAATAGGCCGCCCAGCGCAAACAGCCAGACCTCGGGAAACAGGCCGGTAAAGATCGTCTTGCCGCCATTGACGAGAATTGCCCCGATGATCGGCCCGATCAGCGTCCCGCGCCCGCCGACGGCGGTCCAGATGACCACTTCGATGGAGTTGGCCGGCGCGAACTCGCCGGGATTGATGATGCCGACCTGCGGCACGTAGAGCGCGCCGGCAATGCCCGCCATCATCGCCGAGACGACGAAGGTGAACAATTTGATGTTCTCGACGCGATAGCCGAGGAAGCGCGTCCGGCTTTCGGCATCGCGCACGCCGACCAGCACCTTGCCGAATTTGGAGCGGACGATGCCGGACGAAATCAGCAGCGCCAGCGCCAGTAACAGGGCCGTGAGCGCAAACAGGGCGGCGCGGGTGCCATCGGCCTGGATGTTGAAGCCGAGGATGTCCTTGAAATCGGTCAGCCCGTTGTTGCCGCCAAAACCCATGTCGTTGCGGAAGAAGGCAAGCAGCAGCGCGTAGGTCATCGCCTGGGTGATGATCGACAGATAGACGCCGTTGACGCGGGAGCGGAAGGCAAACCAGCCGAACACATAGGCGAGCAGGCCCGGCACCAGGAGCACCATCAACGCGGCAAACCAGAAATGGTCGAACCCGTACCAGAACCACGGCAGCGCCTTGTAGTTCAGGAACACCATGAAGTCGGGCAGGATCGGATTGCCGTAGGAGCCGCGGGCGCCAATCTGGCGCATCAGGTACATGCCCATGGCATAGCCGCCGAGCGCGAAGAAGGCGCCGTGGCCGAGCGACAGGATGCCGCAAAAGCCCCAGACGAGATCGAGCGCCAGCGCCAGCAGCGCATAGGTGAGATACTTGCCGAATAGCGACATGATGTAGGTCGGCACATGCAGTGCGCTCTGCGGGCTGGTCAGGAGGTTGGAGACCGGGACCAGGATCGCCAGTGCGACCAGGATCAGGATGGCAATGATGATCTTGCGGTCGAGAGACCGGAGCAGGAAGGCCGTTATCATGCTTCCACCGCCCTTCCTTTGAGTGCGAAGAGCCCACGCGGTCGCTTCTGGATGAACAGGATGATGAGCACGAGCACCAGGATCTTGCCGAGCACGGCGCCGGCATAGGGCTCGAGGAACTTGTTGAGGATGCCGAGCGACATGGCGCCGACCAGCGTGCCCCAGAGATTGCCGACCCCCCCGAAGACGACGACCATGAAGCTGTCGATGATGTAGGCCTGGCCGAGGTTCGGCGAGACATTGTCGATCTGGCTGAGCGCCACGCCCGCCATGCCGGCAACGCCGGAGCCGAGCGCGAAGGTGAAGGCATCGACCCAGGCCGTGCGGATGCCCATCGACGACGCCATGCGGCGGTTCTGGGTGACGGCCCGCATCTGCAGACCGAAGGCCGAACGCTTGAGGAGAAGCAGCAGCGCAAAAAACACCACCAGCGCAAAGACGATGATCCACAGCCGGTTCCAGGTGATATCGAGGCCGCCGAGATCGAAGGAGCCGGACATCCAGGAGGGATTGCGGACCTCGCGGTTGGTCGGGCCGAAGATGGAGCGGATCGTCTGCTGCAGGATGAGCGAGATCCCCCAGGTGGCAAGCAGCGTTTCAAGCGGCCGCTTGTAGAGGAAACGGATCACCGTGCGCTCGATCAGGAAGCCGACGGCGCCCGTGAACAGGAAGGCGGCGGGCACGGCGAAGGCCAGCGAATAATCCGCCATTCCCGGTGCATAGCGCGTGATCGCTTCCTGCACGACATAGGTCGTGTAGGCGCCGAGCATGACCATTTCGCCATGGGCCATGTTGACGACGCCCATGACGCCGAAGGTGATGGAGAGCCCGATGGCAGCCAGCATCAGCACCGAGCTCAGCGACAACCCGTACCAGATGTTCTGCGCGACATCCCAGAGCGCCAGCGTATCCTTGATGGAATCCATGTCCTTCTGGATGGCCGGCTGCAGGTCTGCGGGCGCCGTCTGCAGCGCCGCCGTCAGGATGGTCAGCGCATCGCGGTCGCCGCGCGCCGCAATCGTGTCGATCGCCGCCTTCTTGTCAGCCGGGCTCGCGTCGGTCTTCAAGAGCACGACGGCGCGCGCGGCCTCCACGGTCTTCTTGACCTCGGCATCCTTTTCCTCGGCAAGAGCCGAATTCAGGAGATCGATATTGCTCGGATCGGCATCCTTCAGCATGCCCTCGGCAGCCGCCAGGCGTGCGGCGCGATCCGGGCTCAGCAGCGTCAGCTGGCCGATCGAGGCGCTGATGACGCCACGCAGCGAATTGTTGACCTTGACCTTCACCATCGCATCCGGATCGATGTCGGCGACGGCTTCGCCGGTGATCGGGTCGGAATAGGTCGGGGCATCGTCCGTGCCGCCCTGCAGCAGGACCGGGCCACCATCGGCGTTGACGAACAGCA
>CAZZZI010000231.1:0-1370 GCA_964658415.1 uncultured Sphingomonas sp. | reverse complement strand
TCGTCCGTGCCGCCCTGCAGCAGGACCGGGCCACCATCGGCGTTGACGAACAGCAGACCGTCGCTCAGTTCCTTGAGGATCTTGCCAACATGCGGATCCTTGGAGGCAACCAGCGCCTTGATCGCCGCTTCGCGTTCCGGAAAGTCGCCGACGCCGAGCGCGTCGACCAGCGGATGGACCGTATCTTCCGCCTTCAGCACGGTGGCGAAGGCCGGCAGGGCGAGGCAGAGGGTCAATAGGAAAATCTTGATCGCGCGATACATCGGCTCTTTCGCCTCGGTTATCGTAAAAGTTGGCCTTTCCTTCTCCCCTCGGGGAGAAGGTGGCCCGTAGGGTCGGATGAGGGGGCACGGCAGAGAAGCCCCTCATCGTCTCGCATTCGCTCGACACTTCTCCCCGATGGGGAGAAGGGGGAGACATTTCCCCCTCCTGTGCCTTTGCCTAAATCACATGCCCTTGCCGCCGCACTTGCCGGTGGCAACGTTGAAGTTGCCGCAGGACATCGGCTTGCGCCAATCGGAGATCAGGTCCTTGGAGTCGGGCAGGTAATCGGACCATTCGTCGCCGACGACGGCCGGCGTCTGCTGGACGATGTCGAACTGGCCGTTGCCCTGGATTTCGCCGATCAGGACAGGCTTGGTGATGTGGTGGTTCGGCATGACGGTGGCATAGCCGCCCGACAGGTTCGGAACGGTCGTGCCGATGATCGTATCGAGGACCTTGTCGGTGTCGGTGGAGCCGGCAGCCTGAACAGCCTTAACCCAGGCGTTGAAGCCGATATAGGCCGCTTCCATCGGGTCGTTGGTGACGCGCTTGTCGTTCTTGGTATAGGCATGCCACTGCTTGATGAAAGCCTTGTTGGCAGGCGTTTCAACGGATTCGAAGTAGTTCCAGGCAGCGAGATGGCCGACCAGCGGCTTGGTGTCGAGACCGGCCAGTTCTTCTTCGCCGACCGAGAAGGCGATGACCGGGATGTCGGTTGCCTTGATGCCCTTGTTGCCGAGTTCCTTGTAGAAAGGCACATTGGCGTCGCCGTTGATCGTCGAGACGACGGCGGTCTTCTTGCCGGCCGAGCCGAAATCCTTGATCTTCGACACTTCGGTCTGCCAATCGGAGAAGCCGAATGGCGTGTAGTTGGTCATGATGTCTTCTTTCGGAATACCCTTGGAGATCAGGTAAGCCTCGAGAATCTTGTTGGTCGTGCGCGGATAGACGTAGTCGGTGCCTTCGAGAACGAAGCGCTTTACGCCTTCCTTCTGCATCAGGTAGTCGACAGCCGGAATGGCCTGCTGGTTCGGTGCAGCACCGGTGTAGATGATGTTGCGCGAGGATTCTTCGCCTTCATACTGGACCGGGTAGAACAGCAGCGA
>CAZZZI010000230.1:0-7505 GCA_964658415.1 uncultured Sphingomonas sp. | reverse complement strand
ACGAAGAGCGGCCAGTTCGACATCATGACCATCGGTGGCTACGAGGCGCCGATCTGGGGCAAGGCCGGCTGGCTGGAAGCGGTCGGCGATCTCGGCCAAGACTACGACTACGACGATCTCCTGGCGCCGATCAAGGCAGGTCTCACCGTCGACGGCAAGCTCTACGCCGTGCCCTTCTATACCGAAAGCTCGTTCACGCTCTATCGCAAGGACCTGTTCGATGCGGCCGGCATCAAGATGCCGGAGCAACCGACCTACGACCAGATCAAGGAATATGCCGACAAGCTCACCGACAAGTCGAAGCAGCAATACGGCATTTGCCTGCGCGGCAAGCCGGGCTGGGGCGAGAACATGGCGTTCCTCGGCACCATGATCAACACCTATGGTGGCAGCTGGTTCGACATGAAGTGGAAGCCGCAGATCAATTCCGAGCCGTGGAAGAAAGCCGTCACGGACTATGTCGCGCTGCTGACCAAGGACGGCCCTCCCGGCGTCACCTCGAACGGCTTCAACGAGAACCAGGCGCTGTTTGCGACCGGCCACTGCGCCATGTGGATCGACGCGACGTCGGCTGCCGGTCGCGTGTTCGACCCGAAGCAGAGCCAGGTCGCCGACAAGATCGCCTTCACGGCAGCCCCCATTGCCGTCACGCCGAACGGTGCCAGCTGGTCCTGGTCGTGGAACCTTGCGATCCCGGCCACCTCGACCAAGGTGGAGGCTGCAAAGTCCTTCCTGAAATGGGCGACCTCCAAGGACTATGTGAAGCTCGTCGGCGAGAAGGAAGGCTGGGTCGCCGTGCCCCCGGGTACGCGCAAGTCGACCTACGCCCTGCCGGAATACCAGAAGGCCGCGCCCTTCGCTGCCGCCGTGCTGAAGGCCATCCTGTCGGCCGATCCGACCAAGGCCACCAAGGATCCAGTTCCCTACACGGGCGTGCAGTTCGTCGCCATCCCTGAGTTCCAGGGCATCGGCACTATCGTCGGACAGCAGATCTCTTCGGCGCTGGCCGGTCAGCAGACCGTCACCGCCGCCCTCGACAATGCCCAGAAGCAGGTCGAGCGCGACATGAAGAAGGCCGGCTACCCGAAATGAGCGACTTTGCTCGCGGCTCAACGCCGCGAGCATCTTCCTGACTGCATCAGGTTCCGACTTTCCAAGGGCCGGCCTTTGCGGCAGATATTCGTCAGTATCCTGAATTTGGAGCGTGTTATGAGATTGAAGGACAAAGTCGCCCTGATCACCGGCGGCGCCCGCGGCATCGGCCTCGGTTTTGCGGAAGCCTATGTCAAGGAAGGCGCGCGGGTCGTCATCGCCGACATCGACATCGATCGCGCCACCAAGGCTGCCGCCGGCATCGGCGAGCGCGCCAGTGCGATCAAGCTCGACGTTACCGATCTCGCCGCGATTGAAAGCGTCGTCAAGGCTGTCGACGCGGAGTTCGGCGGCATCGACATCCTCATCAACAATGCCGCCATCTTCGACATGGCGCCGATCACGGATATCACCGAAGCCAGCTACGAGCGGATCTTCGACATCAACCTCAAGGCGCCGCTGTTCCTGATGAAGGCGGTCTCGAACGCCATGATCGCGCGGGGCCGCGGCGGCAAGATCATCAACATGGCAAGCCAGGCCGGCCGGCGCGGCGAAGCGCTGGTGCTGCTCTACTGCGCCTCGAAGGCGGCGATCATCTCGGCCACCCAGTCCGCAGCCCTGGCGCTTGCCAAGCACGGGATCAACGTCAACGCCATCGCCCCCGGCGTCGTCGACAGCGAGATGTGGGATGTGGTCGACGCGAGCTTTGCCAAGTGGGAAGGCCTGCAGCCCGGCGAGAAGAAGGCCGCCGTCGCCAAGGCCGTGCCGATCGGCCGCTTTGCCACGCCCGAAGATCTGAAGGGGCTTGCCGTGTTCCTCGCTTCGTCCGAGAGCGATTACATCCTCGCCCAGACCTACAATGTCGACGGCGGAAACTGGATGAGCTGACCTTTCGGTCGGCCATTGCCTGAAAGCGTGGCGGAGGACGTCTTGGAAGCCATTAATTACACGAGCCTCGGCGTTGCCGCCCTCGCCGATCTGCCGATGCCGGAGCTCGGGCCCGGCCAGGCGCTGATCCGGGTGAAGGCGTCCGGCCTCTGCCACACGGATATCGACGTGCTCCACGGCCGCTATGGCGAGGGGCATTTCCCGGTGGTGCCCGGCCATGAATATGCCGGCGTCGTCGAGGCCGTCGCGGACGATGTTCGCTCGGTCAAGGTCGGCGCCCGCGTGGTCGTTGACCCTAATCTTTCCTGCGGTCACTGCGATGCCTGCCGGAAGGGGCTTGGCAATCTTTGTCGCACGCTGAAAGCCTATGGCGTCACGCAGAACGGCGGCTTTGCGGCCTGCAGCGCCGTCGATGCGGCGCACGTGCACGACATCGGCGACATGCCGTTCGAGCTGGCGGCGCTGGCGGAGCCGCTCGCCTGCGTCCTCAACGGTCTCGGCAGTGCCGGTCTCCGCACCGGCCCGACGGGCACGCAGGCAGCCCTGGTGTTCGGTGCCGGGCCGATCGGCCTGCTGCTCGCCTTGTCGTTGAAGGCCGAAGGCGTTCCGGCCGTCACCGTTGCCGATCTCAACGAAACCCGCCTTGCCTTTGCCGAAAGCCTCGGCCTCAAGGCCGTCGTTGCGGGGTCGAGCGAGCTTGCCGGCTGCAGGCGCCAGTTCGACTTCGTCGCCGACGCCACGGGCATCCCGGCGGTCGTCGAAGGCATGATCGATTTCACGGCCGATGGCGGCACGGCACTGGTGTTCGGCGTCTGCGCCCCGGATGCGCGGATCAGCATTGCGCCGTTCGAGATCTTCCGGCGGCAGCTGAAGCTGGTGGGCTCCCATTCGCTGAACGGCACGATTACCGACGCGCTGGAGATCCTCAGGCGGGATGGAGAGCGGATGGGCCGGCTGGTGTCACACCGGCTGGCGCTGGCGGAGGTGGTGCCGTTCCTCACCAGCCCGTCGAAGGACGCTGCGACGATGAAAGTCCAATACGTCGCCGACTGAGGGGACGGCCCGGGCGATGCCCGGGCATTGCTGCTTTCCGCCGGGCGATGAATCGTCTAGATCCCCTGAGCCGTTAGGAGATGCAAGGTGGCCAAACCAATCAGGACGATGGAGGATTTTTCCGAACTCGTCGGGCTGTCCCGGCCGACGGTGTCGAAATATTTCAACGATCCGAGCTCGGTGCGCCGCAGGACGCGCGACCTGATCGAGGATGCGCTGAAGAAGTCGGGCTTTCGTCCCAACATGTTCGCGGTCAATCTCAACCGCCGCCGCAGCAACATCATCGGCGTCATCATCCCGAACTCGACCGATCCCTTCTACATGGCCCTCACCCGGCGGATCGAGCTGATCGCCAACGAAGCCGGCTTTCTCGCCTTCGTGCTGTCGTCCGATGGCAAGGCCGGCATGGAGGACGAGGCGATCAAGACCTTCAAGTCGCTGAATGTCGCCGGCGCCATCATCGCCCCCCTGGGGATCCAGTCTCACCACGCGACGCTCGAACAGCTCGGCCGGAGCATTCCCCTCGTCTATGTGGATTCGCCGCTCGACGACACCTCGCCCTTCGTCGGCACCAACAATCGCCAGAGCTTCAGCCTTATCGTCGACTATCTCTGTCGCTCCGGCGCGCCGCCCTGCTATTTCGGCATGCCCGAGGTCAACACCAATGCCGCGACCAGGCGCAGCGCCTATATCGAGGCCATGGAGCAGTTCCGGCTGACGCCCGAACTCGTAGTGCTGTCGCCTGTCGCCACATGGGATTTCGAGCGGTTCGGTTTCGAGGAGACGACCCGCATCCTCGCCACGAAATCCGGCTTTCCGGGGCGAACCATCCTCTGCGCCAACGATCGGGTCGCCTTCGGCGTGATTTCCGCCGCCTACCAGAACGGCCTCAAGGTCGGGCACGGTGCCGATTGCGACCTGCGGGTGGCCGGCCACGACGATCATCCGCTGTCGCGCTACGCCTGCCCGCCGATCACCACGGTGGCCCAGAACTACAACGAGATCGGCAAGCTCGCCATCGAACTGCTGTTGAACAATCTGGGCGAAGCGTCCGAGCCCGCACCGGCCACTGCGTCCGCAGAACGCATTCTCCTGAACGCCGAACTCATGCTGCGCAGTTCCGCCTGACCCCATCCGCTCGCTCTCCCGGACCTGCCGGGCGACGCCGCCGGCTTCGGCCCGACCTGCCGGCCTGAGGCCGATCTAAGGCCCGCTGCCAGACCTGCCACATTTTTTCTGCGGCTTGTCGGGGCGCGGTCGCGTCGGTAGCATTGCTTCCAATGAGTCCGACACCAGGACTTCCCAGGCAAGGAACAGAACAGATGGCGCGGCAGGACAAGCTGAAGCTCGGGACTTTCGTCTATACGTTCGGGTTTCATCCGGCCGCCTGGTTGCATCCGGCGAGCGACGTCCATGGGGCCAATGATTTCGCGCATTTTCTGAATGTCGCCAAGCTTTCGGAAGCGGCGAAGTTCGATTTCATGTTTCTGGCGGATTCGGCAGCCTCGGCGGTCGGCGATGCCGATGCGCTGGCGCGCCAGCCGACCAAGATGAACCGGTTCGAACCGACGTCGCTGCTCTCGGCACTCGCCGTCAGTACGACCCATCTCGGCCTCGTCGGAACGGTCTCGACCAGCTACTACGAGCCCTACAATGTCGCCCGCATCTTCGCCTCCATCGACCAGCTGTCGAAAGGTCGCGCCTGCTGGAATGTCGTCACGTCGGATCACAACGAGACCGGCTACAATTTCAACCGCGAAGGCCTCGATCCGCATGCGCTGCGCTACGAGCGGGGCACCGAATTCGTGGATGTGGTCTTCGGGCTGTGGGACAGCTTCGAGCGGGACGCCTTGCTGCTGGACCGGGACAGCGGCCTCTATTACGACAAGGACAAGCTGCACACGCTCGACCACAAGGGCAAGCATTTCCAGGTGCGCGGGCCGCTGAATATTGCCGGATCGCCGCAAGGGCGGCCGGTCATCGCCCAGGCGGGTGGTTCCGAGGCGGGCATGGAGCTTGCCGCCCGCACGGCCGAGGTGGTGTTCGGCCTTGCCTCTAATATCGAGCGCAGCCGGGCCTTCTACCGCAACGTCAAGGGCCGCATGGCAGCCCATGGGCGCAGCGAGGACGACCTGAAGATCATGCCGGGCGCGGTGCTGAATGTCGGTGCGACAGCGGCGGAGGCGCAGGCCAAGGTCGATTTCATGCTCGACAGGCTGCATCCCGATGTCGGCCGGCTGATGCTGTCGGAATTTCTCGAGGCCGACCTGTCCGGCGTTCCGCTGGACCAGCCATTTCCGATGGACCGGCTGCCGACCACGCCGCGCGGCTCCAAGGCGCTGTTCGACGAGCTGGTCGATTTCGTCAACAAGGGCCATACGGTCGGTGAACTCGTCCGTCACTACGCGGAAAAACACACTGGAAACGGCATCACGGGCACGCCGGCCCAGATTGCCGACTTCATGGAGGAGTGGTTCGAGAGCCGGGCGGCCGACGGCTTCATCCTGATGTTTCCCACCCTGCCCGCGAGCCTCTCCGACTTTACCGAGCTGGTGCTGCCGGAACTGCGCCGGCGCGGCCTTTTCCGCGAGGAATACGAGGGCACCACCTTGCGGGAAAATCTCGGGCTGTCGATGCCCGCCAACCGCTACACCGCGGCCCGCAGCAAGGGCTGACCGACCTCAGGACACCATCTTTTTTCGATGCGCAGCCGATCTGCGGCGCATCGCGGGCTGCCGTCGCCTGCCGGTCCGGGCGACCGGGCCGCATATAAACAAGATGTTATCAAGCCTTGAAGTCGAAACCGGGATGCCTACCTCGGGTCCGAACGAATTGGGTGGAACAGACATGAAAGTTTTAGTGATCGAGGACGAGCCTATCATTGCGCTCGACCTCGAGAATCTCGTTCTCGACAACGGTTTCGAAATCGCCGGTTTGGCGCGCACGGAAAAGGAGGCCCTCGCCCTTGCACCGAAGGCCGACATCGCGCTCGTGGACATCCAGCTCGCCGACGGCGTGACGGGCCCCAAGATCGCCCGCGCGCTGATTGATCGATACGGCATAGAGGTGATCTTCATGACCGGAAACCCCGAAATGGTCGCCGACTTTTCCGGCGCAGTCTGCGTCGTCCCGAAGCCGCAGAGCCTCGGCAAGATCGAAGCGGCGCTGATGAAATCCCTCTCCCTGATCCAGGGCAAGCGCCGCACGCGGGCATCCTAGCCGGAACCGCCACCTGAACCGGCCAGACGCAACTCCCATCACAGGCTTGACACGCATTCATGACCACGCAGAATACACGCGCCGACATACTGTCCAAAACAATCGAAAAATTCAGAGGGGCGGGCGTCCCGATCGATACCGATCCGATCCTAAGGGGCTGGCTCGAATCCTGGGTCGATGGCGGCCTCAAAATGTCCGACATCGCACTGCGCTATCAGGATTTGCTGAAGCAACGGCTCGGCACGAAGGCGGAAATTCCCGTGCCGATGGCCGAGAGAGAGCCGACGACCCAGGAAGAAAGCCACCGCTACATGGACCGCCACGAACTGCTGGAAGAGGTCGCACGGCTCTTGACGGATGGCAACGACGGCGGAGACCGATGAGCGCGACGTCTTGGCGATCGCGATTCGGCGTGACTGATCATGCTTTGGTTGTTTCGGCGTCGGCGCGAAACCTGTCACGGTTGAGGCTATCCCAAATCCTGTGACAAGATCGCAACGGTCTCTCTTTAGCGACGCCCGGAAACCCTAAAAACACAAAAGCGGGCAAGGCAAATCACTGAATTACGACTATATGTCTAATCCATTGAACACGCATAAACTGAACACCTTAAAAAATGTCCAAGGAAATCAAATGAAGAAGCTCATCCTCGCGGCCCTGGTCTCGACCTCGCTGGTCTCCGTCGCAGCTGCGGCCGACATGACGCCTCCGATGCAGCCGCCGGCTGCCGTCGACAACGGCATGGGTTTTTACATCGGTTCGCTGAGCTCGGTTAATTTCCTGAAGCACACGGACTTCGACATCCTGGGTGTCAACATCAACACGAAGTACGACACCGGCTTCTACAGCGCCCTGCGCGGCGGATATAACTTCGGTTCGATGGGCTTCGTTGCTCCGCGCGTCGAACTCGAAGTCGGCTACGGCACGGCCTCGGTGGACAAGCACAGCGTTACCGGCATCGGCAGCTTCAGCTCGATCAACTCCTACGGCGATGCGAACACGATCCAGGGCTTCGTCAACGGCTACCTCGACATTCCGCTGGCACCGGCTGGCGACACCGGCGTCCTGTCGGTCTTCACGCCTTACGTCGGCGGCGGCGTCGGCGCGATGAACCTCAAGCTGCGCAAGCAGGGTGTAGGCGGCGTCGGCACGCTGATGGACGACAGCAACACGGCATTCGCCTACCACCTCGACGCCGGCGTCGGCATCAACCTGCAGCCGATTTTCTCCGGTTCGTCGCTGTTCGAAAAGAC
>CAZZZI010000229.1:0-7548 GCA_964658415.1 uncultured Sphingomonas sp. | reverse complement strand
CTTCCTCGCCAACCGCCGCCGCGACGGCGCCGGCGCGCGGTCGCTCGGGCGCAACCTTGCCGGTTTGCGTTCGCTCCTGCGCTATCTCGAGAAGAAGGGCTTGGTGAACGCCGCTGGCGCGGCCGCCGTCCGCTCGCCGAAGCAGCCGAAATCGCTGCCGAAACCGCTGTCCGACAGTCAGGCGATCAACGTCGTCAGCGACGAGGCGCAGTTGCACGAGGAGCCCTGGATCGCCGCCCGCGACGCCGCAGTACTGACCCTGCTTTACGGCTGCGGCCTGCGCATCTCGGAGGCACTGGACCTGATGCCGGACGACCTGCGCCCCGGCGCCACCTCTTTGCGCATCACCGGCAAGGGGAACAAGACGCGGATCGTGCCGCTTCTGCCCGTCGTCGTCGACGCCGTGGAGCGCTACAAGAAGCTGTGCCCCTACGATCTCGAGCCCGCGCTGCCGCTCTTTCGTGGCGCGCGCGGCGGCAAGCTGCACCAGGGCCTCATCCAGCGCGGCATGCAAAAGCTGCGCAGCGCCTTCAACCTGCCGGAGACGGCGACGCCGCATGCCCTGCGGCACTCCTTTGCGACCCATCTGCTTGCCGGCGGCGGCGATCTCAGGACCATCCAGGAGCTGCTCGGCCATGCCAGCCTGTCGACCACCCAGGTCTATACCGGCGTCGATTCCGCCCGTCTGCTTGAGGTCTACGACCGCGCCCATCCCCGCGCCTAACCTTTCATTAACCGAACGCGTTAAGGGATTATCCGTCTCGCCCGGATAGAGCATGTCCAGATACCGTCCGTCGAAAGATCGTCATCATGTCATTTCCCCGCCAGGCCACCCGACCCGCGTTCCTGTCGAAGCTTGGTGTGGCCGGCTTCTGGGCGGCGGCATCCCTGCCCCTGGCATTCGCGGTGCTGCTGATTGCCGCGCTGTCATCGCTGACGCCAGCCCACGCCGATGACGACCCCACCTGCGGCGGCAAGAACCTGCTTTCCGAACTGCAGAAGAGCGATCCCGCCAAATACGCGAAATTCCTGTCCGACGGCGACAAGGTCGAAAACGGCCACAGCATCTTCTGGAAGATCGAGAAGCCTGGAGTGAAGACTTCGTGGCTGCTCGGCACGATGCATGTGACCGATCCCCGCGTGCTGGTGATGCCGAAGGGCGCCGCCGAGGCGGACGCCAAGGCCGACACCATCATCGTCGAATCCGACGAGATCCTCGACGAGAAGAAGGCGGCGGCCGCGATCCTCGCCCGCCCCGAACTGACCATGCTGTCAAACGGCGCAACCATCAGCTCGCTGCTGCCGGCGACCGACGTTTCGAAACTCGAATCTGGTCTAGCCAGCCGCGGCATTCCGCTCGGTGCCGTATCGCGCATGCAGCCCTGGATGATCTCGAGCGTGATCGCCACGCCATCCTGCGAACTCAGCCGCAAGGCCAAGGGCGCGAAATTCCTCGACCAGAAGATAGCCACTGATGCCGCCGCCGCCGGCAAGCAGGTCAAGGGCCTCGAAACGTTGGTCGAGCAACTGCAAGCGATGGCCGACCTGCCGGCCGCCTTCCACCTGAAATCGCTGATCGAAACGCTCGAACTCGGCGACAAGATGAACGACGTCGTCGAGACGATGACCGATCTCTATCTCTCCGGCAATGTCGGCGCGACCATGGCGATGCTGAAGGTCGTCACCCCCGATGGCGACGACGCCGACAGCGACAGCGACTACGCCAGCTTCGAGCAGCGCATCATCCTCGACCGCAACAAGGTAATGGCCGAGCGCGCAGCCCCCATCCTTGCGGGCGGCAACGTCTTCGTGGCCGTCGGCGCCCTGCATCTGTCGGGCGACCAGGGCCTGGTGGAGCTGTTCCGCAAGCAGGGCTTTACAGTGACGGCGGTCGACTGAGCGCAGGAAGCCGCTTCCTCCCGACGCGGACAACCCGGATGCTGCACAGCGGAAATAAGCGCTGTCAGTCCCCAAGACGCTGCTTTCGGGAGGCGGATTTCAGCGCCCCATAACACAGTTTTGGGCGGCGGGGATAAATTCGAGGCGATTTATTTTTCTTCTCAATCAAATCAAGCAGTTGAAGATTTTCGTGCCCGATTTCATCCCCGCCTCTGGCAACGGGCTTATCCTGTCCGGGTCAAAGGAAGGGGAAGCCGGGTCGCGAACCGGTCGCTCCAACGGAACGAGATCCGGTGTCCTTTGATGGTTGGAAGCGATGATCACGCGGCGTTGGGCTGAGTGATCGGGATATCGGGTAGCGGAATTCGGTCCCTCCGTATCGATATCATCAAGTCGCAACCGATCGGCAGGCAGCTACACCCCGACATGAAACACATACCAGCCACCCGGCTGCCTGCCATTTCCCCATGACGTCAGCCCAATCCAGGCGCGACGCCCTTCAGCGTGCCCGGAATTGGCCGGCATCCAGAAACGGCGGGAGCGCCAGGGCCTGCCGGCCTTGGCGCTCTCTTTGCGTCTTTACATATGGATCGGCTTGAACGTCGCGGCCATGGCTGCTTCCTTGACGGCTTCCGACATGGTCGGATGGGCATGGCAGACGCGGCCGAGGTCTTCGGCGGAGCCGCTGAATTCCATCAGAACGGCGATTTCGTGGATCAGGTCGCCGGCGCCGAGGCCGATGATGTGACCGCCGAGAACCTTGTCGGTCTCCTTGTCGGCCAGGATCTTGACGAAGCCGTCGGTTGCCAGCATGGCGCGGGCGCGGCCGTTGGCGGTGAAGGGGAACTTGCCGACCTTGTAGGCGATGCCTGCGGCCTTCAGCTCTTCCTCGGTCCTGCCGACGGAGGCGACTTCCGGCTGGGTGTAGACGACGCTCGGAATGACGTCGTAGTTCACGTGGCCAGCCTGGCCGGCAAGGATTTCGGCCAGCGCCACGCCTTCGTCTTCCGCCTTGTGGGCCAGCATCGGGCCCTTGACGACGTCGCCGATGGCATAGATGCCGGCGACATTGGTCTTGAAGTGATGGTCGATCTCGACGCGGCCGCGATTGTCGAGCACAACGCCGGCTTCTTCGAGGCCGAGGCCTGCCGTATAGGGCTTGCGGCCGGTGGCGATCAGCACGACATCGGCATCGAGCGAGGTGGCATCGCCACCCTTGGCAGGCTCGAAGGTGACCTTGGCGCCGGTGTCAGACTTCGCAACGCCGGTGACCTTGGCGCCCAGGTGGAAGTCCATGCCCTGTTTGGCGAGCATCCGGTGGAACTGCTTGGAGATCTCACCGTCCATGCCGCCAAGGATGGTGTCGAGATATTCGATGACGGTGACCTTGGAACCGAGGCGCGCCCAGACCGAGCCGAGCTCGAGCCCGATGACGCCGCCGCCGACGACGATCATCGTCGCCGGAACCTTGTCGAGGGCGATACCGCCGGTCGACGAAACGATGATCTTCTCGTCGAGCTCGACCGGAACGCCGGGGATGCCGGCGACGTCGGAGCCGGTGGCAATCACGATGGCCTTGCCTTCGACTTCCTGCACCTGGCCGTCATCGCTGGTGACGGAGACTTTTCCGGCAGAAACGATCTTGCCTGCACCGATGAAGCTGTCGATCTTGTTCTTCTTGAAGAGGAAGGCGACGCCATCGACATTGGCCTTCACCGTGGCGTCCTTGTGGGCCATCATGTTCGGCAGGTTCAGCGTCGGCGGGGCGACGTCCACGCCGAGCGGCGCCATGCCGTGGCCGGCCTGGTGGAACATCTCGGAGGCATGCAGCAGCGCCTTGGACGGAATGCAGCCGATGTTGAGGCAGGTGCCGCCGAAGCTGGCACGCTTCTCGATCACGGCAACCTTCATGCCCAGCTGCGCGGCCTTGATGGCGCAGACATAGCCGCCAGGGCCGGTTCCGATAACGATCACATCATAAGACATCGAGAATTCCTCTTTATTTTATCCGATTAGTCGGCGGCGCGCGCCAGGGCGAGACGAAGGCCGAAGCCCACCAAGGCGGCTCCGGTAATCCGGTTGAACCATTTGCCGCCGGCGATGAAGCGATCGCGGATCGGCTTGACGGTGAAGAAAACGGAGACGCCGGCAAACCAGGCGACCAAGGCCGTGGCCATGCCGATGCCATAGCTGAACTGGATCAGCGCCGGCGTGTCGTGGTGCACGAGCGTCGAAAACAGCGACAGGAAGAACAGCACGGGCTTCGGGTTCAGCGCGTTGGTGATGAAACCCGTTGCAAGGCACCGCCAGACCGACACCGGTGCGCGGTCACCTTCGGACACCTCGATGTCGGCGACCTTGAAACCGGGCTCGCGGAACGACTTGATGCCGAGATAGATCAGGTAGGCGACGCCGGCCCATTTGATGACGCTGAAGAGCAGCAGGGACTGCGAGACGATCAGCCCGAGGCCGAGAATGGTGTAGCTGATGTGGAACAGCAGCGAGAAGCCCATGCCGAGACCGGTCATGATGGCCGCGCGGCGGCCATGCACGACGCTCTGGCGCAGGATGACCGCAAAGTCGGCACCGGGCACGACGATGAAGATCGAAAACACGGCCATCAGGCCCAGAAACTCGAAAACATACTGCATGACTGTCTCCCTGCCCTACCGACCGCCGCTGACGTCGAGGATAGCACCGGTTATATACGAAGCCGATGGCGACAGCAAAAAGACCACCGCGTCGGCGATCTCCTTTGCCTGGCCCGGCCGCTGCATCGGCACCAGATGGGCAAGATCCCTCGCACGATCCGGCAATCCGCCGGATGCGTGGATCTCGGTATCGATGATACCAGGCCTGACTGCATTGACCCGGATGCCTTCCGCCGCGACTTCCTTGGCAAGACCGGTCGTGAACGTATCGATCGCCCCCTTGGAGGCGGCGTAGTCGACATACTGGCCCGGCGAGCCGAGGGATGCTGCGACGGAGGAAATGTTGACGATCGAGCCGCCCTTGCCGCCATGCCGGGTGGACATTCGCTTGACCGCCTCGCCGGCTGAGAAGATGGAGCCGGTGACGTTGATGCGGAACATCCGCTCGATGCGCTCGAACGACATCTCGTCGACGCGCGCCGTCATATCAACGACGCCGGCATTGTTGACGAGAGCATCGAGCCGGCCGAAACGGGCGTCGACCACCGCATACATGGATGCAATGCCTGCAGCACTTCCGACGTCGCCCTCGGCAATCACGGCTTCGCCGCCTTCGCGCACGATCTCCGCGACCACGGCCTCGGCAGCGCTTCGGTTGGTCGCGTAGTTGACGACCACGGCAAAGCCCTGTCGCGCCGCCGTCAGCGAGATCGCGGCACCGATGCCGCGGCTGCCGCCAGTGACGAGGAGGACGGGACGATCGCTGCTCATGGTGCCTACCAGACCAGTCCGACGAACATCAGGATGAGACCGATGAGCGACACCGTCCAGATCCACGAGCGGTAGGGGCTGAGGCCCATCATATAGGCCGGAAGATAGGCGAAACGTGCCCAGAACCAGAGACCCGTGCCCCAGGAAAGCAGCGCGCTGTCATGGTTGCCGTACAAGGCAACCACGCTGAGTGCGATGAAGGCAGGATAGGTTTCCTGGAAGTTGCGCAGCGCACGGGTGGCCCGACCCGTCAGCAGGTTGGGTTGCGGCTCGTCGTCACGCGTGGAATTGGCAGCCTTGACGCCGATCTGCAGGCGAAACGCGGTCGCCTGCGCCGTCAGGTAGATGAAGGCGAGCGCCGCGCTCCAGAGCAGATAGGTCAATTGAAAGGACATCAGGACTTTCCGAAATGGAAGCGGGCCGCAAAATGCGGCCCGGCCAGTGATTAGAGATCGAGAACCAGGCGTTCCGGATCTTCGAGGCTTTCCTTGACGCGGACCAGGAAGGTGACGGCTTCCTTGCCGTCGACCATGCGGTGGTCATAGGAGAGTGCGAGATACATCATCGGACGGATGACGATCTGGCCGCCGACGACGACCGGGCGCTCCTGGATCTTGTGCATGCCGAGGATGCCGGACTGCGGCGCATTGAGGATCGGCGAGGACATCAGCGAGCCGTAGACGCCACCATTGGTGATGGTGAAGGTGCCGCCCTGCATGTCAGCCATCGACAGCGTGCCGTCGCGGGCAGCCTTGGCGAGACGACCGAGGTCCTTCTCGATTTCGGCAACCGTCATCTGGTCGGCGTCGCGAATGACCGGGACGACGAGACCCTTGTCAGTGCCGACAGCCATGCCGACGTGACAATAGTTCTTGTAGATGATGTCGGTGCCGTCGATCTCGGCGTTGACAGCAGGCAGTTCCTTCAGCGCATGGGTCACGGCCTTGGTGAAGAAGCCCATGAAGCCGAGCTTCACGCCATGCTTCTTCTCGAAGATGTCCTTGTACTTCGTACGCAGAGCCATCACGGCCGTCATGTCCACTTCGTTGTACGTGGTGAGCATGGCAGCGGTGTTCTGCGCGTCCTTCAGGCGACGGGCAATCGTCTGGCGCAGGCGGGTCATCTTGACGCGCTCTTCGCGCGGCGCGTCTTCGACTGAAGTCGGCGCACGCGGTGCGGCCTTGGCAGGCTCAGCGGCAGCCGGCGCCGAAAGGCCCTTGGCCACGGCGGCGATCACATCGCCCTTCAGAACCTGGCCACGCTTGCCTGATCCGTCCACCTGATCGGCGGAAACGTTGTTCTCCGTCATCATCTTGGCAGCAGCAGGCGCCGGCGGCATCGATGTCGGTGCGGCAGGTGCAGCCGGTGCCGAAACGGAAGCGGCCGGCGCGGCGGCCGCAGGAGCAGCAGGCTCGGCCTTGGCAGGGGCGGCAGCACCAGGGGCTGCTGCGGCACCACCGGCAGCGATCTGGCCGAGCAGCGCATTGAGACCGACGGTCTCGCCAGCCTGGGCAACGATTTCCGAAAGCGTGCCTGCGATCGGCGACGGCACTTCGATCGTCACCTTGTCGGTTTCGAGTTCAACAAGCGGCTCGTCGATCTTGACGACGTCGCCGACCTTCTTGAACCAAGTGCCGACGGTCGCTTCGCTGACGGACTCGCCGAGGGTGGGTACGCGAATTTCAGTGGCCATGTTCAAATCCTGAATTTTTGATCGTTATCAGTGGGACGGCGCTCCGGCCGCAGCCGCAGAATGATCTGATGTAGCGCGGCAGCAGACGTCATCAATTACGGGATGCGGGGGAGAGACCTTGCGGGCCTCTCCCCCGACCGATTTTCAACCGCCGAGGGCGTCCTCGAGGAAGGCGGCCAGCTGGGCGAGGTGCTTCGACATCAGGCCTGTCGCCGGCGAGGCGGCAGCCGGACGGCCGGTGTAGCGGACGCGCTGGTACTTGGCGTCGATATGGGCGAGCACCCATTCCAGATAGGGGTCGATGAACGACCAGGCGCCCATGTTCTTCGGCTCTTCCTGGCACCAGACCATCTCTGCATTGCGGAAGCGGCTGAGCTCGTTGATCAGCGCCTTGGCGGGGAACGGATAGAGCTGTTCGATGCGCAGCAGGTAGACGTCGTCGACGCCACGCTTTTCGCGCTCTTCCAAAAGGTCGTAATAGACCTTGCCCGAGCAGATGACGACGCGACGGATCTTGGCGTCCTTCTGCAGCTT
>CAZZZI010000228.1:0-7555 GCA_964658415.1 uncultured Sphingomonas sp. | reverse complement strand
TGACGCTGGGGATCCGGCCCGAGCATGTGGGGCTGACATCCGACGGATCGGGCATTGAGGCTGACGTCGTGCTGATCGAGCCGACGGGATTTGGCATCATCGTCCACCTCTCGCTGCATGGCGTGCCCTTCAAGATCTTCACGCTCGATCGTGCCGTCTTGAGGGCCGGACCGAAGGTCTCCACGCTGTTCCCGCCGCAACACATGCACGTCTTCGACGCCGATGGAAAAAGGATGGCGTGAGCCATGTAATAGAGCAATGAGATGGCGCGTTGCGAACAACATGGCGATAGCGGTGTAGATCAAGCATAGTCGAAAAGCAGATGGAGCGAGGGACAAGCCTCATATTTTTAGCTCTTGCTAATCAAGTATTCTTAAGTGGTCGAAGCGTAAGCTATCACAAATCGTGGGAGGATATCTGTTCTTGGCTTCAGGAAGACAAACCGCTCGTTGGCCGCCGTAGAGGCGCCAGCTCCAGCTTTTCAGCCGCAGCTTCAGCCGCGACCTGAACCGGAAGATCGATTGGTCGGGGTGTTGGATCCCGACGTCCCGCTGTCGTCAGTAAAGGTGGTGCGGACGGACTCCCACCTGTCGGGCATCACCGATCCGATAGCGGAAATCGACGGGCAGCCTGCCGCCCTGGTGATGGCCTATATCTCTCCCCATGTCGATTTTGCAGCGGTCTGCGATCGTATCCGGCAGCGTTGCGGCGCGGTCCGGTTTGTCGCGATGACGACGGCCGGCGAGATCTGCGAGACAGAAGACGCGCGCACGCCTCTCTATTGCGCATCGACCGCCACCTGGGACAATGTCGTGCTGCAGATCTTCGGATCGGTCGTGTTCGAAGATATTTCCATCCAGACGATTTCGCTTGCCAACGACGATATCCGCAAGGGAACGCCGACCAAATCGCATTTCCAACGCATCGGCGAGATCGTTGCCGATCTCAAGCGCGTTCGGCTGCCCTTTGCCATCCGCGCCGACGACACCGTCGCCTTGACCTTCGTGGACGGCCTGTCCGCGTCGGAAAACTACCTGATGGAGGCCATCTACCAATCCGGCCGCTTTCCCTGCCTGTTCATCGGCGGGTCCGCCGGCGGCAAGCTCGATTTCCGCAACACCTATATCTTCGACGGCACCAGGATCGTCGAAAACCATGCCGTGATCATCTTTGCAAAGGTTGCCGCAGGCACGCGCTTCGGCGTCCTCAAGAGCCAGAACTTCGTTCCGACCGGAAAGTCGATCGTCGTCATCGAAGCCTGCCCGGAAACACGCAAGGTGACCGCCGCGCTGGATCCCGGCAGCGTGGAAATCGTGCCGATCGTCAACGCGCTGTGCGCGATGATGCAATGCGCGCCCCAGGACCTCGCCAGCAAGCTGAACGGCTACACCTTCGCCGTCTCCATAGAGGACGAGTTTTTCGTCCGCTCGATCTCCGGGATAGATGTCGCCGCCGGCAGCGTCGGTTTTTACTGCGACGTCAATCCGGGCGACGAGTTGCATCTTGTCCGCGCGACGGATTTTGTCAGGCAGACCCGCAGCGATCTTGAGAAATTCATGCATGGCAAGCCAGAGCCGATCGGGGCGATGGTCAACGACTGCATCCTCCGGCGCCTTGGAAACGGCAAGGAATTGCAGGGCTTGAACCAGATGTGGGGAATTCCGGCTGCCGGCTTTTCCACGTTCGGCGAACTTCTCGGCATCAATGTCAACCAGACGCTCACCGCACTGGTGTTTTTCCGGGTCGCGGAGGGCGACCTTTTCCATGATCACTATATCGATGATTTCCCGGTCCACTACGCCCGCTTTGCCAGCTACTTCACGCAATCGCGCCTGAGGCAGCAGCAGAGCATCAACGAGATGCGCAACAAGCTGATCGGCCGGCTGATCGGTTTCATCAGCCAGACCTCCAACCTCGCTTCGCAACTGGATGACGTCATCGGGCGCACCGACGAGGCGCGGCAGAACGTGCAGGGTATACGGCTGGAGATGGAAGAGCGCATTGTCGCCGTATCGGACGAATCTGAGACGGGTCTGCTCGCCGCGGAGTTTCAGAAGGTCGCCAATACCACCCGCCAACTGCACGACATCGTCGAGGTCATCGACAAGATCACCATGCAGACGAACCTGCTGTCGCTCAACGCAACGATCGAGGCGGCCCGCGCAGGCGAGGCGGGGCGCTCGTTTGCGGTCGTCGCCAATGAGGTGAGAGCGCTTGCCAGCAACACCAAGGCGACACTCGACAAGAGCCGCGAGGCGCTTGCGCAAGTGGAATCGAGCATCGGCATCCTCGGCAACAATGTCAAATATTCGGAGAACCGATTGACTTCGGCCCGCGAGGGCTACGCCGAGATCGCCAAGCAATTGACCAGCGTCTTTTCCGGCTTCGAGAAGATCAATGGCGCCATGTCCGAGGTCGGCGGCATGGTCAATTCCCAGCGCGGCATGATGACAAAGATAGACGGTGACCTGGCACGCCTGCGCCGCATCGCCGGGTAGAACGATATTGCTTCGGTACTTGCAGCGATCCCGGCGATCAGCCGAGGCAGCTTGCTGTTCAGAAAGAAACCGACGGGCAATAACGTCTGCAGGCATCGCAAGGTGAATAGTCGCGAATCTCCGCGAGACTTTCAGGTTGCGTTGTCTGGTCCTCTTAAAACTCGCCTATCGTCGGACAGCACCGACGTCTTGCCTGCGGCATCAACCGGCAACGGTCTTCCGCTGGGTGGTAAAGCCGAGTTTGGAGGAGACTTCGTCGGCTGCGGACAGCAGGCTCTCGAGGTAGGATAGCCTGTTGCGCAGGCCGTCTTCGCGCGGCGCAACCAGACAAAGCGTCGCGACACAGTTGCCGCCCGCCTGATAGATCGGCACGGCAAGGCAATGGGTGAAGTCCTCGACTGCACTGTTGAACGTGAAGTATCCGTCCTGGGACGCCTTGCGGACCTGGGCAATGAAAACAGTCGGATCCAGGCGCTTTCCGCTCGGCAAGGTAAAGTCTTCCGGCGGGATCAGAGCGAGAATTTCACGATCCGATAGGTGTGAGATCAGCAGTCGGCCGGATGCCGTCCAAGGGATGGAAACGAGTTCGCCGACATTGGACGAGATCCGAAACGGACGAATCCCCTCCCGCATCATGGCAACGGTGTATTTATTGCCCTCCAGGAGGCACATCTGGGCGGTCTCGCGTGTCTCCTCGGCCAGCCGGATCAGCATGCGTTCGCATTCACGCATGAGGTCGAAATGCTCGGCGTAGGCGGTTCCCAGAAAATACAGGCGACGCCCGAGGAAGACCCGCCCGTCCTCTCCGTGATAATCGAGCATGCCTTGGGCCAGCAACAGATTGACGAGTTCGTATATGGACGAACGCGGCGCGCCGATTTCGGTCGCGATCTCGTTCGGCCGCATTGGCTGACGCTTCACCCGCAGGAATTCAAGGATTTCGAATGCGCGATCCAGTCCTCTGGTGCGTCTTGATGTTATCTCGACAGCAGCCTCAGCCATGCAGTTCTCCAATTCTCAGGCGCGGTCCGCGCGATAGGCCACGCAATCCAATTCGACCTTGCAATCGACCATCATGCGGGACTGGACGCAAGCACGGGCGGGGGGATTCTCGGTGAAATACCCTGCGTAGACGCCGTTGAAGCTCCAGAAATCTCTGGGATCGTCGAGCCATACGCCGACGCGCACCACGTCCTGCAGGCTGTAGCCGGCCTCGTCGACGATGGCAATCAGGTTCTCGATTGCCTTGTGGCTCTGGGCGACAATGCCGCCAGGCACGATCTCGCCCTTCTCCATCGGAACCTGACCGGAGACATAGAGCCAGCCGGCGGCTTCCGTCGCCCGGGCAAAGGGGAGCGGCTGACCGCCGGCACCGGTTTCGCCGGCACCATAACGCTTGATCGTCATATTTTCATTTCCCGCTCAGTTGAAACCTGAAGTCTTTAGAAATTCGGCGAGCCGCTCGGTTTGCGGCCTGATAAACATTTCCCGCGGGTCGCCCTCCTCGCAGATGACGCCCTGGTTCATGAAAACGACCCTGGAGGACACCTCATGGGCGAAGCGCATTTCGTGCGTGACGAGCAGCATGGTCATTCCGTCCGCAGCCAGTCCCTTGATGACCTGAAGCACCTCTCCCACCAGTTCCGGATCTAGCGCCGACGTTACTTCGTCGAACAGCATCAGCCGGGGAGACATCGCGATCGCGCGGGCAATCGCCACACGCTGTTGCTGCCCGCCGGAGAGCTGGCCGGGGTAGTGGCTGGTTCGGGAAGAAAGACCAACCCGATCGAGCCACCGCTCGGCAATCGCTCTCGCCTCGGGCTTGGCCATCTTTTTCACCTTGATGAGGCCGAGCATGACATTTTCGCAGGCGGTCATATGGGGGAAAAGATTGAACTGCTGGAAGGCCATGCCAGTGAGCGAGCGCTGACGGGCGACTTCTTTTTCGCTCTTGCGTCGCCGCGCGCTGCCTTCGCCATGATAGCCGATGTCTTCGCCATCGAGGCTGATCGTGCCATCCTGAAACTCCTCCAGCATGTTGACGCAGCGAAGCATCGTGGTCTTGCCGGAGCCGGAGGAACCGATGATCGAGATGACCTCGCCCTCCTGCACGGCGAAATCGACGCCCTTCAGCACTTCGTGGTGGCCGTAGCTTTTCCGCAGGCCCCTGATTTCAAGCATATTCTTGACCATGAAACTGGCTCCTTAGGATGGCAACGCGGTTTTGCGTTCGACAAACTTGCCGAAGCGTTCGATGCCGAAATTCACGAGGAAATAGAGAGCGCCTGCGAGAAAGTAGAACTGCAGGCTCATGAAGTTGCGTGAGATGATCTCCTGGGTCCGCAGCAGCAGTTCGGCAACGCCGATCACCGACAGCAGTGTCGAGGCCTTGACCATTTCGGCCGCAGTATTGACCCAGGCAGGAAGGCATTGTCGCAGCGCCTGCGGCCACAGAACGGAGGTGAACGTCTGCCGGAAGGTCAGGCCAATCGCCTTGGCAGCCTCCGTCTGGCCCAACGGGATTGCCTGAAGGGCGCCGCGCACGATTTCACCGACATGCGACGAGCAAAAGATTGCCAGTGCCAATACGCCCGCGGAGAAGGGACCGAGCTCAAGTCCGACGGCACTCGACATGTAATAGCTGGACAGGACGAGCACCAGAACCGGCGTGCCGCGGATGATATCCGTGTAGACGCGCGCCACCAGGCGGATCGCGCGGTTCCCGTAGACGAGAGCCAATCCGAGAAAAACGCCAGCCCCCGATCCTGCGAGGATGGCCAACAGTGAGATCGAGATGGTCATCATCAACCCGCTGAAGATGACGTAGCGCGCGATCCATATCTGTTCGAAGAGGGTATGGTTCATCGGCTTACCTCGGCAATGCCAGCCGGCGTTCGACCACGCGCATGACGGCTGCGATGAGAAAACAGGCTGCGACGTAGAAGGCGGTGGTCACCATCCACGTCTCGACGACGCGGAAGCTCTCGACGTTGATCTTGCGTGCCGCGAATGTCAGTTCCGGCACGGCAATCGTTGCGGCGAGCGACGTATCCTTGAACAGCGAGATGATTGTCGAAGACAGCGACGGCAAGACATTACGCAGCATCAGCGGCGCGACGATCGACGTGCGAATCTGCATCGGGGTCAATCCGATTGCCTGGCCGGCTTCGGAAAGCCCTCTCGGGATAGACAGCAAGCCCGCGCGAAAGACTTCCGCCAGGTACGCCCCTGAATACAGGGAGAGAACGCAGATGAAAGTCTTGGTCTTGTCGAGGCGAAATCCCATCTGGGGCAGCGCGAAATAGGCAAACAGCACCAGCACCAGGATCGGCAGGTTGCGGATCAGCGTCACGTAGCAGAGCGCCGGCGCTACAGCGATTTGCTTTTTCGAGAGTAGCGCAAAAGCAACGACCAGCCCAATCGCTGCGCCGATCAGGATCGAGACGAAGGCCAGTCCGAGACTCAGGGCCAATCCACTTAGAAGAAAATCGAAATTTCGCCAGACTGCGGAGAAATTCAGCGTATAACCCATGATAGGCCACCTTCCCGAAGAGGGAGCGAGAAAAATACTCGCTCCCAGTCAGCGATTACTTGAACTCGACCGGGAAACCAATCTGCGGCGGCGCCAGGTCCTTGCCGAACCAGGTCTTGTAGGACTTGGCGTAGGTGTCGAACTCGACGCCGGTCATTGCCTCGTGGAGGGCGGTGTTGACGAAGTTCAGCCAGTCCTGGTCGCCGCGCTTCACGCCGCAAGCGTAGGTCTGGGGATTCCAGCCGTAGCCGGCATCTTTGTACTTGCCAGGGTTCTGCGTCATGTACCAAGCCAGCGAGGACTGGTCGGTCGCGGCAGCATCGGCGCGGCCGGATTCCAGCGCCTGGTAGATCAGGTCGACGGAATCGTACTGGTCAACCTTGGCATCCGGAAGTGCGGCGTGCACCATGGCTTCCGCGTAGACGTTCTGCAGCACGGAGATGGTGACGGAAGACCCTGCAGCTTTCAGCGCCGCATAGTCCGCATACTGGCCGCCGGCCTTCAGCATCAGGCCCACACCTTCGCGGTAGTAAGGGATCGTGAAGGCGATCTGCTGGGCGCGTTCTCCGGTCACGGTCATGAACTGGCAGGTGATATCCACCTTGTTGGTCGTGATGTTGGGGATGCGGGCGTCTGACGACTGGTTGACGTATTCGATCTTGTCGGGATCGCCAAAGAGAGCCTTGGCGACGATGTGGCCCATGTCGATATCGAAACCCTGAAGCTTGTCGTCGGCACTTTTGAAATGCCATGGCGCATTGGTGCTGCCGGTTCCCATGACGAGATGGCCGCGGGCGAGCACCTCATCGAGTTTGCTGCCGTCCGCAAGGACGGGACTGGAAAGGGTCGCTGCGGCCGCCAGCGCAATCAGGCCAATACGAATAGAAAATGTCATGACGTTCCCTCTGTTTCGGTTCTTGGTGTCCAATATATCGGACATGCGTCTGTTTTATTGGATTACATCAGAAAGAGGGATCAGCGGCACGTTGTCAAGCAACAATGGCGCGAAATGCTTCATGATTGGAGAGCGTCTAAATATTCGGCAGCGTTACATTGCAACCAAAACTTGCCTCTATGGGCTCCGCAACGCCAGGAGCTAAGGACGATCCGTCACGCGCTCCCCAAAAGGCAGGCCGGCCTCGGAATCTTCGGCAACAAGCAGTGTGGGCAGCAAGGCTGCACCGGGGGGGCGCCAGCATGCCATCGCGGACCGTCAGCAGCGAAACGAGGGGAGGACAGGATCCGGCTAAAGGGCGATGTCGGCCTTTTCGGAGCTGCTGGTCTCCGCATCTGCCTGCGACGGGTGGACCGCGCCCGGTTTGGCGGAGGCTCCAACTTCTGAGAAAGTGGAGCCATCATGAGCTAGACAACGAACAATTTCACCTGAAGTTCGCAACCGTGTCATCCGTATGGCGCTGGACCATAAACCATTTATGTCGATGTCATCAGCAGGATGACCCGTTAGTCCTTCCTCGGGCCGGTGCTGCGCACGCTCTCAGCCGTCACCTCCGAGTTGCGGCACGGC
>CAZZZI010000227.1:0-7602 GCA_964658415.1 uncultured Sphingomonas sp. | reverse complement strand
TTCAAGGGAGGCTGCCCTGGTGCTGCACTGCGATAGAACGTTCCGGGAAGTGGTGAAAGGATCTGCGTCATGGCTTGGGACTCCTGTTCCGACAATGCAAGATGGATGCAGGCGATAGAGCCGCCCTAAGGGCGGCAGCCGAAGTCAGTGCCAGGGGGCGATCGCGCTGCGCACGGCCTTGGCAATATCAATAGCGTTCGGCGTGTCGGAATGCACGCAGATGGTTTCGCATTCGACTGGGAAGAAGCTGCCGTCGATTGCGGTGCCCTGCTTCTCGGTCAAGGCCCGGATGCAGCGCTCGACCATTTCCTGCGGATCCTTCGCCTCGTGCTCGCGCGTCACGATCAGCGCTCCACCCGGAGCGTAGTCGAGATCCGCGTAGAACTCTGGGACGAAATGCATGCCGCGCTGGCGGTAGACGCTTTCGTGGAACGTGCCGGTCATGCCGAAAAGCGGCACGCCGAAGACCTCGGCGGCATCGCAGATGCCGTGCGCGATCTCTTCTTGCCGCGCTGCCATGCCGTAAAGGCTGCCATGCGGCTTGATGTGATGGAGCGGCATGTCTTCGGCCTTGAGGAAGGCCACCAACGCACCGATCTGGTAGAGAACGGAGTTCGCGATCTCTTCGCGGCTCATCTTCATCTCCCGCCGGCCGAAGCCTTGGAGATCGGGAAGCGACGGATGCGCTCCCACCTTGACGCCATTCTGCTTGGCCTGGCGGACGGCGGTGCGCATATGGTCGGGATCGGAGGCATGGAAGCCGCAGGCAACGTTCGCGACGTCGATCAAAGGCATCAGGCCGGCATCGTCGCCCAGTCGGAAGAGGCCAAAGCTCTCCCCCATGTCACAATTCAGCGTGACGCTCATCGTTTAGAACCCCTTGTAAGCTGCCGTCTTTGCGGCGTTGCACAAATCTTGTCCGAGCTTTTTGCACTTGTGAAATAGTAATTTTTGGAATGTAATATCTAAAAAATAGATACGTATGCAAAAGGTGAGAAAGCATGAGTATCACGCTGAAACAGCTAGACTATTTCATTGCCTCTGCAGAGAGCGGCCAGGTCAGTCACGCCGCCGTAAACCTGAATATCTCGCAATCCGCAGTGACAACGGCGATCAAATCGCTGGAGGAGGAGCTAGGCGTGCGGCTGCTCGAGCGAACCCATGGCGGGGTGCGCCTGACCTTGGAAGGTGCCCGTTTCCTGGACCACGCCCGCATCATCACCGGCGCGGTCGCTGCTGCGGTGCACAGTCCGCTCCGTGAGCGTGCCGAATTTTCCGGCAAGATAACCATGGGCATGACCTATACGGTGACCGGATATTTCATGTCGAAATACTATGCCCGCTTTCGCAAGACCTATCCGCATATATCGGTCGAGGTCAGGGAGCTGCCGCGGGCCGAGGTCGAGCGGCAGCTGGCCGACGGCGACCTCGACATCGCCATCATGCTGGTATCGAACCTTGCCAACACCGACGAACTCGACCAGGAGCTTCTGCTGCGCTCGTCACGACGGCTCTGGCTTTCGGCCGATCATCATCTCCTGTCCCGCAGCGAGATCAGTCTCGCCGACGTCGCACAGGAGGACTACGTGATGCTGACCGTCGACGAAGCCAGCACCACCGCCAACCGTTACTGGGACGCGGTCGGGCAGAAGCCGAAGGCGGTGCTCACGACAAGTTCCGTCGAGGCCGTTCGTTCGCTCGTCGCTGCCGGTGTCGGCGTCACGATTCTTTCGGACATGGTCTATCGACCCTGGTCGCTGGAAGGACAGCGGATAGAGGGACGCCGGCTGATCGAACCCGTTCCAAGCATGGATGTCGGCCTTGCATGGGCCCGGTCCCGGCCCATGGCGGCCGCGGCCGCGACCTTCCGCGCCTTCATGTCCGTAACCATGGGCGGTGGCGGCGGCTAGAGAAATGCGATTCGGCGGCAGCGGCAGGCCCCTGCCCGCCGACGCCGGCTGGCTGCGGGGCGCTACGCCGAGTGTCTCGGCCTAATCCGCCGCATCTCCTTGACGATCTCCATGAAAAGCGGAGCCTGGTCGAGCTCTTCGATCGGAAGGGACAGCTTGGGCTTCCAGTTCGGGTAGCTCGTGTTTGTCCCGGGGATGTTGGTCGGGTTGGGTTCGTTAGTGAGATCCGCCAGCCTAACGGCGACCAGCGACGACGGTGTCTCCGCGATATATCGATAGGCAGCGACAGCGAGCACAAGATCGTCATCGCTCGCTTTCGAGGCCGGGTCGTGGACGTCAGAGCCCGAAAAGGCGCGAATCAGGTCGTCGCGCTCGGCCTGCCTTTCGCGCTCATGGGCCTTGGTCATTTCGTCCGGCACGAGGCCGTGCTCGGAGCGTAGGGCAATGTCCTCGCCACGCCACCAGCCCGTGAATGTCTGGTGGTCATGGGTCGACACGCAGGCCAGCGCCAGCGCCGGATAGGCCTCCGGCGCGATGAAGCCCTGCCCGTCCCGCTCGTAGGACAGGATGCGGTAGGAGAGGATCTTCGAGTCGGCAAGATCCTCGCGCAGGCCGCCCGGGATATTGCCGAGGTCTTCGCCTATGACGATCGAGCGGTACTGGCGCGATGCCTTCGACAGGACCTGCAGCAGGTCTTCCTGCGGATAGGAGACGTAGGCACCGTCGGCCGGGCCGCCGCTGGTCGGCACCAGGAACAGGCGCGACAGGGCGGCGGCGTGGTCGATGCGGATCGCCCCGGCATAGCGCATGGCGGCGGCCAGCAACTTGTGAAACGGCGAAGCGTCGCCGGTTGCAATCGCGTCCGGCAGGAGGGCTGCCAGGCGCCAGTCCTGCCCCTCGGTCGCGAAGGGTTCCGGCGGGTTGCCGACGCTGGCACCTGCGACGTAGACGTCCGGATCGCTCCAGGTGGCCGATCCGTCCAGCGCTTCGCCGACTGCAAGATCGAGATAGAGGCCGATGCGCATGCCTGTCTCCCTGGCGCGGGCGCCGGCCTTGGTCAGCTGGCAATGTGCCAGCCACTGCAGCCATTGATGGAAGAGGACGTCTTCGGCGTGGTCCTCGGCAAACGTGCGAACCTCATCCGAGAACGGGGTGCGGAACGCCTCGGGCCAGGCGTGCCAGCCGGTGCCTCGTCCCTGCCGCCGCATGTCGTTGGAGATTGCCTCAAACAGGGCGTGCCTGTGCAGGCCGACGCCACCGTCCTCGACATAGGCTGCAAACTCGGGATGGCCGCGACCGCCCTTCCCGGCCCTCCAGAGATCGCCGAGCACGTCGAGCTTGACCGCTGCGACCTGTCCGTAATCGACCAGCTCCGTGCCGCGCAGATTCCGGAGGCGCTCCTCCAGTGCGGGTGTCGACACGAAGCCTTCCACGGCGTCGACCGCGATATAGAAGGGGTTCAGGAACTGCCTGTTCGACGGCTCATAGGGGCTGCAGCGCTCGGGATCGGCCGTAAACGGCGCGTGCAACGGGTTGAGGCCGATGAAATCGGCGCCCAGCGGGGCCGCCAGATCACAGCAGGCCTCGAGGTCGGTGAAATCGCCGATGCCCCAGTTGCGCGCCGAGCGAAGCTCGTAAAGCTGCAGGCTGAGGCCCCAGCAAGGATGTTCCACGAGTTCGTCCGGCAGATAGCAGATCGAGGGCGTCGTCGGGGATACGCCCTCTCCGACGGGGACCTTGAGGGCGGCCAGCATCATACGCAGGGTGGCGTCGGACACAGGTGCCGTGCTCCCGTCCGCGGATGGTCTGCGAAGGGCTATACCGTGCTGGCGGGCAAGGTTTTTGAGGCTTTGTTGAATGTTCTGCATGGACGTCCCAATTTTCGAAGCGCCTTTAAGATGGCTCCTGCGGCGATGGTGGGACAACAGTGTCGGTTTGCTATTGTTCCCGGGCTTGCCCTTTCCGAGGCTGAAATCTCGTGCTCGAGACGCGGCGTTCCCGACACTCCCGGGAGGTGGGATGTCCAGGTTGCGGTGGCAAGCGCTTGATTTCGCTTTGCCCGGCGGGCGTCGCCGTGGCAAGACAGCGCCTGTTGCCACCCCGGCAATGGGAAACCCGAAAGCAATCGTGAGGAGCACCCATGCAGTTTGCCCGCATCAACGATGTATTGATCCATTATCAAATCATCGGCGCGCCGGCCGACAAGCCGACGATTGTCTTTGCCAATGCGCTCGGGACCGACTTTCGCATATGGCGCGACGTCATCCTGCGGCTCGTGGGTGATTTCGCTATCGTGCTCTACGACAAACGTGGGCATGGCCTGTCGGATATCGGCCAGGTGCCCTACGCGATCGAGGATCACGCCAGCGATCTCGCCGGCCTTCTCGACATGCTTTCCGTCAAGAATGCCTATGTCTGCGGTCTTTCCGTCGGCGGGCTCATTGCCCAGTCGCTCTATCAGCGCCGCGCGGATCTGGTGCGTGGCCTGATCCTCTGCGGAACCGCGACACGGATCGGCTCGCCCGAACTCTGGGACGAGCGGATCGCCGCAGTCGAGGCCGGTGGCATCGAGGCGCTTGCGGACGGGCTCATGGAGCGATGGTTCACCGCAGCCTTCCGCCGGCCGGAGAATATGGAGCTTGGCGGATACCGCAATATGCTGATCCGCCAGCCCGCGGTCGGCTATGCCGCCACCTGTGCTGCCCTCAGGGATGCGGATTACGGGAGCGCGGTCTCCGCCATCGCCGTGCCGACGATCTGCGTCGCCGGCGATGAGGACGGCTCCACGCCGCCCGACCTCGTGCTCGCGATGGCCAAGCGCATTCCCGATGCACGCTACGAATTGATCAAGGGCGCCGGACACATTGTCTGCGTCGAACAGGCGGGTTTGCTTGCGGAAATCATCCGCGCCTTCGTTGCCGAGGCCGAAACGCCAGAGTGAAAGGTTTGCCGCGCTGTCAGGCCGCGAAGGGCATGGTCTCGGAGACGAAACTGCGCGCGGTCTGGCGCTGTTCTGCGATATGCAGCTTCTCGACCATCACCATGAGGTCGCTGGCGGCGCTGGAGGCGGCGTCGCTGCGACCGAGGCGATGCAGCAATCGCTGCGAGACGCTGTCGAGCATGGTTCCGACGGTCGATCGTGAGGCACGACGCCAGAGCATGGTCGCTTCGACGAACAGCGTGCTGATATCGCGGGGAAGGCCAGCGGCCTCATAGAGGGCGCGCACCGCGTGCATGCGTCCGGTCCCGAGAATGGAGCGGACACGACGCTCGTTGCAGCCCGACAGGTTGACGACGGCGCCTGCGAAGAACTCGACCTTGCCGCTGCACAGCGCGTGCATCAGGAAAGCGGGCGTCAGGCGTCCGGCAAGCCGCAGATGTTCGACGAGGCCGGCGATTTCATCGTGCTGCACAGCGCCGGCGATGGTCACCGTTGCAGCCTCGCCTGCCTCGCGGGCGGCGTGGCTGAGACGCCGCGGGCCAAGCGTTGCCTGAACGAGCGGGTGGGCCGAGAGCGCATCGCTGACATGCTGCATGAGGCTATGCCTGACTTCGCCGGGCAATCCGGACATCTCCAGCAGCAGGCGCCGGACTTCGGCGCAATGGCCGAGGCGATCCGTGACGCGCTTCAACGAGGCATGCGACCAGCATGCACCGCCATTTTCCAGGAGGCAGAGGACTTCCTCCTCATCGCCGATCTCGGCGATGGCCGCGACGACCGATGCACCGAGCATTCCGCGCGATGCGATCAGCGCCCGGGCGACGCCGTCGCCGCGCGATGCGAGATCGACGAGGTCGGCGTCGCTGAACAATGGCGAGCAGAGGATGACTTGGGCTGCGATTTCCGGCTGGTCCGACGCCAGCGACAGGATGACATTGCGCGGCGCGCCGGGCGCATGGGCCAGCGCTTCGGCCAGGGACAGGCGGACGCGCGGCGATGGATCGTCCAGGAGAAAGGTCATCGCCTTCTCGGCGGCATCGCGCTCGGCAGCCGGCATCGTCTGGCCGAGATAGGCCCGGCCGAGCGCATTGGCCGCCCTCGCCCTGTCACCGGCCTTTGCCGTTTCCGCCCAGCGAAGAAATGCCTCTACGATCAATTGTCCGGCCTCGATGTTGGGAGGCGGCTGTCGTCCGCTCCTGTGAGTCTGAGGCTAGCGACAAAAAGTTTATGATTGGTTCACCATAGCCGTTAAGCTTGCGGTAATGCTGAAGAAATGACTGGGACGACGGATGCGGGAGCACTAGGACCGGGGTCGGGACGGTCGCAGGAGCTCGAACACCGTGCTGGCTTCGCTGTAGTCCATGTAGCCCATGCGACCCATCGGCCGGGCGCGGGCCATATCCAGCCGTCCGTCGCTGATGATGGTCTCGTCGATATGGATGCCGACCACCTCGCCGAACACCATGAAATTCTCGGCCGGCGCGCCGGAGAGCGTCATCGGGTTGCGGATTTCCGTGACCTTGCATTCGAGCACGGCAAAGGCCTCGGCGACATAGGGTGCGTCGATCAATTCGGCCATTGCGGCCGTCAGGCCGGCGAGCGCAAACTCGTCGACGCCATAGGGCACCGCGACCGACGATGCGTTCATCTGGTCAACCAGGTTTCGGCTGACGAAATTGGCGGTGAAGACACCGGTTTCCTCTGCGTTGCGCGCGCTGTCCTTGCGGCCATGGGACGAGAACATGACTATCTTCGGTGTGTCGCAGACCGCGTTAAAGAAGGAATAGGGCGACAGGTTGATCGAGCCGTCCCTGCCCTTGCTGCCGATCCAGCCGATCGGCCTCGGCGTCACGATGGCCTTGAAGGGGTCATGGGAGAGGCCGTGCCGGTTGGTATCGGTGCTGTAGAACATCAAGCTTCCCCGCTGCCGACCCAGGTCACGGTGTCGCTGAGCTCCGGCCGCGGCCGCTCGATGATCGGGAAGGTCGTGGAACCGACGTGGATGAAGCCGGCCACCCTCTCACCCGGTTTGATGCCGAGCAGCGGATGGGCGCGTTCGTCATATGTGAACCACTCGCTCAGCCAGTTCGCGACATAACCATGGGCATTGGCGGCCATCGAAAGGTTGAGGCAGAGCGCGCCGGCCGAGAGAACCTGCTCCCATTCCGGAACCTTGGCGTGCGGGCCGGCCGTGCTGACTACGGCGATGACGACGGGCGCCCGGGTAAAGCGCGCGAGTTCGACCTTCCGCATCTCGTCCGACAGATCGGGCTTGGCTTCCAGCGCCAGGGCGAGCAGGGCCTCGCCGATCTTCACGCGCTCAGCGCCCTGATAGACGATGAAGCGCCAGGGTGCCAGCTTGCCGTGATCCGGTACCCGCGAGGCGAGCCGCAGCATGTCCTCCAGCTCCTGCCTGCCGGGTCCGGGTTCGCACATCTGGAAGGCTGGCGTCGAGCGTCGGACAGCGAGGTAGTCGATCAGGGTAATATCGTTTTTCATCATAAATTCCGTCAAGGAGATACGGCCGCAGGGGCAAGGATGGGCAATGTCGGTTTGTCGCTGCCGGTCGCGCCGATGTCAATTGCCGTTGCCGTCACAAAACCTTGCGAAACCGGGCCGCCGGTTGCGTCGCGGTCTTGAATTTGCCACCGCATTGGTCTTGATGTTGCAGATTGGTACGGCGTCATCGATCGGTGGGAATTCATGTCTGCACTACTCAACACCGGTCGGATAGGCCTGACGGCGATGCTG
>CAZZZI010000226.1:0-7660 GCA_964658415.1 uncultured Sphingomonas sp. | reverse complement strand
CCTCGGCCGCATCCCCCCGCGAACCCTCACTGCTCGTCGAGCAACAGCGCCATGTTGACGGTGTCGATGAAGCGGTCGTCGATGCAAACGCCGCGTCTTTGAACTCCCTCCTTGAGGAAGCCGACTTTCTCGTAGAGTGCGATTGCCCTTTGATTGCTGGCGTGAACGGACAGCTCGATGCGGATGAGGCCCGCGACCCTTGCCTGTTCCAGCGCTGCCAGCATCAGCCGCTTGCCGAGACCGCCCCCTCGGTGGGCCGGGATGATCCCCATTCCGAGGCTGCCCCGATGTCGGTGCGACGGAAAGAAATGAGGGCGTATGTCGCACCAGCCGACAACTTCGTCGCCAGCGACGGCCACGACATGGGGATTACCCTGCGCGATCATGTCGAGGACGAACTGGCGGGTCTCTGCAAGCGGAAGGGCTTCCGTCATTGCCAGATATTTCCTCTCCCTCGCCACGAGGTCGAGCGCTCGATGGTAGCTCTCGATATGATCGGCAGCGATCGCGATGACCGCGATTTGAGTTGTTTCGTTTGGCCCTGTCGCGTCCAATTTGCCCCTGCCGTGCTTCGAGATCGTCGCGCCAAGCTAGAGGCTGGGGGGCGCCGATGCAATGACGGTTTCGCATGGAGGGCCATACCTGCTGGGTCGGGCCATGAGCCTCGTCTCCAGCTTGGCGGTGGAGAAAATTCGGGTTGTCGCCGCGACAATTGGGCAGTTTTGACGGTCAGTCAATGTTAACGGCGCTGTCCCCCAAACTCGAATATGCGGGGAGGTTCCGAGCGCCCCGGGCAGCGCCCCTGGCAAAACACAGCCAGACGATCTGGCGGTGTTTCGGGGCGTGACGCAAAGGCTGGCGTGCGTTCGATCAATACTGGTCGTCGTCCGACCGGCTCGAGGAACCGCCGAGCTTGTCGATGATCTGCATCAGCGTGTCCGCGCAGACCTTGGTCGGTTCGTCGTCCGCACATTTGACGTCGATCTTCGTGCGTCCGTCCTCGATGCGGAAATGGGCGGCCTTCGATGGCGGTGGCGGGCGGTGATGTCCGCGCATGCCGTCTTCGCGAGGACCGGGCGGTGGGGGCGGCGGCGCATCGCGATCCCGCATCGGCGGCGGCGCATCGCGGGTGTCGTTCATCACTTCCGGCACGGCAGAGTGCGGCGGCGGCGGAGCCTGTTCCTGTCCGGCCGAAGGCGCGGAAGGCGTGGTTGGCGGCGTGGCCGTCTGGGCAAAAGCGGAGGTCGTCAAGGCGGCGATCGCTAATCCCGTCACTATAATGGACTTCATTGGGGTTTCCTCGTGCGTTGATCGTATGTGCTAAACCCCGCGAAGGGCTTTTTCGTTCGAGCCCGCTTGCGATTTATCTGGTGGCGCCAGGGGTGCCGGTGGTGTCTGCGATCCGCGATCGGACCTGACGCGTATCGCGGACGTTTGTGCACGTCCGGCAGCCTACATTTTCAAGAGGACCGCACTGTGAGGAACTGTGAGGAAGAGTGCGGCCGGCATCCTTTTCCGAGGCCCGTTATCCGCCGGCCGTCTGCCCGAAAGTCGCATCGGCGGGCCATCCAGGCGCAAATCTGCGCCATTCCTACCGCACCGCAACATTCCGCCGCATTTGTCGCCTTTCAATTCCGTGGGGATCGATTACCATCGGCCTTCGAGGGGCATGCGCAATGGTCAAGTGGGTCTATACATTCGGCGACGGCAAGGCGGAGGGCCGGGCCGGCGATCGCGAGCGGCTGGGCGGCAAGGGGGCCAATCTGGCCGAGATGTGCAGCCTCGGCCTGCCGGTGCCGCCGGGCATGACCGTTGTCACCGATGCCTGCCGCGCCTATCTCGATCAAGGTCGCGCTTTTCCCGAGGAGCTGCGGCTCCAGGTGATGGCCGGGCTCCGGCATATGGAAGCCATCGTCGGCCGGCGTTTTGGCGGTGCGGAACGCCCGCTGCTGGTCTCGGTGCGCTCCGGTTCCCGCGCCTCGATGCCGGGCATGATGGACACCGTCCTCAATCTCGGCCTCAACGATGACGCCGTCGAGGCGCTGGCTGCCGATTCAGGCGATCCGCGCTTTGCCTGGGACAGCTACCGCCGCTTCATCCAGATGTATGCCGATGTCGTCATGGGCATCGACAACGAAGTGTTCGAGGAAATCCTCGAGGACGAGAAAGGCAGGCTCGGCTACGAATTCGACACGGACCTTTCGGCCGAGGAGTGGCAGGCGGTCGTGCGCCGCTACAAGGCGGTCATCGAGGAAGATTTCGGCCGGACATTTCCGCAGGAACCCGAAGTCCAGCTCTGGGGTGCCGTGGGCGCCGTCTTTGCCAGCTGGCTGAACCCGCGCGCCGCCACCTACCGCCTGCTGCACAATATCCCCGATGCCTGGGGCACCGCCGTCACCGTCCAGGCCATGGTGTTCGGCAATCTCGGCAACGAATCGGCCACCGGCGTCGCCTTCACCCGCAATCCGTCCACCGGCGAGAATGCACTTTATGGCGAGTTCCTGGTCAAGGCGCAGGGCGAGGATGTCGTCGCCGGCATCCGCACCCCGCAAAGCCTGACAGAGGCCGGCCGCACGGCGTCGGGCTCCGACCGTCCGTCGATGGAAAAGCTGATGCCGGCGACCTTTGACAGCTTTCGCCGGATCTGCGACCGGCTCGAAGCCCATTATCGCGACATGCAGGACATCGAGTTCACCATCGAGCGCGGCAAGCTCTGGATGCTGCAGACGCGGGTTGCCAAGCGCACCACCCAGGCGGCGATGAAGGTTGCCGTCGACATGGTGGCCGAGGGGCTGATCGGCGAGGAGGATGCGGTGGCCCGCATCGATCCCGCCACGCTCGACCAGCTGCTGCACCCGACCATCGATCCGCGCGTCTACCGGGAAGTGGTCGGCAACGGCCTGCCGGCATCGCCGGGAGCCGCCACCGGCGCCATCGTCTTTTCCGCAGACGAGGCCGTCGCCGCCAAGGCGGAGGGCCGCAAGGTGATCCTCGTGCGCGTCGAGACCAGCCCGGAGGACATCCACGGCATGCATGCGGCGGAGGGCATCCTCACCACCCGCGGCGGCATGACCAGCCATGCGGCGGTCGTCGCCCGCGGCATGGGCATCCCCTGCGTCGTCGGCGCCGGCAACCTGCGCCTCGACGTGCGCAACGAGCGCCTGATCGGCCCCGGCGTCACCTTCGGTCGCGGCGATGTCATCACCATCGACGGCTCGGCCGGCCATGTGCTCAAAGGCGCGGTGCCCATGACCCAGCCGGCCCTGTCGGGCGATTTCGCCCGCATCATGGCCTGGGCCGACCGCACCCGCCGCATGACAGTGCGCACCAATGCCGACACGCCCGCCGATGCCCGCGCCGCCCGTGCCTTCGGCGCCGAGGGCATCGGTCTCTGCCGCACCGAACACATGTTCTTCGAGGGCGACCGCATTCATGTCATGCGCGAGATGATTCTTGCCGAAAACGAGGTCGGACGGCGCGCCGCGCTCGACAAGCTGCTGCCGATGCAGCGCTCCGACTTCACCGAGCTGTTCGCCATCATGCACGGCATGCCGGTCACCATCCGCCTGCTCGACCCGCCGCTGCACGAGTTCCTGCCGAAGACCGATACGGAGATATCGGAGGTGGCGGCGGCCATGGACATGCCGGCCGCAACGCTGCGCCAGCGGGTCGACGCCCTGCACGAATTCAACCCGATGCTCGGCCATCGCGGCTGCCGGCTGGCGATCTCCCACCCGGAAATCGTCGAGATGCAGGCCCGCGCCATCTTCGAAGCGGCAGTCGCGGCGGCCCGCGCTACCGGCGCCCCGGTCGTGCCCGAGATCATGGTGCCGCTGGTCGGCCTCAAATCCGAGCTCGATTACGTCAAAGCCCGCATCGACGCGGTCGCCGCCGCCGTCATGGGCGAGGCGGGCATGAGCATCGGCTACCTCGTCGGCACCATGATCGAACTGCCGCGCGCAGCACTTCGTGCCCATGTCATCGCCGAGGCCGCCGAATTCTTCTCCTTCGGCACCAACGACCTGACCCAGACGACCTTCGGCATGTCGCGCGACGATGCCGCTGCCTTCATCCCCACCTACCAGCGCAAAGGCATCATCGAGCACGACCCCTTCATTTCGCTGGATTTCGACGGGGTCGGCGAGCTGATCCAGATCGCCGCGGAGCGTGGCCGGCGCACCCGCAACGACATGAAGCTCGGCATCTGCGGCGAGCATGGCGGCGATCCGGCCTCGATCCACTTCTGCGAATCGATCGGCCTCGATTATGTCTCCTGCTCGCCCTTCCGCGTGCCGATCGCCCGGCTTGCCGCCGCCCAGGCGACGATCAGGGGACGGACGTAACGGAGCAAGACGTTTCGTTTACCAAAATCGTGCTCTACACAGAGGCTGAACCCCTTGCCTGCGGCCGCCGGTCCGATGAGCCCCCGATGACCATTCGTTTCGATCGACCTGTCTCTGGAGCTGCAAGGGCGGCGCGACTGATCGCCGCCTTTGCGCTGGTCTTGTGCATCCTGACGCTGCTCGATCATCGCTTCGGGACGCTGTCGACGCCCTATCTGGTGTTCTTCCTGCTGCTGTCGGCAGGCCTTGCGGCCATTGCGGTACTGCTGGCGGTGTTCGGCCTTGCCCAGTTGTGGCAGAAGGGCGCCGTCGCCGGCGTCTCCGCAATGAAGGCGCTGGTCTATGCCGCCCTGCCGCTGGCCCTGCTGGGCCTGGCATCGGAGCGCTACGTCACGCGCCCGAAGCTGTTCGACGTGACGACCGATTTTTCCAATCCGCCGGCCTGGCTGGCCCAGCCCCGGGCGGACGCGCTCTGGCTGGCGCGGGACCCGACGATCACGCCTGCGACCCGCGAGGCACAGGCGACCGCCTATCCGGAGCTGACCGGGCGGCGCTACGAGGGGGCAATGGATCGCGTGCTGCTGGCCGTGCGCAAGGTCGCCCGCCAGCGCGGCATCGTCTTCGTCAAGGCCGAGGGCGCGGAGCTGCGCGATCCCACCATCGACGATCTGCCGGTCAAGCCGCAGCGCGGCGGCCCGATCGTCCGGGCGCCCGATATCGGCCCGATCCCGATGAAGCGGCCGGAAGGCTTACTGGAGGGCGAAGACCCGATCGCGACGCTGATCCAGCGCGTCACCGACGTCACCCTGCAGGGCGAGACGCGCACGAAAATCCTCGGCCTGCCGCTGGATGTGGTGATCCGCCTGCATGAGGAGGCGGAAACCACGCTGGTCGACATCCGCGTCGCCTCGCGCTACGGCGCCCACGACCTCGGCGTCAGCGCCGGCGTCGCACAGGCCTATCTGAAGGCGCTGGATGCCGAGCTGCTCGGCATCGCCGGCAACTGAGCCTCACTCGAGAAACCGCGCGCGCTCCTGCAGTGTCGGCACATAGCAGCTGTCGCGCCGGCCGGCGATATCGAGCCGGTGCCGGGCGATGAAGCTGTAGGCGGCGTCGCGCCAGCGGCGTGGAACGATGCGGATCGCGCCGGCGAGCGACCACGGAAACCCCAGCCCGGCCAGCACCCTGAGCGTCGCTTCGGATTTCAGATGGGCGCGGCCATTCTCCAGCAGCATGTTCGTCTCGTAGTCGCGGGTCTCGAGGCCGTAGTGCCGGTAGAGCGCATCGCCGAGCGGCGCCTGCGCGGCGACGAAGCGATACTGCGCCCTGGTGTCCCGCTTCAGGATGAAGCGCACCCAGGCGGAGCAGAAGACGCATTCACCGTCGAAGACGACGATCGGCCGCCCATCGTCGAAATCGGGGACGGCGGCATCGTCGCGGTAGCTGAAGTCTCTCGTTTGCGCCATGCTCATTCTTTCCTGGGGGGCGTCTAGGAGGCCGGGCGGTAGGTGCCGGTCAGCGACGGCGGTCCGTCGGTTGCGACCATCCCCTTTTCCACCAGATCCTCCAGATGCGCCAGCACGGAAAGCGCGGCAGCGCCATGCAGGCGGGCATCCGTGTCGCGGTAGATCGCCCGCACCATGTCTGAGATCAGCCGGTCGCCGGTCCTGACGCGCTCGAGGATCGCCCGTTCGCGCATCCGCCGGTGGGTCCGCATGCCGCGCATGAAGGCTGCGGGCTCGCGCACGGGGCCGCCATGGCCGGGCAGGAAGAGCGTGTCGTCGCGCGCAAGCATGCGTTCGAGCGAGGCCATGTAATCGGCCATCGACCCATCCGGCGGTGCCACCACGCTGGTGGCCCAGGCCATGACATGGTCGCCCGAAAACACGATGCCCGATCCTTCCAGCGCAAAGCAGGCATGGTTGGCGCAATGGCCGGGCGTGAGCAGCGCCGTCAGGGCAAAACCGTCGCAGGCAACCGTCTGGTCGTCTCCGACCGCGATGTCGGGCACGAAATCGGTGTCGGCGCTTTCCGCGAAGGGATTGGTCTCGCCCTGATGCAGCGGCCTTGCCGCCCGGTGCGGCCCGGCGCCGACGGTCACCGCACCCGTTGCCTGCTGCAGGCGAAGGCCAAGCGGCGAGTGGTCGCGGTGGGTGTGGGTGACGAAGATGTGGCTGACGGCACGGCCGGAAAGCACCGTCATCAGCGTCTCGAAATGCGCATCGCCGTCAGGCCCGGGGTCGATCACCGCGACCCTGTCGCCGCTGCCGACGATGTAGCTGTTGGTGCCGTGGAAGGTGAAGGCGCTGGGGTTTTCGACGGTCAGCCGCTCGACGCCGGGGGCAACGGGCACGGCGCGACCATAGGCCGGATCGAAGGAGCGGTCGAAGTCGGGGCTGGCCATGTCACTCTGCCTGATTGTCGCTGCGGCCTGGGGCCGGCAACGCGCCGAAGATGATCTCGCCTCCCGCCCTAGCATAGCGTCCGCGGCGGTTGAGAAAAATATCGTGTCGCACAAAACTTAGTGATTGTGACGGGGGCCATGCTTTGCTAATCAGGCCTCGGTTCGGCGGCAGCGTCGCCTGACCATGCTGGGGCGTCGCCAAGCGGTAAGGCAACGGCCTTTGATGCCGTCATACCCTGGTTCGAATCCAGGCGCCCCAGCCAGCATCGCTTTTTCCAATCAACGCAAACCTCCATACTACCGAACGGCAGGATACAGGCTCGGAAGCCATCGCTCGATGATGCGAGCAGGAAGCCGAGGCGGACTTTGCCCCTGGGGCTATCGGATGCAAGCAAGCACCGTTCATGCGGGCGGTCAGAGCCCGCGCCTGGGATCGGGGGAACTTTCCTGCGAGGACCGCTTCGCGCAGCAGCACCGCGCCTGATATCTGCCTCACCATGAACCCATCCCATAAGGTCCGGGACAATCAAACGCCGGCTCCAGGATCAAGCGACCAAGAGGTCGTCGGTGATGGATTTTGCGGTTGGAAACTCGATGCTCTCGAACGTCGCGTCGAGCAATTCCTGGGCATAGGAGATCGCCGAATCCGCGTCGGCGGCTCCGAGGTGGATGTCGTTGCATTTGGCCCGCATCGCCCGGCGGATGACCGATAGCACATGCTGGGCGGCATGCTTGTCGCCGGCCCGCAGGATCAGCGCCAGCGACGTCATCGCCACGACCTCGAGCACCGTGATGCGGCCCTCGATGGCGCCCATGGATGGAATGGCGCTCGACGGCCCGCTGGGTTCGCCATCGCGTTTCGCATTGTACATGGGGTGACTCCGTGTTCGCTGGCTTGGCCAGACACCTGGCT
>CAZZZI010000225.1:0-7669 GCA_964658415.1 uncultured Sphingomonas sp. | reverse complement strand
CCAGCTTGACGATCACGCCGTCCGGGTCCTTCAGCCGCAGCACGGGTTCGCCGAATTCGTCCATCGGCCCTTCGACCTTGAGGCCGAAGGTGAGGGACCGCGTCAGCCAGAAGCCGATGCTCAAAGGATCGATTGCCAGCGAGACTTCGCCGGTCTGCCCATAGCCCGCCCGGCCCGGCGAGCCGTCTTCCCAGACGAGAAAGGTGACCAGCGAGCCGGGCGAGCCGGCGGCGTCGCCGTAGAACAGATGCAGCTGCGTCGCATCCTCGAAGCCGCCCGTGCGCTTGACGAGGCGCAGCCCGAGGAAGCCCGCGTAAAAATCGACGTTCGCCTGCACCTTGCGGGTTATCAGCGTGATGTGATGGATACCGGCGACCATGTCTGCTCCAGGGCTCTATGCGCTTTGTGACGTCAGCGCATCTAAACCGGAAGCTGTAGGGTCATCAATGCGTGCGGCGAGCCCTCAGTGTTCACTGATCGGCGTCGCTTGCTTGCTCTTGTAGCCGCTCATCTCGGCCCCGGCGGTCTTCGAAAAGCGGGAGTTCCAGAACGTGGCGCTCATCGAAATCAGGGTGACGACGATGAAGGCGACGGAGAAGTCGTCGAGTTCCGCCTTGGAGTGGTCCTGGACGAACATCGAGCCGTGCAGGGCGAGCGCTGCCACGCAGATGCCGAGCGACAGCATCAGTTGCTGGAAGGTCGTATAGAAGCTGGTCGCCGCACTCATCCGGTCGCGGCTGATCTCGTCATAGGCGATCGTGTTGTAGGCGGTGAACTGGAACGACATGAAGAAACCGCAGAGCATCAGGATGACGAAGATCAGCGATATCGGCCAGTCGGGCCGGAAGGCGGCGCAGGTGGCATAGCCGAGTGTGCCGATGACGCCGAACACCATCAGGCTGTTGCGGAAGCCGAAACGTTTCAGCACCCGCGATTGCAGCGCCTTCATGGCCATGGAGCCGATGGCAGTGGCGATGACGATGCGTCCGGCCGCTGCCGCCGACATGCCGAAGCCGAGTTGCAGCATCAGCGGGATAAGGAAGGGCTGTGCGCCCTGGGTGATGCGGGTGAGCGACCCGGCGATGACGGAAGCACCGAAGCTCGGCACCCGCATCAGCGAGAAATCCATGATCGGCGACGGATGCTTCTTGGCATGGCGCAGGTAGGCGATGCCGAAAACCACGCCGACGGCAATCAGCAGGATCGCCATCATGCCTTCGCCCGAACGGCTCGACATCTCGAAGCCGAACAGCAGCGATCCGAGCGAAATGCCCGACAGGATAAAGCCGGAGAGATCGAAGGGCCCGTTCGACGGTCCCTTGACGTCCTCGATGAAGATGCTGACGAGGATGAACCCGAGAATGCCGATCGGCACGTTGATGTAGAAGATCCAGCGCCAGTCGAGATAGGTGACGAACATGCCGCCGACGGGCGGGCCGACGATCGGGCCGATCAGCGCCGGCACGAGCAGCCAGGACATCGCCGAGACGAGATCCTTGCGGTCGACGCTGCGCATCAGCACCAGCCTTCCGACCGGCATCATCATCGCCCCACCGATCCCCTGGATCAGTCGCGCGACGACGAGGAAGGAGAGGGTCGGCGCCTGCGCGCAGAGGATGGAGCCGAACACGAAGACGGCAATGGCGCTGCGGAACACGGTGCGCGAGCCGAACCGGTCGGCGATCTTGCCACTGGCCGGAATGAAGATCGCAAGGCTGAGTAGGTAGGAGGTCAGCGCGATGCTCATGGCCGGCGGGCCGACGTTGAAGTCGCGGGCCATGGTCGGAAGCGCCGTTGCCAGGACGGTGGCGTCCAGCTGTTCCATGAACATCGAACTGGCGACGATCAGCGCAATTGTCCGAAAATTTGGCGCCGCCGGCCGGGAGGCGGACGGGTAGGTCTGATCCGACATCGTCGGTTATCGCTCTCGGTGATGCGGTGGGAGCCCGAAGGACAGACCCGCAAATCTGATGACGGCGCAAGCGCCGGACGTGATTGGGTCGGTATACGCCCCGTTGTGCTATATGACCATACGCAATTGCGCAGATCCGGTACGCTTGAATAGAAAGGCAGGCTTATTGGAAGGGATGGAGCGAATTTGTTGCAGCTGATGTCTGCGGGCAGGCTCGAGCGCGAGTGAATGAGGAAGGCTCTGCCGAGACGGGCACCGTCGACAGACATGATTCGCGCTGAGCTCTTTTCTATTCGTCTGATGCCGTACCGAATTCAGAAATCGCAAAGGCGATGATGCTGCGAAGCCGGGGCGTCATGCGCCGATCGCGATGATAGATCAGGGACATCGATCTTTCACGCAGATGCCAGTCCGCAAAGAGCTGCACGAGAAGTCCCGCCTCGATGTCCGAGCCAACCAGCATGGCCGGTTGCATGATCACGCCAAGGCCGGCGCGTGCAGCCGTTCGCACGGCCTGCCCGCTATTAACGGTGATCGCTATTTGCGGTGACACCTCCACCTCCTCGTCGCCTTTCGCAAGTTTCCATGGCGAGCGCGCTGCCGGCGTGAAGCCGATGGCCTCGTGATGGGCGAGATCGGCCGGATGGCCGGGCTGGCCATGTTTCGAAAGGTAGCTCGGGGCGGCGCAAATCATCATCCGATAGGGCGCGAGACGGCGGGCGATCAGGCGGCTGTCGGGAAGTTCGCCGATGCGGAAGGCAATGTCAAAGCCCTCATCGACAATATCGACGTTGCGATCCGTCAAGGTGATATCCAGCGTCACCTCAGGCGCAAGCGCGCGGTAGCGCTGCAATGCCGGCATCAGCACTTCGGTGCCGAACGTTGTAGGCGCCGTGATCTTCAGCTGGCCACGGGGTTCCGCCTGCGCCGCCTCGGCATCCTGATCGGCAACGGCCACACGCTCCAGGATGTCACGGCACTGCTCGACATAGGTCTTGCCGAAATCCGTCAGGCTCTGGCGCCGCGTGGTCCTGTTCAGAAGGCGCGTTCCCAGCCGTTCCTCCAGGCTCGCGACATGCTGTCCGACCATGGCCGGCGATATACCCAACCGGCTCGAAGCGGCACTCATCGAGCCCTCCTGCACGGTCGCCACGAACACCTGCATGGAACGAAAGAGGCCCATTCGATACTTCTGCTTTCAGACGAATCAGTAATTTTCGTGATTATCGTTCTCAGGTTGCGGAATTACACCCGTCGTGACGCTGTAGCAAGGAGCACGACATGACGCAGAACAGATATACGGGAAAGACCATCTTCATCACGGGAGCCGGAACGGGTATGGGGCGGGCTGCGGCTCTTCGCCTCGTCGAGGAAGGCGGACAGGTTGTGCTCGTCGGACGTCGGCCTGACCCGATCGACACGCTTCGCTCCGAGATCGAAGCCGCAGGCGGAACGGCCATGGCGATCGCTTGCGACATCTCGGACAGCGAGGCGGTGCAGTCGGCTGTTCAGGCCAGTATCGAGCGGTTCGGAAAGTTGGATGCTCTGTTTGCCAATGCCGGGGTGCTGGGCGATTTCAAGCCTCTGGCCGAAACGACCACTGACGAACTCGATGCGCTGATCGACACGAATTTGCGCGGTACATTCCTGACGATGAAGGCCTGCCTGCCATTTCTGGAGAATGGCAGTATTCTCATCAACGCCTCCTGGACATCGGGCGGTGTCATGCCGGGCGCCGGAGCCTATGCCAGCACCAAGGGTGCGCTACTGGCGATGATGCGCACGCTCGCGGTCGAGCAGGGTCCTCGGAACATCCGCGTCAACGCCATCAATCCGGGTATCATCCTCACGCCGATGGCTGACGATGTCATCGATCCCGCATTTGCCGAACGTTTAGCCAACCACACCCCGCTTCGCCGCAATGGCAGATCGGAAGATATTGCGGGGACAGTGGCGTGGCTGCTATCCGACGATGCCGCCTTCGTGACGGGACAAGACATTACCGTCGATGGCGGCTTCACCTTGGGCGGTGTCCGCTTCTAGCCGACCCGTCCACATCTCCCAAACTGCTTTGTTCGCGAGGATTGGACCTGCCGATCCTTCGCGAGCATTGGTCGTCCCGCAAAGGATCGGCAGAGCGCTAGAAAATTGGGCTCAGTACCCTGCAGCCGTCCCCGAGCCTGCCCGGCTGTCCATCGCGCCGTTGTAGCGCGCACCGCCGCCGGCGGCGATTTCGGCCAGACTCTTGCCACCCACCATGATCCCTGCGGCCTGTCCCCAGATCGGCCAGTCCCTGTCGACGGCGACATTGTAGCCCATGCCGGTCAGCAGGCGTATCGTGTCGGGCGACAGCGCGTAGGGCTCGGTGAAGACCTTGTCCGGCAGCCACTGGTGGTGGATGCGCGGCGCGTCGATGGCCTGGCGGATGTCCATGCCGAAATCGATGACATTGACAATCGTCTCGAGCGTGATGGTGATGATGCGGGCACCGCCGGGGCTGCCGATCACCATGAAGGGCTTCCCGTTCTTGGCGATGATCGTCGGGCTCATCGACGACAGCGGCGTCTTCTTCGGCTGGATGGCATTGGCCTCGCCCTGCACCAGGCCGTAGAGATTGGGCACGCCGGGCTTGGAGGTGAAGTCGTCCATCTCGTTGTTGAGCAATACGCCGGTGCCGGGCGCGACGACGCCGGCGCCGAACGAGCCGTTGAGCGTGTAGGTCACGGAAACGGCGTTGCCGTCGTTGTCGATGATCGAATAGTGGGTGGTCTCGTGGCTCTCCCCAAATCCCTTCGGCATCAGGTCCTTGGAGACGCCGGCATGGTAGGGGTCGATGCCGTCGCGGATCTCCTTGGCGTAGGCCTTGTCGAGCAGCTTTGAGACGGGATTTTCGACGAAATCGGGATCGCCGAGCGCCGCATTGCGATCCACATAGGCGTGGCGCATCGCCTCGACCATGAGGTGCACCGTTTCGGCCGAACCATAGCCGAGGTAGGAGAGCGGATAGCCTTCGAGCACGTTCAGGATTTCGCAGATGATGACGCCGCCCGAGGAAGGCGGGGGCGAGGAGATGATCTCATAGCCGCGATAATTGCAGGTGACGGGTGCGAGTTCGCGCACCTTGTATTGCTCGAAATCGGCTTTGGCGAGGACGCCGCCCTTGTCCTGGCTGGCCTTGACGATCGCGTCGGCGGTGCGTCCCTTGTAGAAGCCGTCGGGGCCGTTCTCGGCGATCGCAGACAGGGTGGCCGCCAGATCCGGCTGGCGCAGCTGGTCGCCGATGGCGAAGGACTTGCCTTCCGGCTTGACGTAGATGGCGGCCGCTGCCGGATCGCGCGACAGGCGCTTCTGGCCGCCGCCGAGTTCCACGACGTCGCCCTGGTCAAGGGTAAAGCCTTCCTCTGCGTAGCGGATCGCCGGCCCCATCAGCTCCTCGCGCGATTTCGTGCCGTATTTTTCGCGGGCCGTCTCCAGGCCCATCACGGAACCCGGCACGCCGACGGCAAGATAGCCATCCGTGCTGGCGCCCTTCACGACGTTGCCCTTGGCGTCGAGATACATGGTCTTGGTGGCTGCCATCGGCGCCCGCTCGCGGAAATCGAGGAAGGCCGTCTTGCCGTCCTTCATGCGGATCGTCATGAAACCGCCGCCGCCGATATTGCCGGCCGTCGGATAGACCACCGCCAGCGCGTATCCGACCGCGACGGCGGCATCGATGGCGTTGCCACCGCTCTTGAGCACGGAGACGCCGACATCCGTGGCCAGATGCTGGGCCGTCACCACCATGCCGTGGTCGGCCTTGACCGGCTGTGGCGAGGCGGCAAAGGCGGGCGCCAGGGCAAACAGGTCGATCGAGACGATGAGGGCGGTCAGGCTTAAGCGCGTGGCAGTCAGATGCATGTCGGTGCTCCGAAAAAAAGTTCCAATGCGAAAAAGGCCCTTCCTCGCTCCATATGTCCAGTCAAAATCGGCGGAAGGCGGAAACGCAGACGCTGAGCCCGGCGCTCCCAGGCGGCGCGAATCGCGACCTCCGGGTGTGGGAATTTTCCGGAAAGCGTGGTGTTCTTCTGTGCCGTCCGGCGGCACAGGTGCCAATATCGGGCGTGACGGACAGATGAAGCAGTGCTCTCCATCATGTATTTCCCGGATTTTTACCTTCGATTAACAGTGTTTGAAAATATTATTGTGCCTAGCCGGTCCAGGCTCTCGTAATATTCCTAATTTAGGCCAGTCTCTTTTTGAGACAGAACGCGATTTGCGGGAGGGCGACATGATCGTCACCAGGCTTGAGCAGTGGAAGACAGAAAATCGCCTGCCATTCCTGGCACGTCCCAGCGCCAGAAAGAGCCCCGTCACCAAGATCGAATGCGTGGGCTGCCACAGCCATTTCTATCGCTGGACATCGACGGCAGCTGCCTATGGGCGGTGCGACGACTGCGCCAAATCCTGAGCCAGGCTACCGGCGACGCGTCGACGGCGACCGTTAGCGAATCAGGATGGCGCGGAAGTCGTTGACGTTCGTCCCGGTCGGGCCGGGGACGAAGAGGTCGCCGATGGCATGAAAGGCCGTCCAGGCGTCGTTGTTGCGCAGCCGCTCGGCCGGCACGATGCCTGCCTCGCGCAGACGGGCGACCGTTCGGCCGTTCGCGAAGGCGCCGGCATTATCCTCGCTGCCGTCGATGCCGTCGGTATCGGCTGCCAGCGCCTCGATGCCGGGGCAGCCGTCGATATCGATGGCCAGCGACAGCAGAAACTCCGAATTGCGACCGCCCTTGCCCTTGCCGGTCACCGTCACCGTGGTTTCACCTCCGGACAGGAGAACCACGGGCCTGGCAAACGGACGATTGCGCGCCTCGATCTCGCGGGCGATGGCGGCATGCATGTGGGCCGCCTCGCGCGCCTCGCCCTCGATCGCATCCGACAGGATTGCCGCTTCCACTCCGAACTTGCGGGCAGCGCTTGCCCCCGCCTCCAGCGACACGCCGGCCGAGGCAATCACGTGGACTTCGTTGCCGAGAAAGCGCGGATCGTCGGCCGCAGGAGCCTCCGCTCCAGGACTGGCGATATGGGACAGAACCGGGGCGGGCAGGGCGATATCGTAGAGCCGGATCAGCTCCAGCGCCTCGGCGCGATTGCCGCTGCCGGGGATCGTCGGACCGGAAGCGACGAGCGCCGGGTTGTCGCCCGGTATGTCGGAGACGACGAGGGTCACAACTTTGGCGGGATGGGCGGCCAGCGCCAGCCGTCCGCCCTTGATCGTCGACAGATGCTTGCGGATGGTGTTCATGGCCGAGATCGGCGCGCCGGAGGCAAGCAGCGCGCGATTGACGGCAATCTCGTCGGCAAGCGTCAGGCCGGGTGCCGGCGAAGGCAGCAGGGCCGAGCCGCCGCCGGAGACGAGCGCGATCACCAGATCGTCGGCCGTCAATCCTTCCACCAGCCGCAGCAGTCTCGTCGAGGCAACGAGCCCGGCCGCATCAGGAACGGGGTGCGAGGCTTCGACGATCTCGATCCGTTCGCAGGGAACGCCAAAGCCGTAGCGGGTAACCACCAGCCCCTCCAGCGGGCCGTCCCAGCAGCTCTCCAGTGCCGCCGCCATCTGCGCCGAGCCCTTGCCGGCGCCGACGACGATCGTCCGTCCTTTCGGTCGCGGCGGAAGGTGGCGGCGGACGCCCACCAGCGGATCGGCCGCCGCGACGGCTGCATCGAAGAGGGCGGTGAGAAAGGCACGCGGATCGGTGACGGTCATGGCTGTCT
>CAZZZI010000224.1:0-7681 GCA_964658415.1 uncultured Sphingomonas sp. | reverse complement strand
ATGCGCAGGCTTCTTGATCTTCTCGGCGCGCCCGCTTAATTGCGGCTCATGCCAAAGTTCGAAACCCACCGTCCCGTCCCCCACACGCCCGATCAGATGTTCGACCTCGTCGCCGATGTCGAGCGCTATCCGGAATTCTTGCCGCTCTGCAACGGCCTTGTCGTGCGCAGCCGCAAGGAGCGCGACGGCAAGACCCTGCTGGTTGCCGACATGACGGTGGGCTACAAGGCCATACGCGAGACCTTCACGACGCAGGTTCTGCTCAACAGGGCGGAACACGTCATCGACGTGCAGTATGTCGATGGCCCGTTCAAGTACCTGAACAACCGCTGGGCCTTCCAGCCGACTGCCGATGGCGGCTGCACCATCGACTTTTTCATCGACTACGAATTCAAGAGCCGCATCTTGGGCGCGCTGATGGGATCGATGTTCGACCGCGCCTTCCGCATGTTCACCGAAGCCTTCGAGACGCGCGCCGGCAAGATTTACGCCTGAGCGAGATCCAGCAGCATTTCCAGCGCGGTCGCGACCGTTGCCAGCCGCACGCCGTCCCGACCGAGATCGCCATAGCGCATTTCGCGATGGAGGATCCGGCCGTTGCGGGCGCGGGCGGCAAGGTGCACCAGGCCGACAGGCTTGTCGGCGGAGCCGCCGCCGGGGCCGGCGATGCCGGTGACCGCGACAGCCAGCGCAGCGCGCGAGCGGAAGAGGGCGCCCTGAACCATCTGCAATGCCGTTTCCCGCGACACCGCGCCATAGGTCGACAATGTCGCCGCCTGTACGCCGAGCATCTCGCGCTTGGCCGTGTTGGTGTAGGTGACGAAGCCGCGATCGACGACCGCCGATGAGCCGGCAATATCGGTGAGGGCACCGGCGATAAGGCCGCCGGTGCAGGATTCCGCGGTGGCGACCATCAGGCCGCGCGACGTGCACAAGGTGACTAGTTCACCGGCAAGCGCTGTGACCGGATCGGTGAAAGTGCTCATGGCTGGCTCCTCCTGTAGACCACGGTGGCAGTCGCAATCGCCGCGATGCCCTCGCGCCGGCCGATGAAGCCGATCTCTTCGTTCGTCGTCGCCTTCACCGAGCACCGGTCGAGGCTGATGCCGAGGCATTCGGCAAGCTTTTCGCGCATTTCGAGGCGGCGCGGTCCGATCTTCGGCGCTTCGGCGATCAGTGTCACGTCGGCGTTCATGATCGTTCCGCCCTTTTCGCGGACAATTCTTGCCGCATGTTCGATGAAGATGCGCGACGCAGCACCTCTCCACTGCGGGTCGCTCGGCGGGAAATGGTCGCCGATATCGCCGGCACCGCAGGTCGCAAGCAAGGCGTCGGTCAGCGCATGCAGGGCCACGTCGGCATCCGAATGGCCCTTCAGCCGCTGGTCGTGCGGCAGGAATATGCCGCACAGGGTAACGCCGTCCCCAGGCTCCAGCTGATGCACGTCATAGCCGTTGCCGGTCCTGACATCGGGAAGGTCCGTCGATAATCTGTCATCCGCCATGCTGATATCCCTTGCGACCGTGAGCTTGATGTTGTCCGGAATGCCGGCGACCAGCCTGACCGGGATGCCGGCCCACTCGGCGATGGACGCATCGTCGGTGAAGGCGGCATGGCCCTCGAGGGCGGCCTTCTCGTGGGCTTCCAATATAGTGGCGAATTCGAAAGCCTGCGGCGTCTGGGCAGCGTAGAGCCCGGCGCGCGATACGGTTTCCGCCACCAGATGATCCGAGCCGATCCGTTTCAGCGTATCGGCCACCGGTGTCGCCGGCAGCACCGCCAGCGCGCCGTCCATCAGCGCCAAGCGGATGTCGTCGAGGAGCGCCCGGTTAAAAAGCGGGCGAACGGCATCGTGGATCAGCACGTGGGTCACGCCGGAATCCTTGAGTGAGCGGAGGCCGGCCAGAACGGACTGCTGCCGTGTCGCCCCGCCGAAGGTCGTGGCGACCTTCGCATGTTCGGAAAGCCCGGCGGTTGCCGAGCGCAGGAGCGCTTCGTCATCGCGATGAATAACAACGACAATTTTCGAATGGTGCGGCCATGTCATGAACCCTTCAAGCGTATGGGCGATGATCGCCTTGCCGCCGATGGCGCGATATTGTTTCGGACCGTTCTCAGGCGATCCGGCGCGTTCGCCACGACCGGCCGCCACCACCAGAATTCCGAGCAACATCGGTTGCTTTGCGTGCATTTGCGTCCTAAACCCCGGATCCACAGTGAACTTCTGCAAGCGGGTCTATCGTCTCCCCAAGGGCTTTTCCAGCATTTGCCCAAAAAATATCGATCGCCTCCGAAAGCGCTTGGCAACTTCGATTATTGTGGCTAAAAATAGTGCAAATTCCTCGCATGCCCGAAAGATAACCGATTGTCAGCCATCGACATTGCATCTCCTTTGTCCATCGGGCCTGTCCAGATCAGCAACCGGGTGGTGCTTGCGCCGATGTCCGGCGTCACTGACCTGCCGTTCCGCCAACTGGCAGTGCGCTACGGTGCCGGGCTTGTGGTGACGGAAATGGTGGCCAGCCGCGAACTCGTGCAGGATGCTGCCGAATCCTGGGCGCGCCTGAAGCATGCCGGCCTCAAGCCGCATATGGTGCAACTGGCCGGTCGCGAAGCATATTGGCTGGCGGAGGCCGCAAAGATCGCGGCCGACAACGGTGCCGACATCATCGACATCAACATGGGCTGTCCCGCCAAGAAGGTCATCGGCGGCTATGCCGGTTCGGCCCTGATGCGAGAGCCCGATTATGCGTTGGCTCTGATCGAGGCGACGGTGAAGGCCGTCGATGTGCCGGTGACGCTGAAGATGCGCCTTGGCTGGGACGACAGTTCCATCAACGCGCCCGATATCGCCCGTCGCGCCGAGCAGGCTGGCATCCGTCTTGTGACGATCCATGGGCGAACCCGCATGCAGTTCTACCAGGGGCGCGCCGATTGGGATGCGATCCGCGCCGTGCGCGACGTCGTGTCCATTCCCCTGATTGCCAATGGCGATGTCGAGACAGCCGAGGACGTGGCGGAGATCCTGCGTCGCTCCGGCGCCGATGCGGTGATGGTCGGACGCGGCTGCCAGGGACGTCCCTGGCATGCGGGCGTCCTTGCCGGCCATACGCCGCCTGCGGCGAGCGACATAGCCGATATCGCCGTCGAACACTATCGGGCCATGCTCGAGTTCTACGGGGACCATGTCGGCCTGCGACACGCTCGCAAGCATCTCGGCTGGTATCTCGATCGCCATGCGCCTGGCTTCGACAAGTCGGCGATCATGACATCGACGGATGCCGGGCAGGTGGCCTCGCTCTTACACGCGGCACTGTCCGGTCAATCGGACGGCTCCCAACTGACGCAGGAGGCAGCATGACGTCCGGGGCCAAGACGCCGCCCGCATATGCCGGCAATGCCGTTGCCATGGCGGTGCTCAATGCCATCCAGAACCCTGTCGTCATGGTCGACGAGGGCGGTCTGATGGTGTTTGCCAACTGGGAGGCCGAGGCATTCTTCGGCGCCAGCGCGTCGCATCTCGCCCGCTACAACATCTCGACCTTCATTCCCTTCGGCAGCCCGTTGATCGGCCTGATCGACCAGGTGCGCGAGCGCCGCGCCCCGGTCAGCGAATACCGGGTCGACCTGAGCTCGCCGCGCCTCGGCCAGGACAAGCTGGTCGATATCTACGTGGCACCGGTGGTGAGCGAACCCGGTTGCGTCGTGATCGTCTTCCAGGAGCGCTCGATGGCCGACAAGATCGACCGTCAGCTGACGCACCGCGCCGCTGCGCGCTCGGTGACGGGCCTTGCCTCGATGCTTGCCCACGAGATCAAGAACCCGCTGTCCGGCATCCGTGGTGCAGCACAGCTGCTGGAACAATCGGCTGAGGACGAAGACCGCGCGCTGACCCGGCTGATCTGCGACGAGACAGACCGGATCGTCTCCCTGGTCGATCGCATGGAGGTGTTCTCCGACGAGCGGCCGGTCGACCGGACGCCGGTCAACATCCACTCGGTTCTCGACCGGGTGAAGGCCGTCGCCAAGGCCGGCTTCGGTCGCAACATCAAGATCACCGAAAACTACGATCCATCCTTGCCGGCAGTCTATGCCAATCGCGACCAGCTGGTGCAGGTCTTTCTCAATCTCATCAAAAATGCCGCCGAGGCCGTCGCCGAGCGCCCCGATGGCGAGATTATCCTCACCACCGCCTATCGGCCGGGCATCCGCCTGTCGGTCGCCGGGTCGCGCGAAAAGATTTCGCTGCCGCTGGAATTCTGCGTCATCGACAACGGACCGGGCGTGCCGGCCGACCTGCTGCCGCACCTTTTCGATCCGTTCATCACCACCAAGACCAACGGCACCGGCCTCGGCCTGGCACTGGTCGCCAAGATCATCGGCGATCACGGCGGCATCGTCGAATGCGACAGCCAGAATCACAAGACCACCTTCCGCGTATTGATGCCGGCGTCCAAGGGAACGACCCCCGAAGACTCCCTTCCCGCGAACACCACAGGATCTTCCCGATGACTGCCACGATTCTTGTCGCTGACGACGATGCGGCCATTCGCACTGTGCTCAACCAGGCCCTCAGCCGGGCCGGCTACGACGTTCGCATCACCTCGAACGCCGCCACGCTCTGGCGCTGGATATCCGCAGGCGAGGGCGATCTCGTGGTCACCGACGTGGTGATGCCGGACGAGAACGCCTTCGACCTGCTGCCGCGCATCAAGAAGGCCCGGCCGGAACTGCCGGTTCTGGTGATGAGCGCCCAGAACACCTTCATGACGGCGATCAAGGCGTCCGAGAAGGGGGCCTACGACTACCTGCCGAAGCCGTTCGACCTCACCGAGCTGATCGCCATCATCGGCCGCGCTCTGGCCGAACCGAAGCGTCGGCCGATGAAGATCGAGGACGACATGCAGGATGGGATGCCGCTCGTCGGCCGTTCGGCCGCGATGCAGGAAATCTACCGGGTGCTGGCGCGCCTGATGCAGACCGACCTGACGCTGATGATCACCGGCGAATCCGGCACCGGCAAGGAGCTCGTCGCCCGCGCGCTGCACGACTACGGCAAGCGCCGCAACGGCCCTTTTGTCGCCATCAACATGGCGGCCATTCCGCGCGACCTGATCGAGTCGGAGCTGTTCGGACACGAGAAGGGCGCCTTCACCGGCGCCCAGAACCGCTCGACCGGACGTTTCGAGCAGGCCGAGGGCGGCACCTTGTTCCTGGATGAGATCGGCGACATGCCGATGGACGCCCAGACCAGGCTGCTGCGCGTCCTGCAGCAGGGCGAGTACACGACAGTCGGCGGGCGCACCCCGATCCGCACCGACGTGCGCATCGTTGCCGCCACCAACAAGGACCTGAAGCAGGCGATCAACCAGGGCGTCTTCCGCGAAGACCTTTATTATCGCCTCAACGTCGTTCCCCTGCGCCTGCCGCCGCTGCGCGATCGTGCCGAGGATATTCCGGATCTGGTCCGCCACTTCATCCAGCAGGCGGAGAAAGAAGGGCTCGGCACCAAGCGCTTCGACACCGAAGCGCTCGAGCTGATGAAGGCCTATCCATGGCCAGGCAACGTGCGTGAGCTCGAAAACCTGATCCGCCGCCTGATGGCCCTCTATCCCCAGGAAGTGATCACCCGCGAGATCATCGATTCGGAACTGCGCGCCGACGTTGCCGACAGCCCGATCGACAAGGGACCGGTTCGCACGGGTACCATGACCATTGCGCAGGCGGTCGAGGAAAACATGCGCGCCTACTTCACCTCCTTCGGCGACAGCCTGCCGCCGCCCGGTCTCTACGACCGCGTGCTGACGGAACTGGAATATCCGCTGATTCTCGCCGCTTTGACCGCCACCCGGGGCAATCAGATCAAGGCGGCGGATCTTCTCGGTCTCAACCGCAATACTTTGCGCAAGAAGATCCGGGAACTGGGTGTCTCCGTGTACCGCAGCTCGCGCACCGCTTGACAACCGCCTCGCAACCGTTGCATTTTCGCCACAATGCGTTGCTTAAAGGTCACGCAGTCGGTCGTGAATTTTTCTGCGGTGTTCGCGCGAGAATCGTGCAGCAACGAGGACGGTTGGGGTCGGCTGCATGCAGCGCGCCGACGCGCAACCAGCTTGATGTTTCCGGTCGGAGAACTGCCTCTGGATCGACGACGCCCGGCACCGTGTCCAGCGAAATCGATTATCCAATGGGGCCAAGCGCCGTCTGGCGCCTGTGCGGGAGACGAATGAATGAACGAGGACGCTGTGGCGCCGTCTGCAAGCGATCAGGCGATCGTCAGGGTCACCGACCGCAGGGCTAGCTTCGCATTGCCCGGTCTCATCCTGGCAGGCGGCGCGCTCCTGTGTGCGGGGGTGACGCTTGTCATCCTGCTCGGCCTGACGCCCGTTCCTCCGACCTCCCACGTCGTGATCGCATCCGTCATCGTCAATTCGCTGTTCGTGGCAGCGCTGATCATCCTGATCGGACGCGAGGTGTTTCGCCTCTTCAAGGCACGCAGCCGCGGCCGTGCCGCCGCCCGCCTGCATATCCGCATCGTCGTTCTGTTTTCGATTGTCGCCATAACCCCGGCAATCCTCGTGGCGATCTTTGCCAGCCTGACCCTGAATGTCGGCCTTGACCGCTGGTTCGCCTTGCGCACGCAGCAGATCATCCGCTCGTCGCAAAACGTCGCCCAGGCCTACCTGATGGAGAACGCCAGCTACCTGCAGGGCCAGACGGCGTCGATGGGCAACGATCTCGAGCGCAACCGCACCCTCTACAACCTCGACCGGACGGGCTTTGCCGACCTGATGACCCGCCAGGCGAAAGGCCGCGGACTGCTCGGTGCCTTCCTCGTGCGCGGCGACGGTTCTGCAATCGTCCAGGCCGACATCAAGACGGAGCGGCCGCTGCCGGCCATCCCGAAGGATGCGCTGGAAGCCTCGGCCGGCGGCCAGCCTACCCTCATTCCGCCGGGCGTGACCAATCTCGTCGGCGCCATCATCAAGCTCGACGATATCCCGGGTGCGTTTCTCTACACGGTGAGGGCCGTCGATCCCCGGGTGATGAACGCCATGCGGATGGTCGAGGAGAACACCGCCGAGTACAAGGGCATGGAGGAGGGGCGCATGTCGCTCCAGATTGCCTTCGCGGTTCTCTACATCGGCTTTGCATTGATCGTGCTGCTCGCGGCCATCTGGACCGCCATCGCGGTGGCCGACCGGATCGTCCGGCCGATCCGCCTGCTGATCAGCGCCGCCGACAACGTGGCGTCGGGCAATATGAACGTGCTGGTGCCCGTGCGCGCTGCCGACGGCGATGTCGGCAGCCTGTCGCGGACGTTTAACAAAATGATCTCCGAGATCCGCACCCAGCGCGACGAAATCCTGGAGGCGAAGGACGAGGTCGATGACCGCCGCCGTTTCATCGAGGCCGTCCTGTCGGGCGTCACTGCGGCTGTCATCGGCGTCGAGCACGACCGCCGCATCACCATCGTCAACACCTCGGCCGAAGTGCTGCTGACGCTGTCGAGCGGCGAGCTTCTTGGCCGCAGCCTCGCCGAAATCGCCCCCGAGGTCGACCAAGTGGTGACGGAGGCAACGACGCGTCATCGCAACGATTTCCGCAAGCAGATCAGCCTGGTGCGCGGCGGCACCGTGCGGACGCTCAGCGTCCAGGTGACGCGCGAGGAGACGCGCGA
>CAZZZI010000223.1:2309-7696 GCA_964658415.1 uncultured Sphingomonas sp. | reverse complement strand
AGTGCGAGGCAAAACAGAGATAGTCTAACGCTCATTGGCAAAAACCTTCAACAGATCGGACGGCGACAACGTCGCAAGCCGGCGCAGCGGCAGGAGCGCCGCCAGCAAGGCTGCCAGGAGCGCGAAGCCCGCAAGCCGCAGCCAGTCCGCCGGAAACAGATGCATCGGCAGGCGCCATCCGAATGCCTCGACATTGACGATGGCGAGCAGCACCCAGGCTAGCCCTATCCCGACCGGAAGTGCGGCCACCAGGGTGAGGACCGCCAGCACCATGGTGCGCGCCACCTCGAGCGCCACCAGATGACGGCGCGTCAGCCCCATCGCCCAGACGGGCGCGATCTGCGACAGGCGCATGCTGGAGAGGGTCATCAGACTGGCAAACATCGCCAAGCCGGCGACGCCCAGGGTCAGCACGTTGAGGGCAGCGGTGACGGCAAATGTCTTCTCGAAGATCTCCAGCGATTTCGCCTTGATGCTCGCCTGATCGACGACGTTCTGCGGTGGAAGGTGGAACTGCGCCTCGAGCGCATCGGCAAGCGCTGCCGTGCGTTTAAGATCAAGGCGGAGGCCATAGCGCAGCTTCGAGACATCGGGATAGTGGCTCGTCAAGGCGTCGATCCCGACCATGGCCTGACCGATCGGGTTGCCGTAGTCGGAGTAGACGCCGGCAATGGTGGTCTTCCAGCCGCCCGGAAGGACGAGGCGATCGCCAAGGCCCAGCTTTTCCCGTCGCGACATCTGCTCGTTGATCAACACCGCCTCGCCTTTGGCAATGCGGTCCCAGACATCGGGAACGGACGTCAGCAGGGGCCAGTTGTCCCGGTAGGTTCGGTCGTTGGCGACGCCAAACACCTGCGCAGGCCCGCCGGCGACGGTCCCCTCGACGCTCCAGATCGGAAGGACGGCGTCGACACGCGGCGCAAGCCAGGCCCGCAACGCCGACGCCTCGCCCTCATTGCGGGCGGTGACATAGAGCTCAGCCGCCAGCCGCTGATCCAGCCAGCCGGTAAATGTCAGCCGGAAGCTCGCCACCATAGTCCCGACGCCGACATTCGCCGAAAGTGCGAGCAGGAGCGCCATCAGCGCCAGCGACAGCCCCGGCAACTGCTGGCGCGTATCGGCCCAGAACCATTGGGTCAGCGGCCCCCGGGCCATCCGCTGCATGATGGCCAGCAGCAGGGTCATGACGACAGGCAGGAGCAACGCGGAGCCGAGCAGCAGGGCTGCCAGCACCGCAAACCCGGCCACCAGACCGGAGCCCCACAACGCCAGCCCGATGCCGACCGCGAAGAAGCCGAGGCCAACGGCCGACTGGACCCTGAGGGCTGCCTCCGACGCCCTCGCCCAGGCCCGCGGCTGCGCCGGCGCGAGCAATGGCAACTTCCAGACCTGCCACAGGCTCTGTGCAGCCGACACGAGCGTGCCGAGAACAGCGATGGCAAGACCCGTCGCCCACCATTCCGTGCGCAACGTCAACGTTCCCGGCACGGAAGCGCCATAGAGGCCCTGCAATGTCGCGGCCACGTTGGGCAGCAGGGCCGAAGCCACGAAATAGCCTAGCACGACGCCGCCAAGTCCGGCAATGAGCGCGAGGATCAACAATTCGGCGAGCAACAGGCCGATCAGGGCCCGCGCCGACAGACCGAGGGAGCGGAGCGTGCGAAACGTCTGACGCCGCTGCTCGAAGGCGAGGCCGATCGCCGAATAGACGATGAACAGCCCGACGGCGAAGGCAAGCAGACCGAAGGCTGTGAGGTTGAGGTGGAAACTGTCCGTCAGCCGCACGAGGTCACCCTGCGGGTCCGGCGCGTGGACGGAAAGACCGGGTACGATCGATGCCAGCGGCGCGACACCGGCGGGCTGGTGGGGATGGAGGATCAGCCGGCTGATCTGACCCGGCTTGCCGAGCAAGGTTTGGGCGATGCCGATGTCGACGAGCGCCGTTCCCGGCGGCAATCCGACGGATGGTCGCAGCGGCGGCGTTGGTTGACCGTCCAGCTGCGCGGCCGTCGCCGGCGCCACATACATGATGCCCGGGGGCGCGATGAAACTGAGGAGATCGTTGCCGCCACTGACGTCGACCTGTTGGGCCTCTGCCGGCAAGCTGACCGGATCGACACCGATGACGTGAAGCCTGGTGGCGCCGAACCTGATGTCGCCCTCGAGAACCGGAGACACCAGCCAGCCGGCCCGCCTGAGTGCGACGAAATCCGACTGCGGTATGGGTTCGCCATCGCTGGAGACGACTTGCTGCAGCCGGTCCTGGCCGAGCATGGCGGCGGCGCGATCATAGCTCGCACGGGCTTCGGCGTTGATCGCCTGCACGCCGGACCAAAGGGCCGTGGCCAGGGAAAGACCGAGCAGGAGCATGGCGAGCTGCATGGGTCGGCGCCGCCAGTGGGACAGAAGCGCGGAAAGGCTGACAGCCAGCATCAGGCAATCCGCCCCGAGGTGAGATGGATACGCGCATCGAGGCGCTCGGCCAGCCGATGCGAGTGCGTCACCATGAGCAGGGCCGCACCGGTCTCGACCACCAGCGACAGCATCAGCGCCAGAACAGCGTCGCCCGTCGCCTCGTCGAGATTGCCGGTCGGCTCGTCGGCCAGGACGAGCTTCGGTTTTGCCGCCAGCGTCCGGCCGATCGCCACCCGCTGTTGCTGGCCGCCGGACAATTGCTCGGGGTAGCGCTTCAGCAAGCCCGCGAGACCGAGCCTTGCGGTCAGCTCCGCCTGCCACGCGGGATCGTGCCGTCCCGCAAGGCGGGCGTGAAAAGCGAGGTTGGCTTCAACGTCCAGGGATGGAATGAGGTTGAACTGCTGGAAGACCAGGCCCACCACGGAACGGCGCAACGCGGCCCGCTCGGCGTCGTGCAAATGGGTCACATCCGTGCCGCCGATGGTGATGCTGCCCGAATCGACGATGTCCAGGCCGGCGGCCAGATGCAGCAGGGTGCTCTTGCCGCTGCCGGATTCGCCGGTCAATGCCAGGCTGTGACCGGCCGCAAGGCCGAGATCGATGGAATGTAACACTTCCAGGGGGCCCTCGGCGGTCTGGTAGGACTTGCTCACACCGTGCATTGCGAGAACCATGGTTTTCCTTGTAAAGTCGATGGCTTGGCAAAGCCGTGCTTCGCGGTGGCCGGGGTCCGAGCGACCGACTATTATGACCCGATGTATGCAGTATAGGCGATTCGATGGCGATCCTGTTCAAGACCGCGTTAAGTGAAGACAAGGCGTTGGAGAAAGTCGAGGCGACGATCCTCGATGGCAGCGACCGTGACGGCTATCTGAACGTCATGACGGAGGATATGGAGCGGGCGGCGGCTTCGGAAAGAGGCCGGCACACCGGCGAATTTCGCGACCAGGTGGACGTGGCACTGACGGAGGCCAAGCAGAGCGCGCCATTCTGGCTGGTGTACCGTCGCACCGAAAACGATCCCGTCAGCGCCAACGACATCAGGAATGCCGCCATCCGGCTGACGCGCGGCTATAGCGGGACGATCGTCATCGCCCTCAGCCTGCTCGGCCACGCCCACGACGACGGCGATCTCGAGCTGGTGTTCATCTGCTTCCGGGAAGATTTTCATCGGCGCAATTTCAGGGTCCGCTACGAAAACAAGTACGTGCCCGACTGACACCCTGCGGCGTCGCCCGCGCCTGTTTCTCCCGGAATTTAAACTAAGTGACACTTAGCGTCCCGGCAGGACCAAGGTGTCCCCGCTTGGCCTTGACAGGCCCGAGCACACCGATAAAGCGAACCCTTGTCATTTGGGGAGGCTTTTCGTGAAATCACTTGCATCGCTGTCTGCATTCGTCGGCAAGACGTTTGCCCTCTGGGTCATCCTGTTTGCGGTCCTCGGTTTCGTGTTCCCGAACACCTTCAAGCTGATCGCACCCTATATCGTCATCCTGCTCGGCATCATCATGTTCGGCATGGGCCTGACGCTGTCGCTCGATGACTTCCAGGCGCTGGTCAGGCGGCCGTTCGAGGTGGCGATCGGGGTGCTCGCCCATTTCATCATCATGCCCCTCCTCGCCGTACTGCTCACCCGCATCATTCCGATGCCGCCGGAAGTCGCCGCCGGCGTCATCCTCGTCGGGTGCTGCCCCGGGGGCACGTCCAGCAATGTCATGACCTATCTTGCACGGGGCGACGTTGCCCTCAGCGTCGCCTGCACCAGCGTCACGACGCTCGCCGCACCGATCGTCACGCCGTTCCTGGTGTGGATGTTTGCCAGCCAATACCTGCCGGTCGATCCGGTATCCATGTTCCTCAGCATCGTCCAAGTGATCCTGCTGCCGCTGGCGCTTGGCCTGCTGTTCCAGAAGTTCGTGCCGGGCCTCGTTCGCGCGGCCATTCCGATCCTGCCGCTGGTGAGCGTCATCGGCATCGTGCTGATCGTCAGCGCCGTGGTCGGCGCCAGCAAGGGCGCGATCGCCCAATCGGGACTTCTGATCTTTGCCGTCGTGGTCCTGCACAACGGGCTCGGCTACCTGTTCGGATATTTTGCAGCCAGGGCCTTCGGGCTGTCGCTGCCCAAGCGCAAGGCGCTGGCCATCGAGGTCGGCATGCAGAACAGCGGGTTGGGTGCTGCCCTTGCGAACGCCTATTTCTCGCCGATCGCTGCCGTCCCGAGTGCAATCTTCAGCGTGTGGCACAATATATCCGGCGCGCTGATCGCCAATTACTTCTCGCGGCAAACGGAAACGGACCTTGAGGAGCAGACGACTGTCTCCTGAGGTCTACAGTCAGCTCCGTTCTATTCCGAGAGACAGTCCAGTCAAGGAATGCTCCCAAAAATGGGCCGGCTTGGTAGTATAGGTCTTATTCTCCCCAAGCATTGAACTGCTATGATGAGCGGCCGCGTGAGGGCGGTTACAATTCTTTTCGTAGGGGTTCATCATGGGTTTCAAGGCCGCACTTGGCATGTCGATCGCGCTGTTGCTTTCGGTCCAGGCCAGCACTGCATTTGCATTCGGCGCTTTCGCCGTCAACGACAGCAAGGGAACAGCGGCGAGCGATGTCGGCTACGGCACGGGCTGGGGATCGACCCGCAAGGAAGCCGAACGGGATGCCATGAAATCCTGCCGGGATGCCGGCAACGACAGCTGTGAAATTGCCGTCTGGTTCGAAACCTGCGGCGCCTATGTCGGCGACAGGGTCAACTACGGTATCGGCTATGGCGACACCAAGCGCGAAGCCGAGCGCAAGGCCCTCGAAGATTGCCCGGGCTGCCGGGTCATCGTCTCCGATTGCCAGAACTGACATCGGTGAGCGCGGTCGGCTTGTGGGTGCAAGCCGGCCGTGCCCTTCTGGATGCGCAAGGATTGGGGCGCTGATCGCCGTCGTTTGGAGGGGCTGCCGAAGGCGAACATCAGCAAATTCGC
>CAZZZI010000223.1:0-2299 GCA_964658415.1 uncultured Sphingomonas sp. | reverse complement strand
TTTCAAATCCCGGCGAACGCGCTATTCTTCCGGATCTCTCTCAGGAGGTTTCCGGATGCGCATCCTGGCTTATGCTTTCGCACTCTGTCTGTGTCTCATTGGTTGGACCTCGGCATCTGCGACCGATAGCAATATCGAGGCGCAGAAGGTGATCGAGCAGCAGATCCAGGCCTTCCTGCATGACGACGCCGATGCCGCCTATTCCTTTGCGACCCCGGCCATCAAGGCCCGGTTTCCGGACAAGGACACCTTCTTCTCCATGGTGAAGAAGAGCTACCAGCCTGTCTATCACCCCGGCAACTATGCCTTCGGCCGAAGCAAATCCTCGGATGGAGATGCACTCCTGTACCAGGAAGTGCTCATCACCGGAGCCGACGGGGCGGACTGGTCGGCTATCTACCAACTCGCCCGCCAGCCTGACGGCAGCTACAAGATCAATGGCGTCCAGATCGGGCCGAACACCACCAGCAAAGGCATCTGACCCTCAGACCGGGTCGATGTCACCCCTCGCCCAGTTCTCCTGGGTTTCCGCCATGAAGTCTGCAAAGCGCCCCTCTTCGATCGCCTGCCGGATGCCCTGCATGAGCTCCTGGTAGTAGGCGAGGTTGTGCCAAGACAGCAGCATGCCGCCGAGCGCCTCGCCGGTGCGGGTCAGGTGATGCAGATAGGCGCGGGAATAGTCGCGCGAGGCGGGGCAGTTGGACTGCTCATCGAGCGGTCGCATGTCTTCGGCATGGCGAGCGTTGCGGATATTGACCTTGCCTCGCCGGGTGAAGGCGAGGCCGTGACGGCCGGAGCGGGTCGGCATGACGCAGTCGAACATGTCTATGCCTCTCGCCACCGACTTCAGGATATCGTCGGGGGTGCCGACGCCCATCAGGTAGCGCGGCCGATCGGTCGGCAAGACCGGCAGCGTTGTCTCCAGCATCTTGAGCATGACGTCCTGCGGCTCGCCCACCGCCAGGCCGCCGATGGCATAGCCTTTCAGTTCCAGCTGCGTCAGGCCCTGTGCCGAGCGGATGCGCAGATCGGGAATGTCGCCGCCCTGGACGATTCCGAACATTGCCTTGCCCGGTTGCTCGCCGAACGCCACCCGGCAGCGCTCGGCCCAGCGCAGCGACATTTCCATGGCGCGCTGGATCTCCTTCGGCTCGCAGGGCAGTGCCACGCATTCGTCGAGCTGCATCTGGATGTCGCTGTCGAGCATGCCCTGGATCTCGATCGAGCGCTCGGGCGACATGTAATGGGTGCTGCCATCGACATGCGACTTGAAGGTGACGCCCTTTTCGTCGAGCTTGCGAAGTCCCGACAGAGACATCACCTGGAAGCCGCCGGAATCAGTGAGGATCGGGTGGGGCCAGCGGATCAGCTCGTGCAGGCCACCGAGACGCTGGACGCGCTCCGGGCCGGGCCGCAGCATCAGGTGGTAGGTGTTGCCGAGAATGATGTCGGCACCGGTATCGCGCACCTGGTCGAGATACATTGCCTTCACCGTGCCGACGGTACCGACGGGCATGAAGGCGGGTGTCCTGATCGAGCCGCGCGGCATGGAGACTTCGCCCAGACGGGCGCCGGCATCGGTGTTCTTCAATTGGAACTGAAAGGTCTGGCTCATCTAGTCTTTCCGGAACAGGAGGCTGGCATCGCCATAGGAATAGAAGCGGTAGCCGGTGGTGATCGCATGATCGTAGGCGGCCTTCATGGTCTCGTAGCCCGCAAAGGCCGACACCAGCATGAACAGCGTCGAGCGCGGCAGGTGAAAATTGGTCATGAGAATGTCGACGGCCTTGAAGCGATAGCCTGGGGTGATGAAAATCCCGGTCGGGCCGGACCATGGCGCGATGGTCCCATCGTCGCCTGCCGCACTTTCGATCAGCCGCAGCGAGGTGGTGCCGACGCAAACGATGCGGCCGCCCCGCGCCTTGACCGCATTCAGCGCAGCAGCCGTCTCGGCGCTGACATGGCCGATCTCCTGATGCATCTTGTGGTCGTCCGTATCGTCGGCCTTGACCGGCAGGAAGGTGCCGGCACCGACGTGCAGCGTCACGAAATGCCGTTCAACGCCGAGGCGGTCGAGCGCGTCGAAGAGTTCGGGCGTGAAATGCAGGCCGGCGGTCGGGGCCGCAACAGCCCCCTTCTCGCGAGCATAGATCGTCTGGTAGTCGCTGCTGTCGCGCTCGTCCTCATGCCGCTTGGCGGCAATGTAGGGCGGCAGCGGAATGTGGCCGACCGCTGCGATGGCGGCATCGAGATCGGCGCCCGAGACGTCGAAATGCAGGGTGATCTCGCCGCCCTCGCC
>CAZZZI010000222.1:0-7702 GCA_964658415.1 uncultured Sphingomonas sp. | reverse complement strand
GCTGCCGCTCTGTGTGATCTCGGCAGACATCGGCTGCTGGAAGACGCCGACGCGGCAGGTGCCGTCGAGCTTGACGCCCGTCGCCGATCCCTGGCTGGGCGTGCCGATCAGGTTGCAGGTGAACTTGGTGCCCTTGTATTTGCCGGCGACGATCTCGCCCGGACCGCGCCATGCGCCGGACACGGACTGGAAGAAAGCCTTGTCGCGGGACGAGGCGTTGGCAGACTGGGCCCAGTCGACGACGGAGAGGGCCGCGACGGAAAGGCCGCAGACGAGAATGAACTTACGCGAAAACATGGGCTTTCCTTGGCAAAGGGGTACCGGAAACTCAGTCTGGACTTTGCCTCAGAATGGTTAACAGCTGGTTTCCTTCCGTTGAAACCGCTAAACAATAAGGCGGTCAGGCCGGTCCCTTGCTACCGCCGGGCGTAAGGTCGCCGACGAAATCGCCGATGCCCGGACGCTTCAGCGCCTTGAACGGAAGGGGCCGGCAAAGGTCCATCGCGGCAATGCCGATCCGCGCGGTCATGAGGCCGTTGACGACGCCTTCGCCCAGCCGCGCCGATAGTTTCGAGGCCAGTCCATGGCCGACGATCTGCTGGACGAGGCCGTCCCCGACGGCGATGGAGCCTGTGACGGCGAGGTGGGCGACGACGTCGCGCATCAGTTTCAGCATTCCCAGAGTTCCCGGCCTGCCGCCGTAGAGATCGGCCATGGCCCGCACGAGGCGGGTCGATTCGAAGAGCACGTAGAGAAGATCGACGATCGCGCGCGGACTGACCGCCGTGACGACGGAGACACGACGGGAGGCGGTGAGGATCAGGGCCCGCGCTTCCCGGTCGAGCGGTCCGAGCAACTCCCGCTCGGCAAGCGTCATCAGCCCCGGCGTGTCGATGATGTCGGATTCGGTGGCCTTCAGCGCGGCACGGCCCCTGGCGGTGGCGGGCTTGGCGGCAAACAGCGTCGACAGCCGGTCGACGAGCGCGCGGGTGCGTGCCGGCTTGGCGTCGAGGGCTGCTGCTTCCGCCTCGGCGCGAATGGCATGCACGGTCGCCAGCCGCAGCATGCCCGCCGTTTCGCGAATGACGATGCCGAGGACGGCGGCGATGCCGACCGCCAGCACGGTCAAAGCCGTGTAGCCGAGCCAGTCGGCGCGGCTAAAGAGATTGCGGATCAGCTCATCCGTCCATAGACCGAAGGCGAGCGAGATGAGGATGCCGAACGCGCCGAAGGCGACCTTGGCGAAGGAAAAGCGCCGGCTCGGCTTGAGGCTTGCGGTGATAGCCTCGCGCGATTGGGACGGATTGAGGAACGGGTCCTCCTCGTCGGGTGTCAGGATGACGTCGGCATCGAAGCTTTGCGGCCTGCGGGCAGGCATCGCGGCGGTCTGGCGGGCGTCGGCCGCCGAGCTTTCCGGCTCCATCGAGAAGGCTGCCGGGCTGCGGGAGGTATGCTTCGGATCGCTTTCGATCGGTGGGGTCATGCGAGGCGGTCTCCGAGCAGGAACTGCATGGCGCGGTCGAGGCGGATATGCGGCACCGACAACACGACGCCGGTCGGCGACCGGTCGAGCAGCGGCGGCCGGAACCTGACGACGTTGACATCCGGCAGCGGACCGGAGCCACCGTCGTTTTGAGGGACGAAGAGCTGCTGCGGGTCGCGGGGGAGGTCGCCGGGAAATACGGCCGTGTTCCTGATACCGTCGAAGACATCGCCGTTGATGGTCTCGCCTGATATCGGCGTGCCGACGATGACGGGCAGCACCTGCCCGTCGCGGGTGACCGTCGCCTCGCGGGTTGCCCGGATCGAGGCCAGCGCCATCACGTCGATGCCGGCACCGGTCATGCCGATCTGCTGGGTTGCCCTTTCGACCAGGCGGCGGGTCAGCGCCTCCAGCCTGTCGTGGCTTTCGTGGTGAAGATGGTCGGCCTTGGTGGCGGCCACCAGCACGCGGTCGATCCGGCGGCCGACGAAGGACGAGAGGAAGCTGTTGGTGCCGGGCCGGAAGCAGGCCAGCACATCGGCGAGCGCCCGCTCCAGATCCTGGATCGCCTCCGGACCGCGATTGATCGCCTGCAGGGCATCGACGAGGACGATCTGTCGATCCAGCCGGGCGAAATGTTCGCGGAAGAACGGTTTGACGACGACGGTCTTGTAGGCCTCGTAACGCCGCTCCATCATCGCCCAGAGCGATCCCTTGCCGGTCTTGCCGGGCGCCGGCGGGGGCAGCGGCGCAAAGGTCAGCGCCGGCGATCCGTCGAGATCACCGGGAAGCAGGAAGCGTCCGGGCGGCACTGTCGAAAGCGAGCGTTCGTCCGATTTACAGGCGCGCAGATAGGCGGTGAAGGCCTGGGCAAGATCGCGGGCGCGCATCTCGTCGGCCGGTGACGACGCGTCGGTTGCCGACGTCAGCGCCAGCCAGTCGTGGGCGAGCTCGGCCCGCACGCCGTTTTCCGCCAGCGCCAGGGTCTCGTTGCTGAAGGTCTGGTAGTCCTTGCCGAGCAGCGGCAGGTCGAGCAGCCATTCGCCGGGGTAGTCGACGATGTCGATGGAGAGGCGGCCCGGCGAAAACAGGCGGTTCCAGCCGCTGGCGCTCTGGTATTCCACCGTGATGCGCAGCTCGGAAATGGCGCGCGTCGAGTCCGGCCAAATGCGGTCCTTGACCAGCGCCCGGATGTGGTCCTCGTACTGGAAGCGCGGTACCGCGTCGTCCGGTTGCTGCTCGAGGCGCACGGCAGAGATGCGTCCGGATTGCATCGCCTCGAACAGCGGCAGCCTGCCGCCGTTGAGGAGATTATGGACGAGCGAGGAGATGAAAACGGTCTTGCCCGCCCGCGACAGGCCCGTCACGCCCAGCCGGATGGTTGGGTTGACAAGATTGGCTGCCCTGTCGGCTATATTGTCGAACGCGATCAGCGCATCGTCGGTGAAGGAAGTCAGGCTCGGCGGCAAAGCGGCATCCCTGCATTGAAGTCCACCGCAATATAGGAAGCACTACGGTAAAAAGAAGCAGTTTCCCTGACGGCCACGAGCCTATTCGCGAATGAAATCGCTGAGGATCCAGGAGGCGGTCGATCCGTCGTTGCTCTGGATGGCGTCGAGCACCGCGAAACCGGCCGTCGGAAATCCGCCGGGCAGAGATTTCTGCATGGACTCGTGACCGATCAGCGCCTCCAGGACCTGCGAGATGATCGGATTGTGGCCGACCAGCATGATCGACCCGTTGCCGTGCTGCGCGGCGAGAATCTCGAGATAGGTCTCCTGCGAGGCATCGTAGAGCCCGTCTATATACTGCACTTCGTCGGCAGCACCGATGGCGCGCTTGAAGGCATCCGTTGTCTGGCGGCAGCGCAGCGCGGTCGATGCGAATACCCGGTCAGGCCTGTAGCCCTTGTCGGCGGCCTTGTCGGCGACAATTTCCGCCTGCGCAAAGCCGTTGTCGTTCAACGCCCGGTCGAAATCGCGCTCGCCGGGTTGGGCCTGCGCCGCCTCGGCATGTCGCAGCAAGAAGATGCGGGTCGGTGGCGGCAAAATAGGTGTCATGGCAACAGTTCCATCGTGGCATTTGTCGATCGACCTTGCGTTCGCCGTGGGCATCCGTCAACAGCGGCATTCCAAGCAACGGCTAAAACAAAGCTTGGTCCACAGAAGCCTTGTCGTTCGCGCGGAAAAGCTCCGCTAAAATAAATGATGAAAAATTAGACCTTTAGCCATTTTTTGTGACAGATTTAAAAATCTCTTGACGGCCTCTATTTGGCTTGAATCGGAGCCACCGCTTGCTGTATACCCCGCGCCATATGAGATGTTCTTCAGGAGAATCGCGTTGAGTGAGAAGATCGATCTTAGCAGCTATGTTCCCTCGGAAGACGAGGAGTTCATGAATGTCCGGCAGAAGGCTTATTTCAGATCGAAGCTCGTTGTCTGGAAAACCGATATCCTGAGAGAAGCGCGCGAAACGCTCGAGCATCTTGCTGAGGAAAGCGCCAACCACCCCGACCTCGCCGACCGCGCATCGTCCGAAACGGACCGAGCCATCGAACTCCGCGCCCGGGACCGCCAGCGCAAGCTGATTTCCAAGATCGATGCAGCCCTGTCGCGGATCGACGACGGCACCTACGGTTACTGCGAAGAAACCGGCGAGCCGATCGGCCTCAAGCGCCTAGACGCCCGCCCGATTGCCACGCTTTCGATCGAAGCGCAGGAACGGCACGAGCGTCGCGAAAAAGTCTACCGCGACGAATAGTCTTCAGATAATTCCCATCGAAGCAAAGGCACGACGCGAAAACGTCGTGCGTTTTTTAATGCCAGATACGCCGCGTGCGCGCGTCATTTCTCACGGTTGACGCTCATCTCTCCGAAGATGCGGGCCACTTCCTTCTGCAGGGCTACGTCGCCTCCGGTGATCGGCGCCATGTCGGGATCGCGGCGCTGCGGCGCGACGGGTTCCGCGCGCGGCGTCGGTTCGGGGCGGGCAGCCTGAGGTGTCGGCGCCACGACCCGCTCGGCCGTCAGTGTATTGGCCATTTCCGCCTCCAGCACGGTCTCGAAGTCGCTGCCGAGTTTTCGGGGCTGGGCGACGTCCGGCACCGGCAGGTCGAAACTTTCGCTGTAGGCGTCCTGCACCAGGATGGGCGCGGCGGGCGGCGCGTCGACTTCCCGAGGGGCGACCGGCCTGGAGAGCGGCGGGCGCTCCGGCACCGCAGCTCGCTCGGACACCGGGCTCCGATCCGCCACTGGCGGCAGAACACGGCTGCGGGCGGCGTCCAGGATGTCGGCGGCTTCGGCTTCCGCCTGCCTCTCGAACAGCACCGGCTCCAAGGATTTCGCAGGGGCAGCGGCGACCACCGGTGCCACGTTTCGCTCTTCGGGCGCAACAGCGGCGGCTTCGACCTCCGGAGCGACCGGTGGTGCAATCTGTGGCCTCGGCTCGGGCGCTGCAACGGGCGCAGGTTCGGCCACAGCCGGTCGCGCGGAGACGGCGGGCGGTGTCGGCGGAGAGGACAAGGCGGCGGGCTCGCGACGCCTGCCCACGAGGGGGGCAGGTTCGGCCGAGGCTGTCAGCTGCTCGCGAACGGGTTCGCGGGTGGAAAGGGTTTCGACGGGCGGGGCCGGCGCCGGTGCGATCGCCTGCATCTTCGACGTATCGCCGATACCGCTTTCGATGACGATATCCGTGGGGCCGCCGATCATGACGAGATGCTCGACGCCATCGCGGCGTATCAGGACGATCCGGCGCCTGGCATCGATCGCGGCGGCATCGAGAACCTGCAGGCGCTGCTGGCGACCCTTGCCGCCGCGCACGAACGGTGAGGGTGCTCGGTTACGCACCAGCCACAAGACGCCGACCAGCACGAGAAGGGCAACCGCCACGCCCCCGGCCGCGATGAAGAGGCGGCTGCCATAGGTTCCTGCGATGTCGTCCAGCATGTTTCGATACTCCGATTTGAAGCTGTATATGGATTACGGTGCCGCCTGGAAGCCGACCGGACAAGCCCGGGGCCGCCAGCGATCATAGGGACAGGATCCCTGCCTAAACAAGATGTCATGGACCATTGTGTGATGCTGCCGCAGAAATACTGGCAAAGCCGGAACACTGAACGATGTTATACAGGAAGTTGGCGCAGTTCCTTGTGAATTCAAGCCTTTCTCGACCAAGGGCCGCTTTTTGCCGGTCCCGCAACTTGCTAAGAAGGTCAAAGTCCTGATTCCACATCCGTCAACACCTTTGGCGGATTGCGGTGCGGGCCAACGAGGGGTTCATGACCAAGCTGCGTCAGTCCGACGAGTATAGCGTACCGCTGGTCGATCGCGGGGTTCGTTCCGGTATCGTGCTTCGGATCATTCTTCTGGCGCTGGTGCTGATGGCCGCGGCGGCGGCTTTCGTCGTGTTCAAGAACGAGCTCGACAACGAGATCGTGCTCGGCGCGCTCGGTATTCTCGCGATGGTCGGCATATTTTTCCTGGTGTCGTCGATCATCGGCTTCGTCGAGGTCATGCCGCAGACCCAGTCGGACAGCCTTGCCCGCTCCTTCCTCAACAGCCATCCCGACGGCACGCTGATCACCGACGACAAGGGCCGCATCGTCTACGCCAATCTCGCCTATGGCGATCTGACAGGCGCCAAGAAGACGACGGAGGTCCAGTCGCTCGACACGCTGCTGTCACGCAATCGCGAATCCAACCAGGCACTCTACCGTCTGTCGAACGGCTTGCGCGAGGGCAAGGAAGGCAGCGAAGAGTTCCGTCTGATGAAGCCGCTCGGCCCTGTCGGCTCCAGCGGCTCCGGCGCGCACTGGTACCGGCTGAAAACCCGCCTACTGCCGCCCGGCCAGACACGCGGCAAGGCGCTGCATATCTGGCAGATCACCGACATCACCTCGGAGCGCGACGATCAGGAGCGCTTCTTCAAGGAATTGCAGAACGCCATCGATTACCTCGACCATGCGCCGGCCGGCTTCTTCTCGGCCGGCCGAAAGGGCGAGATTTTCTATCTGAATGCGACGCTCGCGGAATGGCTGGGTCTCGATCTCACCAAATTCACGCCGGGCTCGATCACCGTCGGCGACCTCGTGGCCGGCGAGGGGCTGGCGTTGATCCAGTCCGTGCAGGCCGAACCGGGCCTCAAGAAGACCGTCACCCTCGATCTCGACCTCCGGAAAGGCAACGGCCAGAGCCTGCCGGCCCGTCTCGTCCATAGCGTCACCTCGATGCGCGACGGAGCCCCCGGCGAAAGCCGGACCATCGTCCTCGGTCGTCAGAAGGACGACGATGACGACCAGTCCGCCTCCGTCGCTGCCATGCGGTTTACCCGCTTCTTCAACAACACGCCGATGGCCATCGCCTCGGTCGATGGCACAGGGCGCATTCTGCGCACCAACGCGCCGTTCCTGAAACTGTTCTCCAACGTGATGTCGCGCGACGACATCGAGCGTGGCGCGGCGCTGGAGACCATCTTCAGCCCCAGCGAGCGGCCGCTGCTGGAACAGGCCTTTGCCGCCGCCAAGGACCGCCAAGGCGACATTCCGTCGATCGATTCGCGCAATCCGAAGGATGAGACGCGGCATTTCCGCTTCTACATCAATGCGGTCATCGAGCAGAGTGACGAAGCGCCGGAAGAGGCTGCCATCGTGTACGCCGTCGAAGTGACCGAGCAGAAGGCGCTCGAGGCGCAGATGGCGCAGACCCAGAAGATGAATGCCGTGGGCACGCTTGCCGGCGGCATCGCCCACGACTTCAACAACGTCCTGACGGCCATCCTGCTCTCCTCCGACCACCTGCTGCTGCAGGCGCGGCCGGCCGATGCCAGCTTCGCCGACCTGATGGAAATCAAGCGCAACGCCAACCGCGCCGCCGTGCTGGTCCGCCAGCTGCTGGCCTTCTCGCGCAAGCAGACGATGCGCCCGACGATCATCAACCTGACCGATGTCATCGGCGACCTCAGGATGCTGGTCGAGCGGCTGCTGTCCGGCACCCGCGTCAAGCTGGAGGTCGACTACGGGCGCGATCTGTGGCCGGTGAAGACGGATCTGTCGCAGTTCGAGCAGGTGCTCATCAACCTCTGCGTCAACGCGCGCGATGCCATGCCGGATGGCGGCACGCTGCAGCTGCGCACCCGAAACGTCACCGCCAGCGAGGTTGCCGCCTTCAATTCGGCCTACCTGCCGCAGGAGGACATGGTTCTGGTCGAGGTCAAGGACAACGG
>CAZZZI010000221.1:0-7709 GCA_964658415.1 uncultured Sphingomonas sp. | reverse complement strand
CGATCAAGGAAATCTGCGACCTCGCCGACAAGTACGGCGCCATGACCTATCTCGACGAAGTGCATGCCGTCGGCATGTACGGCACGCGCGGCGGCGGTATTGCCGAGCGCGAAGGCCTGATGGATCGCCTGACCGTCATCGAGGGAACGCTCGGCAAGGCTTTCGGCGTCATGGGCGGCTATATCGCCGCATCGACCGCGCTCTGCGATTTCATCCGTTCCTTTGCTTCGGGTTTCATCTTCACGACGTCCATCCCGCCGGCGCTCGCGGCCGGCGCCGTCGCCTCGATCCAGCATCTGAAGAGCAGCAGTTTTGAGCGCGCCCGTCACCAGGATCGGGTTCGCAAGCTGCGCGGCATGCTCGATGCGGCCGGTATCCCGCATCTGCCGAACCCGAGCCATATCGTGCCGATCCTCGTCGGCGACGCGGCCAAGTGCAAATGGATCTCGGATATCCTGCTCGACAGCTTCGACGTCTATGTTCAGCCGATCAATTATCCGACCGTGCCGAAGAAGACCGAGCGGCTCCGCATCACGCCGACGCCGCTGCATAGCGATGCCGATATCGCCCATCTGGTGGAGGCGGTGCAATCGCTCTGGGCGCGCTGCGCACTCGCCCGCGCCGTCGCCTGAGGCGCGGTATCGTCTAAAAGTTGCTTAGTTCAGAAGCCCGGTCGCCAGTCGCCGGGCTTCTTCGTCTGCGGCAAAGACATCGTCCATGCTGGATGCCGGTGGGAGATGGGCCAGGCGGTCCATGACCTCTTCCGCCACCCTTGCCATCGTCAGGAAGCCGGTCCGTCCGTCGATGAAGGCTTCGAGCGCCATTTCCTTGGCGCCGTTCAGCACGGCCCCCTGCACGCCGCCGCGCGTCATCGCCAGTCGTGCGAGGCGAAGAGCCGGAAAGCGCAGCTCATCCGGCGTTTCGAAGTCAAGCCGGGACAGGCGCGTGAAATCCAGTCGCTCGACCGGCAGATGCGACCGGCGCGGATAGGAGAGGGCATAGCCGATGGCGGTCCGCATGTCGGGCGCGCCGAGCTGGGCCAGCACCGAGCCGTCGGAATAGCCGACCATCGAATGGACCACCGATTGCGGATGCACGACGACCTCGATCTGCTCGGGCGTGAGATCGAACAGATGACGCGCCTCGATCATTTCCAGCGCCTTGTTGAACATCGAGGCACTGTCGATCGAGATCTTAAGGCCCATCGACCAGTTCGGGTGGGCGCGGGCGGTTTCGACCGTGACGTCGGCCATGTCGTCGAGGCTGAAGGTGCGGAACGGGCCGCCGGAGGCGGTGATGATGACGCGTTCGACGGCGTGGCGCTGGTTTTCCTCCAGCACCTGGAAGATCGCATTGTGTTCGCTGTCGACAGGGAGCAGCCGGCCTCCGCCCTGCCTGACGGCAGTCACGAAGAGGTCGCCGGCGGAGACCAGGCACTCCTTGTTGGCGAGCGCGATGTCGGCACCACGACGGGCGGCGGCCAGCGTCGGCGCCAGGCCGGCCGTGCCGACGATGGCGGCCATAACCCAGTCGGAGTCCATCTCGGCGGCTTCCATCAGGCCGCTGCGGCCGGCGGCGACAGCGATGCCCGAGCCTGACAATGCGTCCTTCAGCGCGTCGTAGTGCGCATCGCTGGCGGTGACCGCAAGGGAAGCGCCGACGGCCTTGGCCTGCTCCGCGAGCAGCGGAATATTGCCGTTGCCGGTCAGGGCCTTCACTTCGAAGGCATCGCGTCCGCCAAGATGGGCGATAACGTCGAGCGTGTTGCAGCCGATGGAGCCGGTCGAGCCCAGGATCGTCAGCCGTCGCCGCGCCAGCTTGTCCAGTGTCATGGTTCGCGTATCTGCCTCGTTCGCAAGTCTGCGTTACTCCAACGCTTGGCACGGCTCTAGCGCGGAAGGCTTGGGGCGGCAAGTGTGCGATGCAGCATAAATCTGGGACGTGGGGGTTTACAAGCCGGGGCCCTGATGGGATCATGAAGGGACGACAGCAGCCTTCGGCGATACCGCAGGAAAGGCGCTTATCGCTAGAGGCGATCCCGTCGTCTGGGCCCCGACCCTTCTGGCAAGATGCACCCGAACCGCCTTCTACCGCGCGGTTTTCGGTTGCAACCGTTGCGGACCCCGTCCGTCCCACTCGATGCGAACCCTGGAGATGATCCATGGCACGAATGTTTTTCCGCGTGGCGTCCCTGTGCGCGGCGCTCGGTACGGTAGCCGCCTCCGGGTCTGCAAGAGCCGAAGGTGCCCTGATCTGGACCCCCGTCAAGGTGGCTCCGAGGGTGTACCAGACGACGGTCGGCGTGAAGTTGCCCCTGGCGGTCGACGCCAGCGCCGGGGCTGACCTCGGGCTCGGTGCCGGGACGGGCGGCAATCTGCTCAGTGATTCGCAACTGGCGACGGTTTGGGGCAAGGTCGTCGACAGCAGGCACAGGCTGGGGACGACGGACGATCGCGCCGTCGTGCTGCGGATCGACACGCTGCGCGGCAATGGCGGCGTCTCTCTCAGCCGATCCACCAGCTGGAGCTATTCGAGCGATATCGACCTGCAGACAACGAACTCGATCAATCTCAACTATGCCGCCGACCCGAGCGTGTCATCGTCGATCGATGCCACGCAGGCGCTGACGATGACCTATCCCTGGGCCGGCACGGCCGTTTCGGCGTCGGGCACCGTGCAATCGACCACCGGCGGCGTGACCGGCACGGTTGCGGTCAACCAGCCTATCGCTCCACACCTCGGTTTCACCGCCTCGATGGCCGATCCTCTATCCTCGGCGCGGGCAGGCGATCTGCGCATGAACTACAGGGTCAAGTGGTAAGGAGAGCGGCGATACGCAACCTGCGTTGAACCATCGGGCGCGGCCGGCGTTTCCCATACTTGAACGCAGGGAGACATGCCGATGGTCCTGAAGCCCCCGACATTTAACGGCGAAGAGCCGGAAATCGAAATGGAAAACCCAAACCGGGCGACGCTCGAGGCGCAAGTCGCCGAAGCGCTGGCGGTCTCCGGCGGTGTCAGCGCCGCCGATGTGGTCGTCACGGCCGAGGGCAATGTGATCGTGCTCAGGGGCGCCGTGGCCACGGCCGCCGAGGCTGACCGTGCGGTGGAAGTTGCGGGCGACGTGCCCGGGGTGGCGTCGGTCACCAACCATATCACGATCGGTTAGAGTTCTGCGATCCCCTTTGCCTAGATCCAACATGGCAGGTGAACTTGCCATGTGTCGCGCTTATTCATCGGACCTTTACCAGCGGATTGTTGATGAGATCACGCTGGGCCAAAGGCGGCGAGCAGTTGCGGCTACTTTCAAAGTTTCACCCGCCACGGCTCGTCGGCCAATCAGTGGTGCGGGGACGGCCCAAGCGGCGGGGCATCGGCAGAAATGGCTTAACCAAAACCCATTCCCGATCTGTCATGTTACACGCGTAGTCCACCATTCGCCGGGCATATTGCTGAAGGGTAATTTCAGTCCAGGCATCGTGATATCCATCGTATCTTTGCAAATCCGACGGAATCATAAGCTATTGTAATAACATACTTCTTTTTGAGTTAGCCTTTTAGAGTTCGCCTTTTTCATGTAGGTTTCGAAATTGCAGTTAACCGAAATAGTACTCCAAATCCGACAAGAGATCTTTGTCCTCCGGCGAAAAACCAAATTTTCGTTTTTCGAAAATTGCATAAACTATGCCTTTCACAGGAGGGCGTTCGGAAATTTCATCAATTCTTTTATATGTTTCAAGAACATAATCTCGATCCTGAACGTATTTCGCCAGTAGATATTTAAGTATGTTTACACACTCCTCCTTCGTCATATTTTACTCCTCCGGGTTTATGTCGACGCGATCAAGTTTGATATTTTTATCTGTTTTCATCTGGAATTTCCCCAGTTCCGTGTCCATGATAACGACGCGTAAAGGGTTCTAGCTGCCGCCGGCCTCGCGCCGCGTGTTGCGCAGCGATGCATACATCCCTGTCGTGCGGAACTCCGTCGGGTTGATGCCGTAGACGCGCCGGAACGCCTTGGAAAAATAATTCGCGTCGTCGAAGCCCGACATGATGGCCACCTCCTTGACCGGCAGGAAGGCCGCTTTCGTCAGCAGGATCGCGGCACGCTGCATGCGTTGCTGCAGCACGAATTCCGCCGGCGGCAGGCCCTCGCTTTCGGCGAATACCCGCGAAAAATGGGCGCGGCTGAGGCCGCCGACCTCCGCCAGCTCCTCGACAGGCAACGGCTTGTCGAGATTGGCATTGATGTGATCGATGACCACCTGCATGGCGCTCTGGGTCTGGGTGAAGGCGTGCGAGCCGAAGACGTCGTCGTAAAGCGCCATCGCCGCGCCGTAGGCGACAGTGGAAGCCTGGGCCGGGGTCCTGGCGCCCCGGATCAGCTGCAGGCTGCAGTCGGCGAGCAGGTCGATGGTGCTGTCCTGCAATTTCAGCAACGGCCCGGCCGCCTCCAGGATCAGCTGGTGAATGCGCAGCGCTTCTACGCCGTTCATCGAGATCCAGAAATATTCCCAGCTGCCGTTCTTCTCGAGCCAGTAGCGGTGGTTATGCGGGACCATGACCAGCAACGTATCGCCGGCCGTCACGCGATAGTTACGGTTCTCGTAGCGCAACCGCCCTTCGCCGCTGATGGTATGCTGCAACACCGTGAACGGCGTCTGTCCGCGCTTTCGCCCATCCCAGTCGTAGATCTCGTTCTGGCGGATCTCGTAGCCGGCGCTCGTCGGCATGGCATGCAGCCGATGCCGTCCCCTCGGCAGGGACACCGTCCGCGTCATCGGCCCGCCGTCGAGCAATCGCTGCAGCATGAAATTACCCCTGGAAGTTTCGCCGATCGATGGTCGCTCGAAACCTATAGGCAAAATCCGGGGAGAAAAACAGACGGAGGAGGCTAGGGGAAGCGCGCGTCGGCACGGCCGACACGCCCGACGCCCTCATGCATCGATATCGGTGGAGAGGGTGACGTCCTTTGAGGCTTCGAGCACCGCAAGCCGATCGAGCAGCGCCGCGCGGATTGATGTGTACGAGCCGCTGCCAAGCGCCAGACGAAACGGCGCCGGGCTCCGTTCGGTCGAATCGATCATTGCCTGCACCATCTTTTCAGGATCGCCCTTGATGGCGAAGCCGCCGGTCAGCACCGCTGTGCGAACCTCTGCGGCCGGCGTGTTGTCGTAGGCGGCCATGGGCGGTGGGCTGACGAGGCCGCCGGCGAATTCGGTGCGGGCCGGGCCGGGTTCGACGAGGGTAAACTCGATACCGAACGGGGCGACCTCCTGGGCAACAGCTTCAATGAAACCCTCGATGCCCCATTTGCTGGCGTGATAAAGGCTGAAATTCGGATAGGCGATCTGTCCGCCCTCCGATGACACCTGCAGGATCCGACCTCCCCCTTGCGCCCGCAGATGGGGCAGGGCAGCGCGAATGACCTCGATGGAGCCGATCAGGTTGGTATCGATCTGGTGGCGGATCTGCTCGCTGGTGACCTCTTCCCCCGCGCCGAAGAGAGCATATGCTGCATTGCTGACGATAATGTCGATGCGGCCGAGTTCCGCAAAGGCGCGATCCATCGCCGCATGCACGGCGTCGGTATCCGTAACGTCGAGCGAGGCTGTCCAGAGCTGGTCGGGGTAGCGCGCCTTTAGATCATCCAGCACGCCGACTTTGCGCAGCGTCGCGGCGACGCGATCGCCGCGCGCCAGCAGTTTTTCGGTCATGATATTGCCGAAGCCGGACGAGGTGCCGGTGATAAACCAGGTTTTTGTCATGGAAGAATTCCTCTGCGGTTGATGTCGAGCCACAGATACCGCTTGTCGTTCATGGCAACTATCCGCAGAATGCTGCATGAACTGATGAAAGTTGCCCATGAAAGCAAAGCCAACACTCGGCGACCTCACGGCCTTCGTGACCATTGTCTCGCACCGCAGTTTCAGGAAGGCTGCCGACGAGCTCGGCTTGTCGCCGTCGACCCTCAGCCACATCATCCGGACGCTCGAGCTCACCATGGGCGTGCGGTTGCTGAACCGGACGACCCGCAGCGTGTCGCCGACCGAAGCGGGCGAGCGGCTTGCGGCGCGGCTGATGCCGGTCATCCGGGATTTCGATATCGCCCTGGCGGAAGTCGACGAATTCCGGGGCCGCCCGAGCGGCATGCTGCGGATCAATACCAGCGCGGTTGGTGCCCGGGCGCTGCTGGCCTCCGTGGTGCCGACTTTTCTCAAGCGCTACCCGGAGATGTCAGTCGATCTGGTGACGGAAGGACGGCTGGTGGATATCGTGGCCGATGGCTTCGATGCGGGCATCAGGCTGGGCGAGCAGTTGCCGCAGGACATGATCGCCGTGCCGTTCGATGGGGCGACCCGCTTTGTCGCCGTGGCGTCCCCTGATTATCTGAGGGGCCGTGACGCTCCGAAGACGCCGGATGATCTGAAGGATCATGCCTGCATCCGCTTCCGGTTGACGAGCGGCAAGCTGTTCCGTTGGGAGTTCGAGAAGCGCGGCCAGGAAATGGCTGTTGACGTCGCCGGTGCGCTGACGCTCGACGACATGCAACTGATGATCGAGGCTGCCGTCAAAGGCATGGGCATCGCGTATGTCTCGGAGCGCGGGCTTCGGCCCCATCTCGAAAGCGGCGCTCTGGTCCCCGTCCTCGAGGACTGGTGCCCCTGGATACCTGGGCTGTTTCTATACTATCCCGGTCGGCGTCACGTGCCGCCCGGCCTGCGCGCCTTTATCGACGTGCTGAAGGAAGCATCGAACGCGGATGCCTGAGCTGCTTGCGGATGGGCGCAGCCGCTTAAAGCAGCGTCGAGGCGCCGCGGTCGAGGTAGGTGTCGAGGAATTGTTCGAGGCGGGGGTGGCGGGGCTTGGCGAAGACCTCTTGCGGGGTGCCGCTGAACAGTATCTTGCCATGGTCAAGGAAGGTCATCTGCTGGCCGACGGTGGCGGCAAAGCCGATCTCGTGGGAGACGACGACCATGGTCATGCCTTCTGCGGCAAGGTCGCGCATGACGTTCAGCACTTCGCCGGTCAGTTCCGGATCGAGCGAGGAGGTCGGTTCGTCGAACAGCATGATCTTCGGCTTCAGCGCCAGCGCCCGGGCGATGGCGACGCGCTGCTGCTGGCCGCCCGACAGCTGCGACGGATAGTGGCCGGCGCGGTTTTCCAGGCCCACCTTGACCAGCTGCTCCATGGCGCGGGCCTCGGCATCCCTGCGGCTCATCTTGTGCACCGTCTTCAGCGCCTCGCTGACATTGCCGAGCGCGGTCATGTGCGGCCATAGATTGAACTGCTGGAACACCATGCCGATGCGGCTGCGAATGGCGCGGTTGGTCGATGCCGGCAGGCGCTCGCGCACACCCTGCGCGCTCTCGGAAAAGCCGAGCACTTCGCCGTCGATGGTGATGGTGCCCTCTGTCGCTTCCTCGAGGAAGGCCATGCAGCGCAGCAGCGTGCTCTTGCCGGAGCCGGAGGGGCCGATCAGGCAGGAGACCTGGCCTTGAGGGATCTCGAGGTCGATGCCGTGGAGCACGGTCGTCTCGCCGAACTTCTTGACCAGGTTCCTGACTGCGATCGCGGGGATACTCATGCGTTGAAAAACCTGAATCTGGTAAGTTTCGTTTCGGCGAGATGGCCGAGCCAGCCGGTGGCCTCGACCAGGACCCAATAGAAGACGGCAAGCACGAACAGCGCTTCGACGAAGGCAT
>CAZZZI010000220.1:4172-7836 GCA_964658415.1 uncultured Sphingomonas sp. | reverse complement strand
TCCGTGCCGATGCGTCTGGCCGAACTGATGATCGAAGCCGGTCTGCCGGCCGGCATTCTCAACGTCGTCAATGGCGACAAGGGCGCGGTCGACGCGATCCTCACCGATCCCGATATCGGCGCGGTCTCCTTCGTCGGCTCGACGCCGATCGCCCGCTACGTCTATGGGACGGCTGCCATGAACGGCAAGCGGGCGCAGTGCTTCGGCGGCGCCAAGAACCACATGATCATCATGCCCGACGCCGATCTCGATCAGGCCGCCAATGCTCTGATGGGCGCCGGCTACGGCTCGGCCGGCGAACGCTGCATGGCGATCTCGGTCGCCGTTCCCGTCGGCGAGGAAACCGCCAACCGGCTCATCGCCAAGCTGACGCCGATGGTCGAGGCGCTTCGCATCGGCCCCTACACCGACGAGAAGGCCGATCTCGGCCCGCTCGTCACCAAGGAAGCCCAGGCCCGCGTCACCGGCCTCATCGACCGTGGCGTCGAGGAGGGTGCCAAGCTCGTGGTCGACGGCCGTGGCTTCAAGCTGCAGGGCTATGAAGACGGCTATTTCGTCGGCGGCTGCCTGTTCGACAACGTCACCCCGGACATGGACATCTACAAGACCGAAATCTTCGGACCTGTTCTCTCCGTCGTTCGCGCCAAGAACTACGAGGAAGCCCTCGAACTGCCGATGAAGCACGAATACGGCAATGGCGTCGCCATCTACACCCGTGACGGCGATGCTGCCCGCGACTTCGCATCGCGCATCAACATCGGCATGATCGGCATCAACGTGCCGATCCCCGTGCCGCTCGCCTACCACTCCTTCGGCGGCTGGAAGGCCTCGAGCTTCGGCGACCTCAACCAGCACGGCACGGACTCGATCAAGTTCTGGACCAAGACCAAGACGATCACCGCCCGCTGGCCTTCAGGCATCAAGGACGGCGCCGAATTCGTCATGCCGACGATGAAATAACAGACGCCCCATTCCGCTATATCGACGGGCTCCTCTCGAGGGGCCCGTTGACGTTTCGGCGACTTGCTGTGCAAATTAAACGTGAACGCAATTTTCATCTTTTTGGAATTGTTCAAAACTGGCAATGGTCCTATATAGATCTCGAAGGCTGTGATTCAGGAGACTGGCATGCGTTTGACCAAACAGACCAACTACGCGGTTCGCATGCTGATGTACTGCGCTGCCAACGAAGGCTATCTCAGCCGCATCCCGGAAATCGCCAAGGCCTACGGCGTGTCCGAGCTTTTCCTCTTCAAGATCCTGCAGCCGCTGACCAAGGCCGGCCTCATCGACACCGTGCGCGGCCGCAACGGCGGCGTGCGCCTCGGCCGTGCCGCAGACAAGATCACCCTGTTCGATGTCGTCAAGGTCACCGAAGACAGTTTTGCCATGGCCGAATGCTTCGAGGAGGGCGCCGTCGAATGCCCTCTGGTCGACAGCTGCGGTCTGAACTCGGCGTTGCGCAAGGCGCTGAATGCCTTCTTCGACGTGCTGACGGAATATTCCATCGACGATCTCGTCAAGGCGCGCCCGCAGATCAATTTCTTGCTCGGCATCACCGATCGCGACCACAAGGCGCTGAACAAGCGTATCGCCATCGCCGCTCCCGCAGCCTGAGGCGCTGCTCGTTCACTTCGTTGTTTGAGATGACAAGCGCCTCCGCCATTGCAGAGGCGGCGGGGTCGGTTGTCACAAGGCCATGCTGGCGCATCTTCATTGGGCCACGTCAGAAGTACTTTAACCCGCCTTAATTCGGTCTGGTCTGTGCGGCCGCTCTATGGCACGTAGGCAGATTTTGTTGTGCCTGCAGAAAGCATGAATAAAACATCTGCTAAACTTGACCATCCGGAAAATTTTTGCCTTTGACGTGTTGCTTTCGCCTCACAAATGTCGTTCCATCGCCACGCTCTGCGGATTGCATGGCCGCAAACACACAACTTCGAATAAGAACAAATTTGGGAAACGGCACCATGAAAAAGATCTCTGTTCTTCTGGCAGCGACGGCCCTGGCTTCGGTCATGGCAACGTCCGCCTGGTCTAAAACCCTGGTATATTGCTCGGAAGCATCGCCTGAGGGCTTCGACCCTGGCCTCTACACCGGCGGCCAGACCTTCGATGCGTCTTCGCGGACGGTTTACAATCGCCTGGTCGAGTTCAAGCATGGCGGCACCGAGATCGAGCCCGGCCTTGCCGAGAGCTGGACGATTTCGCCGGATGGCAAGGAATACACCTTCAAGCTGCGCCCGGGCGTCAAGTTCCAAACCACCGATTTCTTCACGCCGACCCGCGAGCTGACTGCCGACGACGTGATCTTCTCGTTCAACCGCCAGCTGAAGTCTGACAATCCCTGGAACAAGTACGTCGAAGGCGCATCCTGGGAATATTCCGCCGGCATGGGCTTCCCCGATCTGGTCAAGTCGATCGACAAGGTCGACGATCACACCGTCAAGTTCGTGCTGAACAAGCCGGAAGCGCCGTTCCTCGCTGACCTCGCGATGGACTTCGCATCGATCCTGTCGAAGGAATATGCCGACAAGCTGCAGGCCGACGGCAAGATGCCGATGCTCAACCAGCAGCCGCTCGGCACCGGTCCCTTCACCTTCGTCGCCTACCAGCCCGACGCTGTCATCCGCTACAAGGCCAACGACACCTACTGGCACGGCAAGGAAAAGATCGACGATCTCGTCTTCGCCATCACCACGGACGCTGCCGTTCGCGCCCAGAAGATGAAGGCCGGCGAATGCCACATCATGCCTTACCCGAATGCGGCCGACGTTCAGGACCTCAAGAAGGACCCGAACCTCACCGTGCTCGAGCAGCCGGGCCTCAACGTCTCGTTCCTCGCCTACAACACGATGGTCGCCCCGTTCGACAAGCCTGAAGTGCGCCGCGCGCTCAACATGGCCGTCAACAAGCAGGCCATCGTCGACGCCGTGTTCCAGGGTGCGGCTGCCGTTGCCAAGAACCCGATCCCGCCGACAATGTGGTCGTATAACGACGCCGTCAAGGACGACAAGTACGATCCGGAAGCCGCCAAGAAGGCTCTTGAAGCCGCTGGCGTCAAGAACCTGAAGATGAAGATCTGGGCCATGCCCGTCTCGCGTCCCTACATGCTGAACGCCCGTCGTGCCGCTGAACTGATGCAGTCGGATCTTGCCAAGATCGGCGTCACCGTCGAAATCGTCTCCTACGAATGGGCCGAATACCTGAAGCTGTCGAAGGACAAGGCCCGTGATGGCGCCGCCATCCTCGGCTGGACCGGCGACAATGGCGATCCGGACAACTTCCTCGACACGCTGCTCGGCTGCGATGCCGTCGGCGGCAACAACCGCGCGCAGTGGTGCAACAAGGACTTCGACAAGCTGGTAAAGGCTGCCAAGCAGACCTCCAACCAGGCCGAACGCACCAAGCTCTACGAAGAGGCGCAGGTCGTCTTCAAGCGCGAAGCCCCATGGAACACGCTCGACCACTCCATCGCCTTCGCGCCGATCAGCAAGAAGGTCACGGGCTACTTCATGGACCCGCTCGGCATTCACCGCTTTGACGGCGTGGATATCGCTGAATAAGATAGTACCCTAAAATCCGGTTCCCGGGCTTCATCCGGCGGTCAGGTCTCCTGATCGCCGGTGAATTTTTTGGATATATACGCCATGCTGCGCTTTCT
>CAZZZI010000220.1:0-4072 GCA_964658415.1 uncultured Sphingomonas sp. | reverse complement strand
ATCGTCACCAAGCGCTCGGTGCTCGGCGAGTTCCTGACGCTGTTTCCGGCCACGCTCGAGCTGTCGCTCTGCGCGATCCTTCTGGCGATCTGTCTCGGGGTGCCCGCCGGCGTCTTTGCCGCCGTCAAGCGCGGCACCTGGTACGACCAGTCGATCATGGGCGTGGCGCTGGTCGGCTATTCCATGCCGATCTTCTGGTGGGGCCTGTTGCTGATCATCTTCTTCTCCGGCTATCTGCACTGGACGCCCGTCTCAGGCCGTATCTCGCTGATGTATTTCTTCAAGCCTGTCACCGGCTTCATGCTGATCGACAGCTTGCTGTCCGGCCAGCCCGGGGCCTTCAAGTCGGCGGTGAGTTACCTCATCCTGCCGACCGTCGTGCTCGGCACGATCCCGCTCGCGGTCATCGCCCGCCAGACGCGTTCGGCCATGCTCGAAGTGCTCGGCGAAGACTATGTCCGCACCGCCCGTTCCAAGGGCCTGACGCCGTTCCGCGTCATCGGCGTGCATGCTTTGCGCAATGCCATGATCCCGGTCATCACCACCATTGGCCTGCAGATCGGTGTGCTCTTGGCCGGCGCCATCCTGACGGAGAGCATCTTCTCCTGGCCCGGTATCGGCAAATGGATGGTCGATTCGGTGTTCAAGCGCGACTACGCGGTGGTCCAGGGCGGCCTCTTGCTGATCGCCGGCGTCATCATGCTCGTCAATCTGCTGGTCGATGTCACCTATGGTTTCATCAACCCCCGCATTCGTCACTAGGAGAGGCTGCATGAGCTCGGTCAGCACCAACACCGGCCATCCCTCCGCGCTTTCGGAGTTCTGGTACTATTTTTCCCGCAACAAGGGCGCCGTCATCGGACTTACGGTGTTCCTCATCGTTCTCTTCCTGGCGATCTTCGCGCCCTTCGTGGCGCCGCACGGCCCGAGCGACCAGATCCGCGAAAAGCTGCTGATGCCGCCGGCCTGGATGGCGGGCGGCGAGTGGTCGCATGTGCTCGGCACCGATGCCGTCGGCCGCGATATCCTGTCGCGCCTGATCTTCGGGGCCCGCTTCTCGCTGTTCATCGGCCTGGTGGTGGTGACGCTGTCTGTTCTGACGGGCGTCGTCATCGGCCTGATCGCCGGCTTTTTCCGCGGCTGGCTCGACATCGCCATCATGCGGGTGATGGACATCATCCTGGCATTCCCGTCGCTGCTGCTGGCCCTTGTGCTGGTGGCCGTCCTCGGCCCCGGCCTCGTCAATGCGATGATCGCCATCTCGCTCGTCAACCAGCCGCATTTCGTGCGCCTGGCGCGCGCCTCTGTTATGACCGAGCGCGAGAAGGAATATGTCATCGCCTCGCGGGTGGCCGGCGCCGGCACGATGCGGCTGATGTTCAAGACCATCCTTCCCAACTGTCTCGGGCCGCTGATCGTCCAGGCGACGCTCGCCTTCTCGGCGGCGATCCTCGATGCGGCCGCCCTCGGCTTCCTCGGCATGGGCGCCCAGCCGCCGACGCCGGAATGGGGCACGATGCTCGCCGAAGCCCGCGAGTTCATTCAGCGCGCCTGGTGGGTGGTGACCTTCCCGGGTCTTGCCATCCTGATCACGGTGCTTGCCATCAACCTGATGGGCGACGGCCTTCGCGATGCCCTCGATCCAAAATTGAAGAGGTCGTGATGTCCCTTCTCGATATCCAAAATCTGACCGTTGAATTCCAGACGTCATCAGGCGTGTTCCGCGCCGTCGACGGCGTGTCGCTCACCTGCGACAAGGGCGAGATCCTGTCGATCGTCGGCGAATCCGGTTCCGGCAAGTCGGTGGCGATGCTGGCCGTCATGGGGCTTCTGCCCTGGACGGCGAAGATCACCGCAGATCGCATGATGTTCGACGGCAACGACCTGCGCGGCATGTCCGGTCGCCAGCGCCGCAGCATCATCGGCAAGGACATGGCGATGATCTTCCAGGAGCCGATGTCCAGCCTCAACCCGTGCTTCACGGTCGGCTTCCAGATCGGCGAGACCCTGCGCGTCCATATGGGCCTCGATCGCAAGGCGCGGCGTGCCCGCTCCATCGAATTGCTGCAGCTGGTCGGCATTCCGGCCCCGGAAGAGCGTCTCTCCAACTTTCCCCACCAGATGTCCGGCGGCATGAGCCAGCGCGTGATGATCGCCATGGCGCTCGCCTGCGACCCGAAGCTTCTGATCGCCGACGAACCGACGACCGCGCTCGACGTGACCATCCAGGCGCAGATCCTCGATCTGCTCGTGCGCCTGCAGCAGGAAAAGGGCATGGCCCTCGTCCTCATCACCCATGATATGGGCGTAGTGGCCGAAACGGCCGAACGCGTCCAGGTGCAGTATGCCGGCCAGAAGGTCGAGGAACAGCCCGTCAAGGCGCTGTTCCGCGATCCGCATCATCCCTACACCGCAGCGCTTCTGTCGGCACTGCCCGAACGGGCCATCGTCGGCGAGCGCCTGCCATCCATCCTGGGCGTCGTTCCCGGCCAGCATGACCGCCCGCCGGCCTGTCTGTTCGCACCGCGCTGTTCGTTCAAGACGGACGCATGCGACCGCGCGGTCGTGCGCCAGGGCCCCGAACTCGGCAATGCCTTGTGCAATTATCCGCTGGTCCAGGGCGTTCCGCAGGGTCACCCCGGCACGCTTGTCGCAGAATCCGCAGGAGACGTCCGATGACCGGCGCCGTTCTCGAAGGGCGCGATCTCGCCCGCTACTACACCGTCAATCGCGGCATGTTCAAACCGGAGGCGACCGTCAAGGCGCTGAACGGCGTCAGCTTCAGCCTCTATTCCGGCAAGACGCTGGCCGTCGTCGGCGAATCCGGTTGCGGCAAGTCGACGCTCGCCCGGCTGGTGACGATGATCGAGGATCCGACGGCCGGCGAATTGCTGATCGACGGCAAGCCGGCCCGCATCGGCGACCGCAGCCTGCGCAGCCAGGTGCAGATCGTTTTCCAGAACCCCTACGGCTCGCTCAACCCGCGCCAGAAGGTTGGGGCCATTCTCGAAGAACCGCTGAAGATCAACACCACGCAGGACTCGGCCACCCGCCGCGCCAAGGCAGAGGCGATGATGGAACGCGTCGGCTTGCGGCCGGAACATTACGACCGCTATCCGCACATGTTCTCCGGTGGCCAGCGCCAGCGCATCGCCATCGCCCGCTCGCTGATGCTGCAGCCGAAGGTGCTGGTGCTCGACGAGCCGGTCTCGGCGCTCGACCTGTCGATCCAGGCGCAGGTGCTCAACCTTTTGATGGATCTGCAGAAGGAGATGGGGCTTGCCTACCTGTTCATCTCCCACGGCCTGTCGGTCGTGCGTCACATTGCCGATGACGTCATGGTCATGTATCTCGGCCGCCCGGTCGAAACCGGCAGCGCCGCCGATGTCTTCGCCCATCCGCGTCATCCCTATACAGCGGCACTCCTGTCGGCGACGCCGATTGCCGATCCGGACCGCGAAAAGACCCGCATCCGTCTGCAAGGGGAGCTGCCGTCGCCGCTCAATCCGCCGACCGGCTGCCACTTCAATCCCCGTTGCTGGAAGGCGCAGGACCTCTGTCGCACGGTCGAGCCGCTGCTCGATGGCGCTGCCCCCCATGGGTTTGCCTGCCACTTCCCGCTTGATTGAGCCGATATCGGCAACAGGAGTGTTCCATGGAGACTAAATCAGCCCGTGTTCTCGCTATCGTCGTGATGGGCGTCAGCGGTAGCGGCAAGACATCGATCGCGGAAGCCATCGCCGGTAGGCTGTCGCTTGGCTTCGTCGAGGGCGATGCCCTGCATCCGGCTGCCAATGTCGAGAAGATGAGTCGCGGCGTTCCGCTGACCGACGAAGATCGTATGCCCTGGCTCGATCGCATCGGCGCAGAAATCGCCAGTGCCACCGGCCGCGGGGAGGGCATCGTCGTGTCCTGCTCGGCGCTGAAACGGAGCTACCGCGATCGGCTGCGCAGCGAAGCCGGTGGTTCGCTTGCCTTCGTCTATCTCGAGGGGTCACACGAACTGCTGACCCGGCGCATGGGCGAGCGCAAGGGCCACTTCATGCCGACATCGCTGCTCGAAAGCCAGTTG
>CAZZZI010000219.1:0-7859 GCA_964658415.1 uncultured Sphingomonas sp. | reverse complement strand
AGGGTGCGGACCATCGGCTCCTGGCCGACCATCAGGTCCGAAAAATCCTTGGGGCGATACTTGCGGGCCAGCACCCGGTAGCCTGTGCCTGCCGAAGCGGCTGAATTTGCTAGTCGCTCGATTTCGCTCATCGCCCTGCTTGTCGCCGGGCAAGCCGGACATCGCTATGAGAAAAGGGTGGGAGGCTGGCACGATGACCCGTGCCTGGCTCGTTGGGGCTGCTTCCTTCCGGACCTGACCCGGTTGGCGAGTGGCTCGTCCACCACCAACCTCCCGGAGCGACATATCGGCAATCTCGCCATCAAATGCAAGCACGCCCAGAAAAAAACTGCTAAACATTTGAAAAAACACTGGAGGAGACAGCATGAGCGATTTTGCGCTCGATGATCGCCTGGCGAAGGACAGCATATCCGTTGTGATCACCGGTCTTTGCGACCTGCGCCTGATTAGGGATCGCCGCTGGCCGTGGCTGGTGCTGGTGCCGCGGCGGCCGGGAATTACGGAAATTTTCGAGCTGACGCCGCTCGACCAGGCGCTGCTCACCTTCGAAACGAACATGGTGGCGAGCGCGCTGAAAAGCGTCACCGGTGCCACGAAAATCAATGTCGGGGCCCTTGGAAATATCGTCAGGCAGCTGCATGTTCACGTGATTGCCCGTTCCGAGGGGGACGCGAACTGGCCTGGCCCAGTCTGGGGTCACGGCCAGGCTGAGCCCTACCTTGACGAAGAAATAAGTGCCTTCACGATGCGAATGCAGAAAGCCCTGTGCCCATGAGTCATTCCCTTTTTACCTCCGATTCTCCCCATCCAGAACCGAGCCGCCTCACGGCCTTCGCCGAAAATGCGCTCGACCGGGATTCGGAGCATCGCGACGAGACGTCGGTTGCCAAGGCGCTGTCGATCGACGGCGCCCACCTGTTCGCCTTTGCCGGCGACAAACTGCTGTTGAAGCATGACGGCCAGATCCTCGATCCGCTGTTTGCGAAATACGAGCTGGCCGGGCTCGAACCGGACTGGGACAATGCCGTGCTGCTCGGCTACCGCAAAAGCGGCGAACCGCGACTGGCCGTGCCGGTCGGCGTCTCGGTCGAAGATCTCGCCAGTCAGTACAAGGCGGCCGACATGCGGGCGCTGTGGCGGGAGCACCTTTTCGAGGGCGAGATCCTCGGCGAGGCGGCGCAGGCCGCGAGCCTTATTCGCTGGAACAGCGACAACCTTTTCTGCGGCCGCTGCGGGAGCGCGAGCGAGAGTCATATCGGCGGCTACAAGCGCATCTGCACGGCCTGCCAGCACATGATTTTTCCGCGCACCGATCCCGTCGTCATCATGCTCGTCGTCGACGAGGCGCGCGGGCTCTGTCTCCTCGGACGCAGCCATCATTTCGCACCGGGCATGTATTCCTGCCTGGCCGGTTTCGTCGAGCCGGGCGAGACGATCGAGAACGCGGTGCGGCGCGAAACGCTTGAGGAGTCTGCTATCGTCACCGGCCGCATCCGCTATCATGCCTCGCAGCCCTGGCCGATGCCGCATTCGCTGATGATCGGCTGCTATGCCGAGGCGAAGTCCACCGACATCCGCATCGACGATGCCGAGCTTGAGGACTGTCGCTGGTTCACGCCCGAGGAAACGCTGGCCATGCTCGACCGCACGGATGCCTCCGGCAACACCTCGCCCGAGAAGGGCGCCATCGCCCACCGGCTGATGCGCGACTGGATCGAATGGAAGCGCTGACCGGATCGCCGCCATGGCCCGCTCCGAACGGCTTCTGACATTGCTGCAGGCGCTCCGGCGCCACCGTCGCCCGGTGACCGGCGCTTTGCTGGCGGAGGAGACCGGTGTCAGCCTGCGCACGCTCTATCGCGACATCGCCAGCCTGCAGGCGCAGGGGGCCCATATCGAGGGCGAGGCGGGGGTGGGCTACGTGCTGAAGCCGGGCTTCATGCTGCCGCCAATGATGTTTTCGCAGGAGGAGATCGAGGCGCTGGTGCTCGGCTCGCGCTGGGTGGCCAAGGCCGCCGAGCCGCGACTGGCCGCCGCCGGCGCCGATGCCATGGCCAAGATCGCTGCCGTCCTGCCGGAAGAGATGCGCGCCGAAATCGATTCGGCGACGTTGCTGGTCGGGCCGCGGCGAAGGGAAGAGGACAAGGCGGATCTGGTTCTCATCCGCAAGGCCATCCGGGCCGAACGTATTGTCGAAATCCAATACACGGACGAAAGCGGCGCCGTTTCCATTCGCCGCGTCTGGCCTTTCGCGCTCGGCTATCTCGAGCATATCCGCATCATGGCCGCCTGGTGCGAACTGCGCCAGGATTTCCGCCATTTCCGCACCGACCGCATCGGAGAGATGGAGGTGCTGGACAGCCGCTATCCGCGCCGCAGGGCGGTGCTGATGAAGGCGTGGCGCGAGATCGACGAGTATGCGCGCAATGCCTGAGAGCCTGCGTCGAACGTCTCGTCCGGGATAAAGAACGTTTTCCCATGCGGACGGACAATCCGTTGCCGGACGTGGTCTGGTCGACCGGTCCCCACGCGATCTGACGTATGGGGGCCGGGTTCTCGCAGGTCGGCGTCTTATGCGGGTGCGTCGAAGGTGCCGGGGCTACGCGGCGTGGCCTTCCACTGGTCGGTTCGCTTGGGACTGGCTTCCGACAGGGCCTGGCGTACGCCGGCCGCGTCGTGATCCTTCACATAAACCGGCGTGCCCGGCTGCTGACGCCAGGAATCCTCGAGGCTTCCGGCATCCACAGCGTCGAAGCCGATCTCGTCGATCAGGCCGATAACCGTCGCTTTTGCCCGCTGATCGTTGCCGGCTATGGCAATGGCGAGGCGGCCCGCTTCGCCCGTGGGCTTGCCGAGCTCGGCCAGGCTCTTGGCGTAGATCATGTTGAATGCCTTCACCACATCGCGGCCGAGCTGCTGTGCGACCCAGGCGCTTTCGGTCATGCCGCCTTCGATGGCGTCTATCGCGCCGTCGCGTTCGCGGGGGTAATAATTGCTGGTGTCGATGACGACGGTCGTTGCGGGCACGTCGGCAAAAAGATCGCCCGGTAGCGCCGGAATGGCATTCAGGGGGATCGTCACGACGACGACATCCTTGCCGAGCACGGCTGCCTTAGCCGTCACCGCCTGTGCTCCGGTCTTCTTGGCCAGCTCCGCCAGGGAGGCCGGGCCGCGCGAATTGGCGATTTCGACCTGATGTCCTGCCGTCACGAGAAGTGTCGCGAGTGCGCCACCGATGTTGCCGGCGCCGATGATTCCGATTTTCATATCCGATTTCTCCAATTGTCTGTGACCTCGGTGAAGAGATGAGTGGATTGTAATCTCCAGTCGCATCACGATAAATCGCAATGAAAAGGTAACAGTCACCACCAGGAGTAGGGAATGGACCGCCTAGCCAGCATGAATGCCTTTGTCGTATCGGTGGAAAGAGGATCGTTCGCCTCGGCGGCCACGGCGCTGGGCCTATCGCAGCAGATGGTGGCAAAGCATGTCGCCTCGCTGGAGGCGCGCCTTGGAGCCCGCCTGCTGAACCGCACCACCCGCCGGCAAAGCGTCACCGAAATCGACAGGACTTTTTACGACCGCTGCAAGCTGGTGCTGGCCGACGCCGATTGGGCGGATGCCGTGGCGGAGCAGGCCAAGGGGACGCCGAAGGGACGCCTGCGCATCAGCGCCCCCGTGTCCTTCGGTTCGCAGAGCCTGATGGGACTGGTGACGCGGTACCTGCGCCGATACCCGGACGTCGAAATCGATCTCGTGCTCGACGACAGATATGTCGATCCGGTCAAGGATTCCTTCGAGGCAGTGTTTCGCATCGGCCAGATCGGGGATACGACCCTCAGCACATACCGGCTCGCACCTTTCAGCGTCGTTCTCTGTGCCTCACCGGAGTATCTGCGCGAGCGCGGCACCCCGATGCATCCGGCCGATCTCGAAAGCCACGAATGCCTCGGACATGCGCACTGGTCGCAGCCGGAGAACTACCACTGGCGGTTCGAGATGGGCGACAGCGTCTGCGAGCCGAAGGTCGGGGGCCGTCTCAGGGTGAACGACGCCAAGGGGCTGGTGTCGGCTGCCGTCGGCGGTTTCGGCATCGCGCTGCTGGCCTATGACCACGCCCATGACATGCTTGCCGACGGGCGGCTCGTCAGGGTGCTGGCGGATTACCGGACGGAGACCCGGCCGATGCATCTTCTCTTTCATCCCGACCGTCGCCAGACGCCCAAGCTGAGGAGCTTCATCGAGGCCGTGGTGGAGGAGTTCGGGGAAGCGAAAGCAGCTGGAGGAAAATAAAGGACCGGTCAGGCGATTTTGCCGAAGGCTGCTGCCATAAACTGTCAGTGGCTGCGCCTAGGTTTGCTCCATCATCAGCGAGGAGCAGAAAAAATGACCAGTCCCAATCTCATCATTCTCTATGTCAAGGATCCGGCCGAAAGCGTCAGCTTCTATCGCGGGCTTCTCGGTCGCGAGCCGGCCGTGGTTTCTCCTAATTACGCCGCCTTCGGGCTCGACGGTGGCTTCACGCTCGGGCTCTGGCGCCGCAGCTCCGTGGAGCCGCAGCCTTCGGCACTCGGAAACCGTGGCGAGATCGGGTTCGCGCTACCCGGCAACGGCAGCGTTGCCGCCCGTTACCAAGACTGGCGCAATCGCAGTATGCCTGTTGCGCAGGAACTGACGAGGATGGATTTCGGCGAGACCTTCGTCGTCCTCGATCCCGACGGCCATCGGCTTCGGGTGTGCGAGCCGGACCACTAGGTCATCCGCCTCGTTGCGTCTCAGTTGAGGGTGAGATCGCTCGCGCATTCGTCGCGGGCCTCTTCGAACTCGTCGATATGGGCGACTGCCATGGTGCGAAATTCCGGATCGGTGATCTCGTCCAAAGACCGCGGCATTCCATGATCCCTGATCATCGTCTTGAGAACTGAAACCAGATGGGTGCTCTTATCTTCCGACATGCTATTCAACCTTTATCATCGTGGATAGGTAGTGCGCTAATGACTTAGCACATTGCACTGCAACATGCACATTCACATCTTGCTGATCTGCCGTGATGGTGGCGCATGGCACGGCGGTGTCTTACCATTCCCCGCAGCACGAAAGGCAGGGTGAGGACGGGAGCATGGCGTTCGATTGGCACAGCAGCGAGATCACGCGTTCGACGCCGATTTCGGCGTCCTACCGCAGCACCCAGAATGTCAGGCGCTTTTTCAGGGCGGAGTGCGGAGAGCGATTCAAATTCGATCGCTCTTTCATGGCCTGGCTGAGAACGGCTGTCGGCCAGACCATGGGGGATGCCGCCGACGAATGGCTGCGCCGTGAGACTGCAAGGCGCCCCTAGCCGGCGCCTTGCATCATTCGATGTGCGATGCCCTCAGGCCTGGTATTCTTCGTCGGTGACGTGCTCGAGCCAGTCGACGACCTTGCCGTCGAGCGCTTCGGCGATGGCGACATGGCTCATCGCCGATGTCGGCGCGGCGCCGTGCCAATGCCGTTCACCCGGCGCAAACCAGACGATGTCGCCGGGGCGGATCTCCTCGATGGGACCGCCCTCGCGCTGCGTACGGCCGAGGCCGGACAGCACCAGCAGGGTCTGGCCGAGCGGATGGGTGTGCCAGGCGGTGCGGGCGCCGGGTTCGAAGGTGACGGTCGCGCCACCGATCCGGGCGGGCTCCTCGCCCTTGAACGGTGAGTCGATCCGCACCGTGCCGGTGAAATATTCGGATGGGCCCCTGGCCGAAGGAAGCGAGCCGCTGCGTGTGATCTTCATGGAAACTCCTGTTTGTGCTATATTCCTGCGCTTCCGATGAAAGCTGCAGGCTGACGTTCATTCGCGTCGTTGAGAGGGTCCGGTGTCGGCCGGCTCAGCCGTCAATCCATCGATATCTGTCTCTGCGCCGATATGTTTGGACATATTGACCCCCGTCACCCGGAAGCCGCCGACTGCGTAGACGTGTTGGGCACGGGCGTTGTCGGCAGCCACCCGCAATCTGATCTCCCGGTACCCCTGACGTCCCATCAGGGATTCTAAAGTGCTAAGAGCCGCGCGTCCGCGACCTTGTCCTCTGTGGTCCGGCAGGATGCAAAAATCGCAGATGAAGACCGATCGACGGTCACGGTCGGTGCGATACCAGACGTATCCGATGAGATCGCCTTTGCCTGTCCCGTCGAGGATGCAGAATAGATCCTGCCCCGCCGTTTGCGGGCCTTCGGGAAGATCTTGCGCAATCTCGCGCTCGGCCTGCGCCCGTGCATCGACTTCGGCCATCCGATAGTTGGCGGCAATCTCAGCGGTATAGTCCGGGACGAAATAAGCGAGATAGGCCGGAAATTCGTCCTGAAGCATTGGCCGGAAGGTGATCATGCTGTTCCATCCGATGAGCTATTGCTGGCTTCGACGTTGTCTACGCGCCCTGGCTTCACTGCTCTGATCGTTGACTTAACCCTTGGCCAGCATTGCGGCGCGGAGCGTGTCGTTGATGCGCTCCTGCCAGCCGGGCCCGTCTTCCTGGAAATGGGCGAGCACGTCGCTGTCGAGCCGGAGCGACACCATCTCCTTGGTGTTCGGGACAGCGGGGCGCTCGACTGCCGGGGCGACGGGCTTCTTGGTCGGCTTGAACAGCGCTTCTGCGGCGTCCATCGGGCTGACCGGGCGGCGGGGTGTCGTGGCCATGGGGGGCTCCTTGCGTGTGACGGTCGGTGACGTGACTGAACCTACATCGTGCCGCGGGTCGGGTGGCCCTTGTAGACGCCGAGAATGCGGACTTTTTCGGAGAAGAAGCGCAGCTCCTCCAGCGCCTGGCGGACATGCGGGTCGGAGGGATGGCCCTCGATGTCGGCGTAGAACTGGGTCGCCACGAATTTTCCGCCGAGCTGGTAGCTCTCCAGCTTGGTCATGTTGATGCTGTTGGTGGCAAAGCCGCCGAGCGCCTTGTAAAGGGCAGCCGGAATGTTGCGGACATTGTAGACGAAGGTGGTGACGATCTTCTCGTCCTTCGACGTGCGCTCGGCCCAGGCTTCGTCGCGGGCGAGCACGACGAAGCGGGTCGTGTTCGTGTCGACGTCCTCGACGTTCTCGGCGATGATGTCGAGGTGGTAGAGGTCGGCGGCAAGCCGGGGTGCCAACGCCGCCATCGAGCGGTCGCCGACTTCCTGGACCATTTTCGCAGCGCCGGCTGTATCGCCGGCGATGACGGGCTTCCAGCCGTTGTTGCGGATGATCTTGCGGCACTGGCCGAGCGCGTGGATATGGCTGTGGACCGTGCGGATTTCGCTCTTGGTCACACCCGGCAGAACCATCAGCTGGAAACGGATCGGCATGAAGTATTCGCCGATGATGTGTAGCTTGGACTCCGGCAGCAGGTGGTGGATGTCGGCGACGCGGCCGGCGATGGTGTTTTCGATCGGGATCATCGCCAAGTCGGTATCGCCGTTGTCGACCGCCGTGAAGGCATCCTCGAACGTCTGGCAGGGCAAGGGGTCCATGTCCGGGAACATGTCGCGGCAGGCCATGTCGGAATTGGCGCCGTATTCGCCCTGGAAGGCAATCTTGTTGGTCATGGCTGTCATGGGATATCCGTCAGAGGGAGGCGCCGGAAAGCAGGCGGCGGGCCTTTTCGAGGTCGGCCGGAGTATCGACACCCAGCGGAACCGTGTCAACGATCTCCGCATCGATGCGCATGCCGGCCTCAAGGGCGCGCAGCTGCTCAAGCGATTCGCGCTTTTCCAGCGTCGAAGGCGCCAGCGTCACGAATCGTTCCAGCGCCGCGCGGCGATAGGCGTAGAGCCCGATGTGATGGTAGAGCGGTCCCTTGCCATGGGGGGCCGTGGCGCGGGTAAAGTAGAGCGCCCGCAGCCGGCTG
>CAZZZI010000218.1:0-7963 GCA_964658415.1 uncultured Sphingomonas sp. | reverse complement strand
TGAGCAAGGGCTTGTAGGCACTGCGGATGCGGGCGGTGACGCCCAGGGCAGACAGCCTGGCTTCGTGTGCCCTGCGGGTTTCGGCATCGTCGAAAGTCCAGGCCTCGTAGCGCGCCCCAGGGGTTGCGGGAAGCCCGTCGAGCGTGCGCGCAAAGCTGCGCTGAAAAATCTCTGTCATCATCCTACCTCGAGGTTCTACCGGTCGGATCGAGGCTGTCGCGCAGCCAGTCGCCGAGAAGGTTGAGGCCGAGCACCGTCAGCAAAATGGCAAGGCCGGGGAAGACGCTGACCCACCAGGCGGTCTGCAGATAGGTGCGCCCGTCGGCCAGCATGCCGCCCCAGCTCGGAATGGTCGGGTCGACGCCGAGCCCGAGGAAGGTCAGGCTGCTTTCGAGCAGGATGTTGTTGGCGACATTGAGCGTCGTGAGCACGATCACCGGGCCGATCAGGTTCGGCAGAAGGTGCTGGAAGATGATGCGCCAGTCGGCCACCCCGATGGCCTGGGCCGACAGGATGAACTCCCGTTCGCGCAATGTCAGCACGGAGCCGCGCACCAGGCGCGCATATTGCACCCATTGCGAGACGATCAGCAGGACGATGGTGTTGGTCAGGCTGCCGCCGACGATGGCGATGAAGGTGATGGCGAGCAGAATGAACGGCAGGGCCAGCTGGATATCGGCAAAGCGCATGACCAGCATGTCCCAGAAGCCGCGATAATAGCCGGCCACCAGCCCCATCACCACGCCGAAGACGACCGCACCGGCAACCGAGGTAAAGCCGACCAGCAGCGAGATCTTGCCGCCGGCGACGACCCGCGCGAGGACATCGCGTCCCAGCGGATCGGTGCCGAAGGGATGCGCCAGGCTGACAAAGGGCCGCATCAGGCGCGCCATCAGGTCGAGGCGATCAGCACCACCGGGAAAGAGCACGTCGGACAGCAGCACGGAGACGCAGATGATCAGCGTCAGCGCGGCGCCGAGAATGAATTCGAGGCTGGCGTAGCGAGAGCGGCGAGATGTGGCGGTGGCCATCTGATTTACTCCGTACGGATGCGCGGATCGACGAGCCCGTAGGCGATATCGACCAGGAGATTGATGCCGACGATCAGCAGCGACAGAACGGTGATGACGGCCTGCAGCACCGGATAGTCCCGGGCCGACACCGCATCAAACGCCAGCGTGCCCAGGCCCGGCCAGTTGAAGACCCGCTCGATGACGACGATACCGCCCAGAAGCCCGCCAAACTGCAGGCCGAAATAGGTGATGAGCGGGATGGCGCAGTTGCGCAGCGCGTGCTTGTAGAGCACCTTCGTTTCGCTGAGGCCCTTGGCCCGCGCCACCATGATGTATTGCGACTGCAGCGTCTCCAGCATCGAGGTCCGCACCAGGCGCACATTGGTAGCGGTCAGAATGATGCCCATGGTGAGCGCCGGCATCACATAGCTTTCAGCCCCCGACATGCCGCTCGGCGGTAGCCAGCCCAGCGCGATGGAAAACAGCAAGACCATCATGGTCGCCAGCCAGAAGTTCGGGAAGGACAGGCCGATCAGCGACAAGATCCGGATCGCCTGGTCGGCGCCCCTGCCCTTGGCAGTGGCGGCCTTGATGCCGAGCGGAATGGACAGGACGATCGAGACAGCCATGGTGATGAAGGCAAGCAGCAGCGTCGCCGGCAGGGCGTTGCCGATCAGCAGCGAGACCGGCGTGCCACCGGTAAAGCTGCGACCGAAATCGAGCGTCACCAGGCCCTTGAGGAAGTTCAGATACTGGACGATGAACGGCTGATCCGTGCCGAGCGCTGCCCGGATGCGCGCCAGATCTTCGTCGGTCATGCTGCCGCTGCCCTGGAACATCATCGTCGCCGGATCGCCCGAGAGGCGGATGGCGAAGGAGACGATGAGCGTGATGGCAATCACCACGAAGATTGCCTGCAGCACACGCTTGATTAGGAAACCGACCACGTTCTTCGTCCTTCGCGCTCAAGCGTTTCTGCGTCTTACGGATACAGAGAAAGGCTCGATCCATCTGGTTTTGGGCACGGCGCCGCCAGATACTTGGCGGCGCCTTTGCAGGCAATATGCCTGCTGTCGGGGCGTCAAAATTACTCGACGGTGACGTCGGTCAGCTTCAGCCGGTTGTCAGGCGGTGCAATGAAACCCTTGACCCGCTTGGAAATGCCGTAGATCGACTTGCTGTTGTAGAGCGGCAGTTCGAGCGCCCGGTCGGCTGCGTAGCTTGCAACTTCCTTCAGGATCTTTTCGCGCGCGGCCTTGTCGGTCAGCGGGCGCTGCGATTCCAGCAGCTTGTCGAGTGTCGCGTCCTTGTCATAGGGGTTCCACTTTTCGCCCGAGTGGTACATGGCGTAGGCGGTGTTATCGAAATCGAAGGTCCAGCCGCCCCACTTCTGCTGGAACATGCCGCCGGTCTTGCCCTGCGGGATGATGTCGTTCAGCAGCACGTTGGTCTCGTAAGGCTTGATGGTGGCGGTGATGCCGACCATCTGCAGATAGCTGGCGACGACCTGCGCCACTTCGTTCATGGTCGTGTCATTGCCGCGAATATCGATCTGCAGCGTCGCACCCGGCTTCACGCCGGCCTCTGCAAGGAGCTTCTTGGCGGCGGCCGGATCGTAGGGGAGGCCCTTGAGGTCCTTGTCGTAGCCGAAGGAGAGCGAACTCTGGAAGCTGACGATCTCCGAGGCCTGGCCGGCCAGGATGGAGTTCACGATGGTCGAGCGGTCGACGGCCATGATGATGGCCTTGCGCACCTTCGGATCGGCGGTGATGCCGTCGCGGGTGTTGAAGCGCAGGGCATCGACGGTCGGGCCGGGAACGCTGACGACCTCAAGCTTCGGATCGCCTGCAATCACCGGAATCATGCCGATCGGAATGGTCGGCGGGATGACGAGATCGACGCGGCCGGCCTGCAGTTCGGCAACGGCGGTCGCCGGCTCTGAGATGAAGCGGAATTCGAGCTGCGACAGTTTTGGCGCACCACCCCAGTAATCCGGATTGGCTTCCAGCACGATATTGACCTTCGGCTGGTAGGAGACGAACTTGAACGGGCCGGTGCCGACCGGATGGGTGTTGAAGTTGTCCTCGCCCTTTTCCTGGATGTATTTCGGCGGAACGATCATCGCGCCATAGCCGGCAAGCTTCGTCAGCAATACCGGATCGGGCGCCTTCAGCTTCATGTCCACCGTGTAGTCGTCAACGACCGTAACGCTTTCGATGGAGGTGTAGTTGGAGCGCTGCGGGCCCTTGGCACCCTGCTCGCCCAGCAGGCGCTCGAAGGTGAATTTCACCGCTTCGGCATTAAAATCTTCGCCATCGTGGAATTTCACGTTGTGGCGCAGCTTGAAGCGGATGCGCTTGCCCTCGTCGAGCTCTTCCCAGGATTCGGCAAGGCCGGGCACGACCTTGAGATCGGGGCCGCGATAGGTCAGGCCATCGAAGATGTTGGTGGCGACCGATGCCCATTGCACCAGGAAGGTGTCGATCGGGTCCCAGCTGCCCGGATCCTGCGGCGACGAAATCGTCATCTTGCCCGCAGCAACGGCCGGCGCGGCGTAGAAGGCGGTGCCCGACAGGGCAAGGGCCATGAAGGTGGCGGCAAGGCCGCGCTTGAGACTGGGCATGGGCTGTTCCTCTTGATGCTTGCGATTGTTCGCAGGTTTCAGGCTCGTCTCGCGATGAAATGGCCTGGGTTTATTTCCTCGTGGCGGAAGATGTCGGGTTCCTCGCCAACCCTATGGACGGGATTGGGGATCTCGCCCTCGATCAGTGTCGTGCTGCGGCTGCGCCCGGGATCGGCAATGGGCACGGCGGACAGCAGGCGGCGGGTGTAGTCGTGCTGGGGCGTTTCGAACACCTGCCGGCGGCTGCCCATTTCCATGATCTGGCCGAGATAGAGCACGGCAACCCGGTGGCTGATCTCCTCCACCACGGCCATGTCATGGCTGATGAACAGGTAGGCGAGGCCCCGCTCGGCCTGCAGGTCCATGAACAGCGCGATGATCTGCGCCTGGATCGACACATCAAGCGCCGACAGCGCTTCGTCGGCGATGATCAGCTTGGGATCGGAGGCAAGCGCACGGGCGATGCAGACCCGCTGGCGCTGGCCGCCGGAGAACTCGTGCGGATAGCGGTCCGCATGGGCCGATGTCAGGCCGACACGCTCCAGCAGTTCGTCGACCCGCTGGCGCACGGCCTTGCCGGACAGCAGCCCATGGGTGTTGATCGGCTCGGCAATCGAGAAGCCGACGGTCTTGCGCGGATCGAGCGAAGCGAACGGGTCCTGGAAGATATACTGCACGTCCTTTCGCAGGCGAAAGCGTTCCGCCGCCGACATGCCCGCGAACGACTTGCCGTTGAAGGCGATATCGCCGGAGCGGCTTTTCTGCAGCTGCTGGATGGTGCGCCCGATGGTCGACTTGCCCGAGCCGGATTCGCCGACCAGCGCCAGCGTCTCGCCGGGATAGATATCGAAGCTGACCTTCGACACCGCGTTCAGCCGATGCGTCACCCTACCGAGCATGGTTTTTCGGATATCGAAGGTGACGGAGAGATCCTTGACGGACAGGAGCGGTGGGCCGTCATAGCGGGCCGTGTCCTGCACACGTTCTTCGCCGACAAGCACGGGCTTGCCGTCTTCAAGGACGGTGAACGGCATGCGCTTGGGAAAGGCTTGCCCTTCCATGCTGCCCAGACGCGGAACGGCGGCGAGCAGCGCGCGGGTATAGGGATGCTGCGGATTGGCGAAGATCTCGGCCACTGGGCCTTCCTCGACCTTCCTGCCCTTCCACATGACAACGACATCGTCGGCCATCTCGGCCACCACGCCCATATCGTGGGTGATGAAGATCATGCCCATCCCAAGCTCCGACTGGAGATCGCGCAGGATGGTGAGGATCTGCGCCTGGATGGTGACATCGAGCGCGGTGGTCGGTTCGTCGGCGATCAGCAGTTTTGGGCGGCAGGCAAGCGCCATGGCGATCATCACCCGCTGGCGCATGCCGCCGGACAGCTGGTGCGGATAGCGCTTCAGCAGCTGCTCCGAATCGGGCAGGCGCACCATGTCGAGCAGGCGTCGCGCCTCCGAAGTGGCTGCCGACTTGCTCATGTCTTCATGCAGCAGCAGCACTTCGCAGATCTGGTCGCCGATGGTGAAGACCGGGTTCAGCGAGGTCATCGGCTCCTGGAAGATCATGGCGATCTCCTTGCCGCGAATGCGCCGCATGTCCTTGTCTGAGGTCTTCAATAGGTCGCGCCCGCCAAACAGGATGCGACCTTCGGCAAAGGTCGCGCCCATGATGTCTGCAAGCCGCATGATCGAGAGCGAGGTGACGGACTTGCCGGAGCCGGATTCGCCGACCACGGCCACGGTGCGCCCGGGCAACACCGAAAAGGACAGGTCGTCCACGACGCGGTTGCCGCCGAACTCGACGCTGAGACCTTCGATCGAAAGCAGGGGCGGGCCCGCATTGGTCGGTGTCATCTAAGCGCCTCCGGCCGGGAGCCGGCATTGGAAGTGGAAGGCTCGGCCGGGGCCGGCGTGATGTGGGCGAGGATGGCTCCGGCTGGCTGGAAGGAGCCGGCTTCGGCGACGATGATAAGAATGCCGGCGCGTGGTGCAGTCACGGCGGTTTCCATCTTCATGGCGTCCATCATAGCAACGACGCTTCCCTCCTCGACACGGTCGCCGCTCGACACCGTCCATTGGACGAGGTTTCCCGGCAGGGGAGCGAGAAGTGCGGTGTCGTCCACCGTGTCCGGGGCCGGTTTCTCGCCGCTTGCCGGTCCGCGTCCGAGAAGGCTGAGGAACGACGCAGGCAGGCGCAGCTCGACCCGCTTGCCGTCGATCTCGACATGACCACCGAGGGTTTCCTCGGCGGCGACGGGGTCAGGACGGAACTGCGTTTCCAGCGCCTCGGCGAAATCGGTTTCGATCCAGCGGGTATGGACCTTGAAGTCAGCGCCTGCGAAGTCCGGGTGGGCAAGCACGGCGCGGTGAAAGGTCAGCACGGACGGCACGCCGTCGATCGCAAATTCGGCCATGGCGCGGCGGGCCCGGGCAATCGCCTGGGGGCGATCGGGCGCCCAGACGATCAGCTTTGCCACAAGCGAATCGAACATGGCAGCCACATCCGCGCCGCTCCCGACGCCGGTGTCGAGGCGGACGCCCGGACCGGAAGGCGGTGCGAACCGCGTGATCCGGCCGGCAAATGGCAGGAAGCCCCGCGCGGGGTCCTCGATGTTGATGCGGAATTCGATGGCATGGCCCCGCGGCGCTGGCGTCTCGGTGAGGCCGAGCGGCTTTCCCTCGGCGATGCGAAACTGCTCCAGCACGAGATCGAGGCCGGTGGTTTCCTCCGTGACCGGATGCTCCACCTGCAGGCGCGTGTTGACCTCGAGGAAGGAAATGATGCCATCGGCGCTCAAAAGGAATTCCACCGTGCCGGCCCCGATATAGCCTGCGGCCTGGCAGATATCGCGCGCGGCCTTGTGAATGACGTCGCGCTCAGCGTCGGACAGGAAGGGCGCCGGTGCCTCCTCGACCAGTTTCTGGTTTCGGCGCTGGAGCGAGCAGTCACGCGTGCCGACCACGAGCACGGTTCCGTGGCGGTCGGCCAGAACCTGTGCCTCGATATGGCGCGGGCGATCGAGAAACTGCTCGACATAGCATTCGCCGCGCCCGAAGGCGGCAACGGCCTCGCGGGTCGCCGAATTGAACAGGTCCTCGACCTCGTCCAGATGCCGTGCGATCTTGATGCCGCGCCCGCCACCGCCATGGGCGGCCTTGATGGCGATGGGCAGGCCGAACCGGCGAGCAAAGGCCAGTGCCTCAGTGGCGCTGGAAATCGCGCCGTCGCTGCCCGCCACCAGCGGAGCCCCGACGGAGCGAGCGATATCGCGCGCCTTCAGCTTGTCGCCGAGCGCCTCGATGACTTCAGGGTTCGGGCCGATCCAGGTGAGCCCGGCGGCCATGACGGCGGCGGCAAAGCGCGCGTTTTCCGACAGGAAACCGTAGCCCGGATGTACCGCATCCGCACCGGCGCGCCTGGCGATGGCGATCAGCTTTTCGATGTCGAGGTAGCTGTCCCGGGGGCTCGATCCCTGAAGCGCATAGGCCTCGTCGGCAAGGCCGACGAACAGCGCATCGATATCCGCATCCGCATAGACGGCGACCGAGGCTAGGCCGTAGTCGCGGCAGGCCCGGATGATGCGCACGGCAATCTCGCCGCGGTTGGCTATCAGCACCTTCTTCATCGCTGTCTTCCTGCTATGCGCTGCGGGGCAAATGGCGCGGTCGCGACAAAGCGGATGCGCGTACCGACTGAGATCTGCCCTGCAAGATCGAGATGATGGGCGGCGATATTGGCAATCACCGGATAACCGCCGGTCAGCGGATGATCGACGAGGAACAGCACCGGTTGACCGCTTGCCGGCACCTGGATGGCGCCGCGGATCGTCGCCTCGCTCGGCAATTCCGTGACGATGCTCCGTTCCAGCGCGTCGCCCTCGAGGCGCATGCCGACGCGACTCGATTGCGGCGAGACGGTCCAGTCCTGCGCGAGGAAGCTTTCGACGGCGTCAGGCGTGAACCAGTCCGTGCGCGGGCCGAGCACGACGTCGAGGTGGACGGTTTCGCCAGAACGCGGCATGGCAAATTCCGGCTCCTGGAGGAGTGAAACCGCAGAATGACAGCCAGCCTGCGCTTCGGAGATCGGAATGAACTCCCCGACCCTCAGCGGTTCCGGGCCGATCTGCGCCAGCATGTCCGTCGCGCAACTCTTCAGAACGGGGGCCACATCGAAGCCGCCTCTGATCGCGAGATAGCTGCGCATGCCGGACGTCGCGATGCCGAGCGTCACGAGGTCGCCATCCTCGACGGCGAAGGCGCAGTGATGCGGAGCCTCTATCGCCGCTCCATCGGCCGTCGCTACAGACACCTTCGCCTGCGCG
>CAZZZI010000217.1:0-7964 GCA_964658415.1 uncultured Sphingomonas sp. | reverse complement strand
CGCCCATCCCCACATGCCGCTCGCCGTCATCACCGCCAATATCCAGGACGAGATCATCGCTGCAGTGCGCGCCCTCAACGCGACCTTCGTCGGCAAGCCGGTGACGGAAGAGGCGATCAGCGGCTTTCTGGCCGGCGCGGCGCTGCGGCTGCGGAAGAACGGGGTATGAGCAACGCCGACGTCTTCCTCGACGAGCTGGAGCGCGATGCGCTGACCGAGCTGGTCAACATCGGCGTCAGCCGGGCTGCGGCCAGCCTGCGCAAGATGGTCAACAACCAGGTACTGCTCTCCGTTCCCTCGGTGGAAATCGTTACCCGGCTGTCGGCAGCCGCCCTTATCGGCCAGCGCGAAAGCGAAAGCCTGGTTGCCGTCGAGCAGCAGTTCGATGGTCCCTTCACGGGCAGGGCGCTGCTGATCTTCCCGGAAAGCAACGGACTGCGACTGGTGAGGGCAATCGTCGGCGACGAGATGGACCACCACGAAATGGTCGAGATGGAGAGCGAGGCGCTGGCCGAGGCCGGAAACGTCATCCTCAACGGCTGTCTCGGCTCGATGGCCAACATGCTGCGCCAATCGCTGAAAATGTCGCTGCCGGATGTTCGACGCGGCAATAGCGACCTTCTGTTCGACGTGGTCAGCAATCCGGGCGACGAGAGCTTTGTGCTGTTTCTCTACATAAATTTTTCCGTACGCGATCGGGACATTCGCGGCTATATTGCGATGATAATGGATTTGCCGGCGCTCGATATTCTCAAACATCTGATCGCCGCGTTCATCGAACGCGTGACGCAAGACGCGCCCTGATCCACCTGACCGTTAGTGGGACTGTGCATGGACGACACTATTTCCGAAATCTCAGCGCCCTCTTTGCCGGATTCGGAGACAGAAGCGCGTCGGCTCCAGGAAGAGCTGGCGCGCCTGAAAAGCGATGTCGAAGTCGCCCGCCGAAGGCTTGACCTGACGCTGGAAGCTGCCGGCGCCAGCTGCGGCTGGGAATGGGATATCCCGTCCAACACGCTCTATGCCGATGCACGCTTTGCCGCTGCGACCGGCCAGGACGAGGTTGCCCTGGCCGAGGGCGTGCCGACCCGGCAGTTCTTCATCGGCATCCATCCCGACGACGTCAAGCGCATCCGCCTCGCGGTCGCCGGCATCATCGCGGGGGCGGAGGTGTTTTCCAAGGAATACCGGCTAATGAAGGCGGACGGCGGTTTTCGCTGGGTGCATGCCCGCGGCCGCGCGGTGTTCGACGAGGACGACCAGCCCATCAAGTTCATCGGCATGCTGGTCGATATCACCGACCAGAGGGGCATCCAGGAGCAGTTGCGCATCGCCCAGGTGGCGGGTGGCATCGGCACTTTCGAATATGTGCCGGGTTTCGGCACGGTCACTGTTTCCGAGCAGTTCTGCCGGCTTTTCGGGCTGCATCCGACCAAGGTGCTGCCGGTTCGCACGCTGAACATCCTGATCCATGCCGACGATCCACCTGTCATCGACATCACGGCGCCGAACGGCTTGCAGGACTATGCCAGCAGCGAGTTCCGCATCACCCGCGCCGACGACGGAGCCGAGCGCTGGCTTGCCCGGCGCGGCGAGTATACCGAGGATGCCAATGCCGCCGGCCGCCGCTTCATCGGCGTGATCTACGATATCACCGCTGCCAAGCAGACCCAGGAGCGCCTGCGCGAAGCCAACGAGGCGCTGGCCGGACGGGTGCGCGAAAGCACCCGCGAACGAAACCGGATGTGGCAGAACTCGCGCGACCTTCTGGTCGTCCTCGGGGCCGACGGCATCTTCCGGGACGTCAATCCGGCCTGGCAGGAAACGCTCGGGCACAGCGCGGAGCACGTGATCGGTCAGAGCATCTTCGACTTCACCTGGCCGGACGATATCGAGGTCATCCGCGCCGGCGTCGGCCGGGCGACGGAGGATACCCATACCGAGCTCGAGGCGCGCCTGATCCATCTGGATGGCTCGGCCGTCTGGATCTCCTGGATGACGTCCCACGAAGACGATATCATCTATGCCTATGGTCGCGACGTCACCTTCGAGAAGGAACAGGGGGAGGCCCTGCGCGAAACCGAGGCGCAGCTGCGCCAGTCGCAGAAAATGGAGGCGCTGGGCCAGCTGACCGGCGGCATCGCGCACGATTTCAACAACATGCTGACCGGCGTCATCGCCTCCCTGGCCATCCTCCGGCGCCGCATCTCGGCCGGACGACTGGATGATGTCGACCGTTTCATCGATGCGGCCACGACATCCGCGCAGCGCGCCGCCGCCCTGACCCACCGCCTGCTCGCCTTCTCCCGCCGCCAGTCGCTCGACCGGCAGCCGGTGGACATCAACGCCCTCGTCACATCGATGGAAGACCTGCTGCACCGGACGCTCGGCGAGCAGATCACGCTGGCGGTCGCCCTCGACGAGGACGCCTGGCAGGCCGTCACAGATGCCAACCAGCTGGAAAACGCCATCCTCAACCTGGCGATCAACGCCCGGGACGCGATGCCCGAGGGCGGCAAGCTGACGATCGAGACGGCCAATGCGGTATTTACCGCCGCCGATCTCCTGCGCACGGAAGAATTCCAGCCCGGAAGCTATGTGGTGCTGGCTGTCAGCGACACCGGGATCGGCATGTCGAAGTCGACCATGGAAAAGGCGTTCGAGCCGTTCTTCACCACCAAGCCGATCGGCCAGGGCACCGGGCTTGGCCTGTCGCAGATCTACGGATTTGCCCAGCAATCGGGCGGCCATGTTCGCATCTACAGCGAGCTCGGCAAGGGAACGACCATCAAGCTCTACCTGCCGGGCAGCGATGTCGTGCCGAGCGAGGAACCGGAAGCGGTGATTGAGGACAGCGCTCCGCCCATGGGCGACGGCGAAACGGTATTGGTCGTCGAGGACGACGATGCCGTGCGCATGCTGGTTATCGCCGTGCTGCAGGAACTCGGCTACCGGGCGATCGATGCGATCGATGCCGACAGTGCCCTGCCCATCATCGAATCGCGCCAGCGGATCGATCTGCTGATCTCGGACGTCGGTCTGCCCGGCCTCAACGGGCGGCAGCTGGCGGAAATCGCCATTGCCGCGCGGCCGGAGCTGAAGGTGCTGTTCATCACCGGCTATGCCGCGACCGCCGCCTCGCGCGCCGACTTCCTCGGACCCGGCATGCGGATGATCACCAAGCCGTTTGCGATCGACGACCTGGCGGAGACAGTGCGGGAAATTCTTACAGCCGCGCGGGCCTAGCGGGTGCAGTCCGCAGCCTGATGCGCATCGGTTGATGCCGGTGCGCGCCCAGCCCCGTCAGCGTTCCTCGGTGTTGAAAAGGATGTGCGCGGTGCAGACCAGTTCGCCGCTGTCGTCGAACAGCTCGACCGTGAGATCGAGACTGGCGGGAAAGCGGTCGCTCAGGCAATCGACTGCCGCGCGCCTGGCTTCGTTTTTCGCGGCTTCCAGATCCGGGAGGTCGAATCCGCCCAGCACATCCGCTCCCCCGTCGCTATCGCAAATGTTGTAGTAATATTTTGGCAAGGGATCTGTGTTCGCTCACAAGGTGTACATTTCTGTTTCAACCGCTTCGGGTGCCAAATGTTCCGCCACACCAGGCGCCGAAATCGGCGGTTGCGTTTCGGGCGCGTCCGCAAATTGCGGGGCGGGGATCGTATTCTCGAGAGCGTGGTTCATTTCGCCTTGGAATGGCCCGTTTTGGCGATCGATTGCCGGATTCTTTCGTTTGGATGTCGTTGGAACAATTGCCTGGGATGCTGGTTGAATCCCCGGAATGCCAACTCAAAGGAGAAATTCATGGCCGACAAAACCCTCAACGACCTTTTCATCGATACGCTGAAAGACATCTACTTTGCCGAGCGCCAGATCGTGAAGGCGCTGCCGAAGATGGCACGCGCCGCCCAGTCGCCGGAACTGAAGGCCGCCTTCAAGAAGCACCAGGAAGAAACGCAGGGACAGATCGAGCGCCTGCAGCAGGTTTTCGAACTGATCGGCAAGCCGGCCCGTGGCAAGACCTGCGAAGCGATCCAGGGCATCATCGCTGAAGGCGAAGAGATCATCGAAGAATTTGCCGGATCGTCGGCTCTCGACGCCGGCCTCATTTCTTCGGCCCAGGCCGTCGAGCACTACGAGATTGCCCGCTACGGCACGCTGAAGAACTGGGCTACCCAGCTCGGCATGAAGGACGCCGCAGCCCTGCTCGACGAAACGCTGCAGGAAGAAGGCGCAACCGACGAAGCGCTGACGCAGCTGGCCAATGCCTCGGTCAACGCCAAGGGCAACAAGAAGGTCGCCTAAGGCACTTTCTTCACGCTCCCGAAAGACGGTCGCCCCCACAGGCGGCCGTCTTTTTTTTGAACCCTCACCATGGAACGACACGCCACAGCAGGCGGTCCAGGAGATTGCAATGCAGGTTACAGGCACACAGGTTATCCCCGAGCAGGCCGGAAAGCTCGGATTTACGGTCGAATTCGTCGGCGAGGGCGGAGAGGTCGTCTCTGTGCGCCTCGTCAACGACAGCGCCGGTACGCTGAATCGCATCAACGCCATCGAGAAGGCCAAGGCGATCATGGTGCAGCTCGCGACCTTCGGTACCGATTCGACGGAAATCGAGACCACCGGCGTGCCGCAGACCTGACATTGGGGCCGCGTCCCCTTGTCCGTTCCGTACCTGAAGGCGTAATAGTGGTCAGCCGTGAATTGATTTCGCCCAGCCTTTCGGCTGTGGCGAAGGGAGACTGCCATGACTTTCTTTTCCGCCTATGACCAGGGTTTCGTGCGTGTCGCCGCGTGCACGCCTGTTTGCGAAATCGCCGATCCGGCATCGAATGCAGCCGAAATCATGCGCCAGGCAGCGCTCGGCCATGCCGAACACGTCGCCCTCATGCTGTTTCCCGAGCTTTCGGTTTCCGCCTATGCGATCGACGACCTGCTCGGCCAGGGCGTGCTCCTCGAGGGCGTCGAGCGGGCGCTGCTCGACATCGCCGCGTTCAGCCGCACGGTGGCACCGGTGCTGATCGTCGGGGCACCGCTTTACAAGGACGGGCGGCTCTACAATTGCGGCGTTGCCATCCATGACGGCAGGATCCTCGGCGTCGTGCCGAAATCCTATCCGCCGAACTACCGGGAATTCTACGAGCGCCGCTGGTTCGCCTCCGGCCGCACGGTAAGTGGGCAGTCGATCGCGGTCGGAGGCCAGACCGTGCCCTTCGGCGTCGATCTGCTGTTCGAGGCGGAAAACCGGCCGGACTTCGTCTTCCATATCGAGATCTGCGAGGATTTCTGGGTTCCTACGCCGCCCAGCGATTTCGGCGCGCTGGCGGGTGCCACCATTCTCACCAACCTGTCGGCCAGCAATATCACGGTCGGCAAGTCCGATACCCGCAAGCGGCTTTGCGCGACGCAATCGTCGCGGGCGCTGGCGGCTTATGTCTATTCGGCCGCCGGTCCCGGCGAATCGACCACCGATCTCGCCTGGGACGGCCAGGCTTGCGTCTACGAACTCGGCGAACTGCTGGCCGAGACAGAGCGGTTTCCGCAGGGCTCGCAGATGTGCATCGCCGATGTCGATGTCGAGCGGCTGAAGCAGGAGCGTCTGCGCCAGGGGACCTTCGGGGAGGCCGCGTTCAATGTCGCCCCCGACCGAGAATTCCGCCGCGTCGGCTTCGTGACCGCGCGGCCCGAGGGCGATACGGACCTGCGCCGTGCCGTGGCGCGCTTTCCCTTCGTGCCAGCCGATCCGAGCCAGCTGGCGCAGGATTGCTACGAGACCTTCAATATCCAGGTGCAGGGCCTGCAGAAGCGGCTCAAGGCGACAGGCATCAAACGGTTGTGCATCGGCATCTCTGGCGGGCTCGATTCGACCTATGCGCTGCTGGTGGCGGCCCGCGCCTTCGCCCAGCTCGGCTGGCCGCGCTCGGATATCCTCGGCTTCACCATGCCCGGCTTTGCCACCGGCGACGAGACGCTCGCCAATGCCTGGGCGCTGATGCGCAGCCTGGAGATCACCGCCGACGAGATCGACATCAAGCCGCTGGCGCTGCAGCTGCTGAAGGACCTCGGCCATCCCTTTGCGGGCGGCGAGCCGGTCTACGACGTGACGTTCGAAAATGTGCAGGCGGGACTGCGCACGGATTTCCTGTTCCGCGCCGCCAACCAGCGCAACGCCTTCGTGCTCGGCACCGGCGACCTGTCGGAGATCGCGCTGGGATGGTCGACCTATGGCGTCGGCGACCATATGAGCCACTACAATGTCAATGCGTCCGTCTCGAAGACGCTGATCCAGCACCTGGTGCGCTGGGTGATCCATTCGAACGACTTCGACGCCGATACCAATGCGACGCTCGACCGGGTGCTGAACACGATCATTTCGCCCGAGCTGGTGCCGGCCGGCGCCGACGGCGCGATCCAGAGCACGGAGGATCGCATCGGCCCCTATGCGCTGCACGATTTCGCCCTCTACTACATCAGCCGATACGGGCTGAAGCCGTCGAAGGTGGCGTTCCTCGCCTATCACGCCTGGAAGGATGCCGAGGCCGGCGCCTGGCCGCCGAACTTCCCGGCCGAGAAAAGGCAGGCCTATGGGCTGCCTGAGATCAAGCACTGGCTGGAAGTCTTCCTGTTCCGCTTCTTCACCATCAGCCAGTTCAAGCGCTCGGCGTCGCCGAACGGCCCAAAGGTCACCTCCGGCGGCTCGCTCTCGCCACGCGGCGACTGGCGGGCGCCATCCGATGGCAATGCGCGGATCTGGCTGAAGGAACTGGCGGACAACGTGCCGGATGCGTGAGGCGGTGCGACAGTGGCCCGCGACACATCTGAGATGATCATACGATCGGAAAATTCCGGGGATGGTCCTGAAATCCGCGCGCTGGTCACCGCCGCCTTCGACGGTGCGCCGCATAGCGAAGGATCGGAAGCAGCCATTGTCGACGCCCTGAGGGCTGGAGGCGCGCTGACGGTCTCGCTGGTGGCGGAAAACAATGGTGCCATCATTGGCCATGTCGCGTTCTCGCCGGTCGAAATCGACGGACGGAACCTCGACTGGTTCGGTCTCGGGCCCGTGGCCGTCAGACCCGACCGCCAGCGGCAAGGGGTGGGCATTCGTCTCATCGGCGCGGGAATTGACCGGATAAGATCGATCGGCGCGGCCGGATGTGTCGTTCTCGGCGATCCCGGCTATTACCGCCGGTTCGGGTTCAAGGCCGACCCCGCCTTGTGCTTTCCCGGTGTTCCGCCCGAATATTTCCAGTGTCTGGATTTCGCTCCTGACGCTCGCAGAGGCGTTGTCGTCTATCATCCGGCTTTTTACGGGGCTTGACCCGCTTCCTGGCGGATCAGTTGAGAATTCCGGCGAGCTCCCTGCTCGTCTCGAGGAGGGCGCCCAGATAGTGTTCGACCACCACTGGCATGGTCTCGTCGGAAATGGGAAGGCCGGTGTTGAGGGCTGCGACCACAAGGCCGCGGGCATTTTTCAGCGGTACGGCGATCGAGCGCAGCCCGATCTCGACTTCCTGGTCGACGGCGGCGTAGCCCTGAAGCCTTACCGTTTCGAGTTCGTGGAGGATCGCGTCCGGATCGGTCAGCGTGAAGGGCGTCCTTGCGACCAGCGGGACGGCGGCGAGCAGCGCGGCCGCCTGATCCTGCGGCAGCGTGGCCAGCAGGATGCGGCCCATCGATGTGCAATAGGCCGGCAGGCGCGATCCCGGCATCAGCGAGATCGACATGACCTTGCGCTCGGCAGCGCGCGCCACATAGACGATCTCGTGTTCGTCGAGGATGGCCACGGACGTGCTCTGGCGGATCGTTTCCGACAGCCGGTCGAGAAAGGGCTGGACGATACGCGGCAAGGGCATGGACGCCAGGCAGCCGGTGCCGAGGCGCAGCACCCTGGGCGTCACCGTGAAGTATTTTCCGTCATAGGCACAGTAGCCGATATCCGCGAGCGTCAGCAGGCAGCG
>CAZZZI010000216.1:0-7968 GCA_964658415.1 uncultured Sphingomonas sp. | reverse complement strand
GCGTCGGCATCAACCTGCAGCCGATTTTCTCCGGTTCGTCGCTGTTCGAAAAGACCACGCTCGACATCGGCTATCGCTACACTGCAGCTGACAACTTCGACTTCACGGCCCGCGACGGCACGTCGTCCAGCACCGACTTCCGCAGCAACGCTGTAACCTTCGGCCTGCGCAAGCAGTTCTAAGCTCCGGCTTCGGATTTCCAGATCGTTCAAAGGGCCCCGGCACATCTGCCGGGGCCCTTTTCATTTGTCTGCCGCTCTGTCTCAGACCACCAGTGTGGAATCGCGCCAGAGACGGAAGCCGCCTTCGAAGGCAAGGCTGTTGTCGCCGCGACGGCAGGATTTCGGCAGTTCGTCGAGTTTGTCGACATTGCCGCCGCCAATAACGATGTAGTCCGGCTGCAGGGCTGCCTTCATCCGGTCGACGACGTCGAAGACGTGACCGCGCCACTTCTTCTTGCCACGCTTCTTCAGCCCGGCTTCGCCCAGGTAGTCCTCGAAGGTGCGGTCGTTCTTGTGCGGGAGGTGGGCGAGTTCCATCGGCTGCGCCACGTTTTCGATGACCATGGCCGACCCCAGTCCGGTGCCAAGGCCAAGGAACAGCATGCGGCCGCCGTCGTAGCTGCCGATCGCCTGCATCAGCGCGTCGTTGACCATCTTGACCGGCTTGCCGAAGCTGTGGGCGAAATCGAATCCGGCCCAGCCGCGTCCGAGATTGACCGGCTCCTCGAAGGCGAAGTGATTGCGCACGGGACCGGGATAGCCGATCGAAATGACGTCGAACTGCCAATCGGCGATTGCTTCCCCGAGCGCACCGACCATGTCCGCGGCCGAGAGGTCGGGACCTGAGTCGATCTTCCGCTCGAGGCCGCTGTCGCTGGTCATCGCCTTGACATGCGATCCGCCGATATCGATCGACAGGACGATTGGCGGCTTGTCCCCGCTGCGGCTTTTACTCTTCGTCATGGGTGTTTCCTGTATCTGAGTAAGTTAAGATAGGGTCCGGATCATATCGCTACATCGCTCCGGACCGTCGGGCAAAAGCAATATGCCGTGACCGGGGCAGCAGCCTGCGCCCCCGATCACGGCAGGTAGGCCACGGCCGTGATCACCGTTCCCACCACGCCAAGCGCCAGCGAGCTGTACCAGGGCCAGCGCTGGCCGCCGGTGATGATGGCGATCGTCGCGATGGCGATAGCGATGTGTAGAAAGGTGGTGGCGACCGTCAGGAAGTGATGGCGGGTCTCGTGGCGCGACGCCTCGTCGTTCGCCTGCTCGGATCGGGCTTCGAATTCCTTCGCCTTCCTGGCGACATCCTGGCTCTCGGCCTCGTTGCGGCGGGCCTGCGCCTGGAAGTCGGCGGTCCCCTGTCCGCCCTGTGCTGCGGCGATGTCGTACATGTTCTTCTTGACGCTCTTGGCCTGGAAGAAATTCCAGTTGTCGGTGGCCTTGTTCTGGAAGAGCACAGCTTCCGATCGGGCCGCTGTCGCAGCGCCGCTCTCGATAGTCTCGAGGCTGCCGGCGCTGGCGGCAAGGACCGCGAGAATGGCAATGCTGACAGCCACCCGCGAGAGGAAGCTGCTGCCGCTATGGGCTGCATGCTGCGCATGCTCGGTGTGCTCGTAGGCTTCCGTGGCGTCGTTTTCCATAATGTCCCATGCCCTCTGACTTGATCGTCTGGGCCGGCAGTCAAATGCGGAGACCAAGGCAATTTTGTGTTGGCGACAGCCGTTACACGGGCTGCGGCGGTCAACACTCTGAGCACAGCAGACGATCGCCGCCGATGACGGAAGGCTCTGTAATATAACGGTGAATTAACGTCGATTACGACTATTCGGGCAATCCCATTGACTCGTTCGTCCTCATCACTAAACTTGCCGGAAAAATATAAGGGGCGAAAAGATGACGCGGTTCGAAGAAACGAGAAGAATAACCTGCCGGGACGATGCCGGACGACATATCGTCATCATCGAGCAGAAGAAATGGCCGCGCGTTGCGCTTGCCAACAAGCCGATCGAACCGGTCTTCGACTACATGACCGAGGATGGCCAGGTCGCCAACAAGCTCGAGGGTGAGGACTTTCTCTTGCTCCTGACCGACGAGGTTTTTCACACAGCCTGAGCCTGCCTGGCGGCGCCTGACATGGCGCTTTCACAGCGGCGATCGTCCCGTTTGAGGGTTCAGACGGAACTTGATCGCCATCGGGCATTGACGCATATCCGCGTTCGCCGCGCGCTTCGATGCTGCCCCTCCCCGATAACCCCCGCTCCTTGAATCCGTTACTTCCGCTAAAATTGACGCGGTCGCTTTTCATGTATTTAAGGAATTGGTGTTGTAATTATCGCTCAATCAACGATTGCGAGCAGACAGATGGAGTATCCCGTCCCCGACAGCGACGAAGCGCGTATCCAGGCGCTGGACTCCTTCGGGCTGATGGATAGTCCGTCGGATCATGAGTTCGACCAGATCGTGCAAATGGCCGCAAGGATCTTCGATGTTCCCATCGTCCTCGTCAGTCTCGTCCACAAGGACCGGCAGTTCTTCAAGGCGCGCGTCGGGCTGAATGTCTGCGAGACCGGGCGCGACGTCTCCTTCTGCACCTATGCCATCATGGCGCCGGATGTTTTCGTCGTTCCGGACGCGCAGCAAGATCCGCGGTTCAGCTCCAACGGGCTGGTGGTGGGCGAGCCCTATATCCGTTTCTACGCCGGCGCGCCGCTGCTTACTGCGGAAGGCCACGGTATCGGCAGTCTCTGTCTGATCGACACCAAGCCACGGCTGAATTTTTTCGAGCGCGACCGGCTGGTGCTCCAGGATCTGGCGGCGCTGGTGCTGGACCGGATGGAGTTACGTCGCGTCGAGCGCTCCGACAGGGAAAGTCGCAGCCGCTTCCGCAACATTGCCTCGACCTCTCCGGACGGTATCATCTGCGCTAGTGCCGACAATCGCATTACCTCATGGAACAGCGCCGCCGAAGCGATGTTCGGCTATACCGCCGAGGAGGCGATCGGTCGGTCGCTCGACCTCATCGTGCCGCCGGCGATGCGCGCTGGCCACAGAGCGGGGCTGGCGCGCGTCGTTGGGGGTGGCCCCGCCCGGTTGATCGGCACATCCATCAATCTTACCGCCTGCAGGCGTGACGGCACAGAGTTTCCGGTCGAGCTTTCGCTATCCCAATGGTCGGAAAGCGGCGAACGCTTCTTCGGCGCCATCATTCGCGACATCACCCTTCGCGCCGAGGCGGAACGGCAGATGAAGCGCGCCGCAGAGTTCGACCACCTGACGGGCCTGTCCAATCGTCCGAGCCTCAATCGACAGATGAAGCGCGCCTGTGCTGCCGGAGAGAGCGCCACCGTCATCCTGATCGATCTCGACGGCTTCAAGGACGTCAACGATACGCTGGGGCACTCGGCTGGTGATTTCGTGCTGCAGGTCGTGGCCGGGCGGTTGCGCCGGGCGATCGCCGATGATCACATGGTGGCGCGGCTCGGCGGCGATGAATTCGTCGTCTTCATGACCGGGATTGCCGATCCGATCCAAGCGGCCGAACGCGGCCTTTCCCTGATCGCGCTCATCGAAGAGCCGATCGAATTCGAGGACCAGGCGATCCACATCGGTGCCAGCATCGGGATCGGCGTGTGCCACGACGGCGATTACAATGACGAGGAACTTATCGGCAATGCCGATCTTGCTCTCTACCAGGCCAAGGGCGACGGGCGGCATCTGGTGCGGGTTTTCACGCCCGAGCTTCGCCAGAGCGCGTCGCGAAAGGGCGTTATCAGCTCGTCGTTGCGCCAGGCCTGGGAGCGCCAGGAGTTCGAACTCTATTTTCAGCCGCAGGTCGATCTCGGCAATGGACGGCTCAAGGGTGCGGAGGCGCTCATACGCTGGAACCACCCGCTTCTTGGCGTGGTGTCGCCGGCGGCCTTCCTGCCGGTTCTCGAAATGGGACTGCTGGCCGTCCCGGTCGGCGAATGGATCCTGAGGGCTGCCTGCCGCCAGGCGGCCCAGTGGCGCCGTGCCGGCCTTCCTGATTTTCGCATCGGCGTAAACCTGTTTGCGGCACAGTTCCGGACCCGGGATTTTGCCGAGATCGTCGAGACCGTGCTCCGCGAGTTCGACCTGCCGGCATCTGCGCTCGAGCTCGAGATCACCGAAAACATCATTCTCCAGAACGAACAGAGGATCATGGAGCCGCTGCGCCGCTTGCGCAAGCTCGGCGTCGGCATCGCCTTCGACGATTTCGGCACCGGTTACGCATCGCTCAGCCTGCTCAAGGACTATCCCGTCAGCCGCCTGAAGATCGACCGGTCCTTCGTCAGCGGCGGCGAGCGCAGCGAGAAGGATGCGGCCATCATCGAGGCGGTCGTCAAGCTCGCCGACGGTTTCAATCTCGAAGTTATCGCCGAGGGGATAGAAACGCGCGAGCAGGAACTGCTGATGAAGCATTTTCAGTGCGACGAGGGCCAGGGCTATCTCTACGGCCGACCGATGACGGCCGCCGACTTCGCGCATCGATACGTTACTGTTTCCGCAGACGAGCCCGAAAACTTTCCGCAGCCGGTCGTCTCTCAGGCCTAAATTTACCCGCTCGATACGAAACCGGCAGGATTTGCCATGTGGCTGCCAGCAATGCCGTTGAGCGTGAGGGTTGCCAACTGGCAACTTCGTGTCGAACGAGAACGTCAACTGCGCGCCACATAACGCTGTTCGCGCTTGCACAGGATCTCGGCGAGCCGATCCGCCGGCAGATTGACGGGCCGGTGCAGATCGTCGGGGCGTGCAGGGACAACCGCAAATCGGGCGTTGTAGTGCTCCACGATTCTCGCCTCTGCATGTCGTCTTCGGTAGCAGGCCACCGCCGCGCCTTTGGGGCAGATACCGTTCCGGGACTGTATGAAGATATCGAGCTGGCGGATCTAGTCGTCCTTACCGGATCCAATCTGGCCTGGTGTCACCCAGTCATCTACCAACGGCTGGCGGCTGCCAGGGAAAGGCGACCGACGATGAAGATCGTCGTCATCGATCCTCGGCGAACCGCCACCTGTGATATCGCCGATCTCCACCTCGCAATCCACCCGGATGGCGACGTCGCACTGTTCTTGGCTCTCCTTGCTCATCTCGCGAAATCCACCGCCGTCGAAGAGACCTATATCGCGGCACACACAACCGGTTTCAGTGATGCCTTCGCAGCGGCGATGTCTCTCTCATTTGCCGAAGTTCTTCTCCGCACAGGCCCTCCCGCCATGCAACTGCGGGAGTTTTTCAATCTCGTCGCGCGGACGGTCACCTGTTACAGCCAGGGCGTCAACCAGTCATCATCCGGAACCGAAAAGATCAATGCCATCATCAATTGCCACCTTGCGACAGGGCGCATTGGCAGGCCTGGAATGGGTCCATTTTCGCTGACGGGCAACCGAATGCCATGGGCGGCCGCGAAGTCGGCGGCCTTGCCAACATGCTGGCGGCCCATATGGCGCTCGAAGATCCGCAAGATCGGGATCGCGTACAGCGCTTCTGGCAATCACCCGGAGTCGCCGAACGGCAGGGGCTCAAAGCGGTAGACATGTTCGAGGCTGTCGGTGACGGTCGCATCAAGGCACTGTGGATCACGGCGACGAACCCCATCGTCTCCATGCCAAACGCCGACGCCGTCAGGGCGGGGCTGGAAACCTGCCCCTTCGTCGTCTCCGATATCGAGCGCCACACCGATACGACAGACATCGCTGACGTCCTGCTGCCTTCCCTTGGATGGGGCGAAAAGGATGGAACGGTGACGAATTCGGAAAGGCGGATATCCCGGCAGAAAGCATTTCTCGCAGGACACGGCGAAGCAAGGCCGGATTGATGGCAGATGACCGAGGTTGCCCGCAGGATGGGGTATGGAGAGGCATTCGGATATGGAATGCCGGCCGAAAGCTTGCCGAGCACGCAGCATTATCGGCCTATGAAAACGACGGCAGCCGGGATTTCGACATTGGTGCCCATGCGGAAATCGACGCAGAAGCTTACGGTTGGCTCAAACCATTTCAATGGCCGCAGCCGCAGGGCACGACGCCTCGCACGACGCGCTATTTTGCCAATGGCGGCTATTTCCATCCGGACGGAAAGGCGCATTTCGTAGCCGTCGAAGCTCCGGCCTTGCCGGTCCGCTATGGGACCTTTCCGTTGGCCATGAACACTGGTCGGATCCGCGACCAGTGGCATACCATGACGCGCACCGGCCGAAGTGCGCGGCTATCATCACACATCTCGGAACCCTTCGCGGAGATCAATCCTCAGGATCCCGAGAGGATCGGGGTGCGCGGTGCAGAACTTGTGGAGATCAAAAGCTGCCATGGCAGAGCGGTCGTACGGGCGCTGGTCACCGATCGCCAATCCCCGGGAGGGCTGTTCGTGCCGATGCACTGGAACGGGCAATTCGCATCGATGGGCCGGATCGATGCCGTGGTCGCCCCCATCGTCGACCGGATTTCCGGGCAGCCTGCAGCGAAGAATGTCGTTGTTGCACTCGGTCGGCTCGAGGTCAAATTGTATGGTTTTGAGGTTTCCGCAAACAGGCCACTCGGTCTCGATGCTGCCTACTGGGCAGTCGCCAAGACGGATGGCGGATGGCGCACGGAATTGGCGTTCGACGAGAGCAAGGTCGACTGGCGGGCATGGTGCCGCAGGACTTTTGACATATCGGCGTTCCTTGCGATCGCGGGTGTGCCGTGATGCGATTTCAACCGAAACCACTGCTTGCCGCAGGTGCTTGCAATAAACGAAATCCCTGAAGTGAACGCCTTGGTGCAGAAAGGACACCAACCGTGTGCCACTCGATTAACCCAAAAAAAATTTCCGCTATCCCATTTCGAAATACATTGGTCTTTATGGAGTTTGAGCCCGCCGACCAATCTCGAAACTTTTTTTAGCGAAATCAGCCGGCGAATTACCCATGGGTCTGGGTTTCACGGACAGTTTCGGAGTTCCGAAACGCAATTCGGAGACTTGCAGATCTCATTATTGGCATATACGCGGTTCACGGATATGGATTGGTCGGGACCGGCTGGTCGCGCGGAAAGCCGAAGCAACCTAAGGTCCTTGCTTGGGATACAAGATCGAAACTTTCGTCAGCTTTGCCCCGAATTTGTCGGGCGAAGCCGCGAGAGCCTGCTGGCCAATGGGATTAGCGTAGACATGCACCTGTCATGGAATGAGATCCGTCGCACATATCTCACTCCGCCCGTTCTCTTGCGGTCGGTCCCCGTGGGCATCGTGATTGCTTCGGGCGTCATGGCTACCAGTTGGACCCACAGCCTGCTGAGCAACCATCAGGCTCTCGTCGTCCACACATTCCAGATCATCGATACGACGAAGGACGTGCTGATCGGTCTCGACGATGCGGAGACGGGGCAGCGCGGTTATCTTCTCAGCGGCGATAGGCGCTACCTCGACCCCTACAATAAGGCCCTCGAACGACTGACACAATTGCGGGAAACCTTGAAGTCATCCGTTTCCGACGACGGACAGCAGTCAGCAAGAATGGGCGAGTTGAATGGGCTCATTGACAAGAAGCTGGATGAATTGAAGCAAGCGATCACCGTCCACGACACCAAGGGCTTCGAGGCCGCACAGGCGACGGAACTCGCCGCCATGGAGCGGGCGACGATGGATTCCATCCGGGGCGTGATTGGCGCCGTCACCGAAAGGGAGAAGGCACTCCTGGCGAAACGCCAATTGAGTGTTGATACCGATGAGACCCGTATCATCGTCGTGGCCGTCATCGTCGGGCTTGCCTCGTTCCTGACGCGAGCCGCAATCGAGCTCTATCTTGCTCGCAAAACGCGCGCCAGAGGCGGCAGACGAGATTCTATCTGAGCCGATTGCTCAGCTTCAAAGCGCTTTCCCGTTGCCATCAACGCCCACACGATCCGCGCCATTTTGTTCGCCAAAGCAACAGCGACGACGTTGTAAGGCTTCTTCGCCA
>CAZZZI010000215.1:3412-8024 GCA_964658415.1 uncultured Sphingomonas sp. | reverse complement strand
TCGTCCATATCTCCCTGTCCGGGCAGTTCGCCAAGACGCTCACCGAGTTCGAAACTGCCGTCAAACTCTGTCCGAACGTCCTTGTCTGCTACCTGATGTCGGGAGAATACGACTACATTCTCCGGGTCGCCGCACGGGATCTCGAGGATTACGAACGCATCCATCGCGACTGGCTATCCGCCCTTCCGCACGTGGTGAAGATCAATTCCAGCTTTGCGCTTCGGGAAGTCATCGACAGGCCGAATGTCGGCCTCTGAAAGGCGCTGCGATCGGCGGCGGCCGCCGCAACCTTTACACGCATTCTCAATGTATTCGACCTAGTCTTGTCCCCTTAAAGAAAGGGACATGATGCAGAACAATCTCGGGATGAAGGTGCGCAGCGCCGTGCGGCGCCATACGCGCCTCATCGGCAGCGTCAGATATCTCAATCGTGAAACGGAAGGTCGGGTCGTCGATCTCTCGGCAACCGGCATCGCCCTCGATCTCGCCGGTTCCTTCCTGGGTGGGGTCGGCAGCAGAGTGCGCATCGACTGCGAAAATCTCGGCGCCATCGAGGGCACCGTGCGCTGGATGCGCAATGGCCGCATCGGCGTCGAATTCAGCCGCAATTCCAATGCGGCCGCTCAGGTTTCATCCTATTTCCGCTTCTTCCACAAAGACATCATGCCGGTTATCAAAGGCTGAGCGCCTGCGGGACGCATGCCATCCGGCTGTCACGAAATGGGTGCACTTCTTGCCAAATCATCCTAGTCTTCCCCGGCGTCGGGAACGACGATGAATGCCGAGGAGAGTGCCATGCCTGCGAATTTCGATTTTTCCTTGTCCCGCCGCACCTTGCTCGGTGGGCTCGGTGCGTCCGCAGCCCTTGTGCTGCTGCACCCGTTTTCGGCCCGCGCGGCGGGCAATCAGGCGCATCTGCGGCTGATGGAAACCACGGATATCCACGTCAACGTTTTCCCCTACGACTATTATGCCGACAAGCCGAACGAGACGATGGGCCTGACGCGAACAGCGACCATCATCGATTCGATCCGCGCCGAGGCGACCAACTCGCTCTTGGTCGACAACGGCGACGTTCTGCAGGGCAATCCGATGGGCGACTACATGGCCTATCAGCACGGCATGAAGGACGGCGACGTCCATCCGGTCATCAAGGCGATGAATACGCTGCGCTACGACGTCGGCACGCTCGGCAATCATGAATTCAACTACGGCCTCGACTTCATGTTCAAGGTGCTAGGCGGCGCGAACTTCCCGTTCGTCTGCGCCAACCTGACGAAGGGCCAGCTGGCCAGCGATCCGCGCAAGGACGATCTGTTTTTCAAGCCCTACCTGATCCTCGACAAGACGATCAAGGACGGCGCCGGCAAGGAGACGCCGATCAAGATCGGCTTCATCGGCTTCGTGCCACCGCAGATCATGCTGTGGGACATCAAGAACCTGCAGGGCAAGGCCGAGACGCGCGACATCGTCGAGGCAGCCAAGGCCTGGGTGCCTGTCATGAAGGAACAGGGTGCCGACATCATCATCGCGCTCTCCCATTCCGGCATCGACGGCGCCGCGCCCTCCGACAAGATGGAGAATGCCTCGCTCTACGTCGCGGGCGTCGAGGGGATCGATGCCGTGTTCACCGGCCACCAGCATCTCGTCTTCCCCGGGCCGAAAACCTGGGACGGGATCAAGGGGGCCGATCCCGTCAAGGGCACGCTGCAGGGAAAGCCGGCAGTCATGGCCGGGTTCTGGGGCTCCCATCTCGGCCTGATCGACCTCCTGCTTGAAAAGGACGGCAGCAGCTGGAAGATCGTCGATTTCACCTGCGAGGCCAGGCCGATCTATCACCGGGACGACAAGAAGAAAGTGATCGCCGATGTCGGCGACAAGAAGGAAGTCGTCGACGCCGCAAAGGCCGAGCACGAGGCGACGCTCGCCTATGTCAGGACCCCCGTCGGCAAGACCTCGGCGCCGCTCTATTCCTACTTCGCCCTGGTCGCCGACGACCCCTCCGTGCAGATCGTCTCGCAGGCACAGAGCTGGTACATCAAAGACATGCTGAAGGAGACGCAGTACAAGGATCTCCCGATCCTGTCGGCAGCGGCACCGTTCAAATGCGGCGGCCGCAACGGTCCCGACTACTATACCGACGTGCCCGCCGGTGCCATTGCCATCAAGAATGTCGCCGACCTCTACCTCTATCCGAACACCGTGCAGGCCGTCGTCATCAACGGGGCGCAGGTGAAGAACTGGCTGGAGATGTCCGCAGCCATGTTCAACGAGATCGCACCCGGCGCCAAGGATGTGCCGCTGCTGAACCAGGCGTTCCCGTCCTTCAACTTCGACGTCATCGACGGCGTCACCTACCAGATCGACCTGTCGCAGAAGCGTCGCTTCGACGACGACGGCAAGCTCGTCAATGCCGATTCCAACCGCATCCAGAATCTTCAGTTCGGCGGAAAACCGATTGATCCGCAAATGAAATTCCTGGTGGTGACGAACAACTACCGGGCTGGCGGCGGCGGTAAATTTCCCGAGATCGCCACCGACAAGGTCGTCTACCAGGCACCCGACACCAACCGCGACGTCATCGTCCGCTTCATCCACGAGCAGGGCACGATCAACCCGAGCGCCGACGGCAACTGGACGTTCAAGCCCATGCCCGGCACGACCGTCGTCTTCGACAGCGCACCCAAGGCAAAGACCTACATCGCGGACCTGAAGAGCGTGAAAATCGAGGATGTCGGCGACGGCGCGGATGGTTTCCGCACGTTCCGGCTGGTGCTGTAGTCAGCCGCTCGATCGGATGGGCGTCGGCGACGCCCATCTTCACTCGGCAGCGACGTCATGGGCGGGCATTCCGGGCGGCATCACGCCTTCCATGAAATCGCTGCGGCTCGGGCAAGCGGTCAGGCGGGAGCGAAAGGCCTCGACCATCCAGGCCGCCGCCGGACCGGGCGGGTGAGACAGCTTGCGGATGGCGTAGATCGGGTATTCCCCCTGGTCGTAGGCGCCGAGGTCGAGGTGGACCAGCCTGCCGGTCTGCAGATCCTCGCGGATCAGGGATGCCGGCAATCCGCCCCATCCCAGTCCGCCGCGCACCAGGTGATGCTTGGTGGCGACATCGCTGACCCGCCACGTGCGGTAGGAAAGGACATTGAAATCCCGCCCCTTGGTCATCGTCGTGCGGTCGGAAACGACGAGCTGCACCTCCTCGCGCACATCTGCCGTTGTCAGCGGGCGATCGATGGCCGCAAGCGGATGGTTGCGCGCGACGACCGGTACCATGAAAAACTGGCCGATGCGCTCGATCACCAGCGCATCGTCTTGCTTCAGGACCGCGCCGCCGATGCCGATCGTCGACTCGCCGCTTGCCACCATATCCACCACGGCCCCGAGTTCGCCGACATTGAGCCGCATCGAAACGGACGGAAACCGATCGCGGAATTCCCGCAACACCTCGACCATCAAGCCCGTCGGCACCATGACGCTGATGGCGACGGCAACCTCGGCCTCCAGCCCCTCCTTGAGGCTGCGGACGCGGGCGCGCATCACCTCGAGGTCGGCGAGAATGCGCCGGGCATCCTCGAGCATCGCCCTGCCCGCATCCGTCAGCCTTGCCTGGCGCGCACCGGACCGCTCGAACAGCGCGACCTCGAGCTGGGCTTCCAGGTTGGCTATGGTGTAGGAGATCACGGACTGGGCGCGATTGAGCGCGCGGGAGGCCGCCGAGAAGCTGCCGCTTTCGGCGACAGCGAGGAAAACCTGCAACTGGTCGAGTGTCGGGTTCGGTATCACGGACTATCTATTCCTTCGATAATTGCGATCCATATTATCATGGTTTTTTCGATAGTCACGCCGGCTTATGGGTCTTGCGAACGGCAACCGACGCCCGCGCTGCGGTCCGTGTCGAACAAAGGAAATGTCTCATGTCCTCCATTCTACTCCTGACATCCAGCCCGCGCTCCGATTCGATGTCGACGCAGATTGCGACCGAGCTTGCCGAAAAGCTCAAGGCGCAGCATCCCGGCTCGGTCATCGTCCATCGCGACCTGAACACGACCGCGCTGCCGCACATCGACGAGCGTTTCACCACCGCCATCCGCACGCCGGCCGATGCCCGCACGGCCGAACAGAACGAGGCCGCCAGGACTTCGGACGCCCTGACCCGCGAGCTCCTGGCCGCCGACACGCTGGTGATCGGCACCGGGATGATCAACTTCTCGATCTACTCAACGCTGAAGACCTGGATCGACAATATCGCCCGCGCCGGAATGACCTTCAACTACGGCGAAACCGGCCCTGTCGGCCTTGCCACCGGCAAGAAAGCCTACATCGTCCTTGCCTCCGGCGGCGTCTATTCGAGCGGCCCGGCAGCGCCCCTCAACCATGCCACGCCTTACCTGAAGTCGGTTCTGGCCTTCATCGGAATCACCGACGTCGAGACCATCACCGTCGAGGGGCTGGCTTTCGGTCCGGAAGCCGCAGCGAACGCCATCGCCGCTGCCCGAAGCCGCGCCGAAGAGCTCGCCAAGGCAGCCTGATCGCCTCGCAGTCCCAGAGCTTGAATGACGGCCGGTGACGAACCGGCCGTCGCCGTTTGCGCGACGCCCTGCGCCGC
>CAZZZI010000215.1:0-3312 GCA_964658415.1 uncultured Sphingomonas sp. | reverse complement strand
AGGCCCTCGGGATCGCGGACGGTTTCGGCCACTTGCCAGCGCAGATGCTCTGCCAGCAGCAGGGCTTCCGCATGATTGGTCCGCCGCGAGAGCACCACGAACTCGTCGCCGCCAAACCGAAACAGGCTGTCGGTGGGTCGCAACGCGCTGGAAATCTCGGCAGCCACCGCCTTCAGAACGGCGTCCCCCTCGGGTCCGCCGAACCGGACGTTGACAGAGGCGATGCCGTCCACATCGATCAGCACCAGCGTCATGGCCTCATTGCGCTCCAGGCTGTCGCGCAGCATCACGGGGCCCTCAGCCTCCATGCGGCCGCGATCGAGCAAAGCGGTCAGCTTGTCGCGGCCGCCGCGCGATGGATCCGTGACGCGTTCGCGAAACGTCAGGTGATCGAAGACATCCCGAACCGAGCGATGGGCGATGGTCGCCGGATGGCGCCTGACACCGGCCTGGTACAGGGCGAACAGCAGCGAGTAGATGAGGACGGCAAGCAGTTTGCCCATCCAGCCGCTCCAGAAGGCCCCCAACGGAACGCCTGCGACATAGTGCAGGGCCGCAAAAAAGCCGATCTGGTCGAATGTCAGCAGGACAAAGCCCGATATCATGAAACGCAGCACGACCCAGCGCTGGATGAAGCGGCCGAGTTTCTCGTAGAGCAGGATGATGCCGACCGAATCGATATAGAGCAGCGCCGTGCCCCAGATCATCAGCCAGCCCATCTCCTGAAGGAATGCGAAATCCGTGCTGCGGACGGCCGTCCCCGCGGCAGGTATCTGAAACTGCACGAGCCAGGCGACGCCAACGGTGATGATGTTGCCGAGAAACAGCCCGTAAATCGGCTGGCGGACCGTTGCCGCATCTTCCTGCATATACAGCATCAGGATCATCATCAGCTTGCCGGCAAACAGGACGGATGAGCCGGGAGAGACGACGCCGAAGGGCAACTCGACATAGAAGACCGCCGCAAGGTAGGTCTCCATGAAATGCATGACGCCGAGCGCCGTCAGGAAGACGCCGAGGCCGATACGGCGTCGTAAATGCAGCAGCGCCACCATGATCGCAAAGTAAGCGACTGCCTCGAACACGAACAAAGCAAGGTTAAGCTCCTTCATCGCATTCCGCTTTCGCCCCCAACGCGCGCCACACGCGACCTTTGAAACTTGAAATAGAGGACGCTTTACAGTTCGCCAAGTCTATTTAAGTGGTATCCACCAAATTCAAGACTATTCTTAAAAATTGCTTATCGCGCGAAAAGGAAATTCGGCCAGAAACATGGCCTGTAAATTTCTTTTGAGCAATCCTTCTCAATCAACCCAAGTATATATTATGAATATAAAATATCATTCTGGGGTTCGATTGGCAAGAAAAGGACGCGCGGATCCGGAACGCTTAGACCGGACGGCTGGGCGCGCCGTCGGAGAACAGCGACGAACCATGCTGGTCGACGATCTGCTGGGCCTTGCGAAAAGTCGTCTCGACCGCGTCGTCGACAGAACTGAAGACATCCGCGCGGATGAAGGTGCGCACCAGGGTTTCGCCGTTGACCTGCTTCTCGATACGACCGGCCAGGCGGAACTGGCTTCCTTCGCGTTGCGGAACGGCGAAGATCTGGCAGTCATTGTAGGTCTGGGATGGGGTCGGCCCGGTCGACTTGGCCGCCTCGCCCCTGGGCTCGCGGGCGCCGGTGAACATCGACAGGATCGAGGAGAGAAAGGACGCCATGGGTTGCCTCTTGGGTTGCTTTGCTTGGGACTTCAGACGGTCAGATAATCAGGTTCGCAAGGATTTCGTTGTCGGTGATATCTTCGTAGCCAAGGCCGGCATTCTCGAAATTCTGCCGCAGGACGGCAAAGCTGTCGGCATTCTTGACCTCTATGCCGATGAGAATCGAACCGAAATTGCGGGCGCTCTTCTTCAGATATTCGAAGCGGGCGATGTCGTCGTCTGGCCCGAGCAGATTGAGAAAATCGCGCAGCGCGCCCGGCCTCTGGGCCAGCCGCAGGATGAAGTACTTCTTCAGCCCGGCATGGCGCATGGCGCGCTCCTTGACGTCCGGCAGGCGCTCGAAATCGAAGTTTCCGCCGGAAACGATGGCAACCACGGTTTTGCCGCGGATGGCATCGCGATCCATCGCCTCGACGGCGGTGATCGCAAGCGCACCGGCCGGCTCCAGCACGACGCCCTCTACGTTCAGCATATCGATGATCGTCACGCAGATGGCATTTTCGGGCATCAGCATGACCTGGTCGGCCGGGAAGCGCTGCAGCGCTGCGAAATTGAGGTCGCCAATGCGGGCCACGGCGGCCCCGTCGACGAAATTGTCGACCTTCGGCAAGGTGACGAGGCTGCCGGCCTCGATCGAGCGGCGCAGGCTGGGCGCGCCGGCAGGCTCGACAAAGCGGAAGGCCGACGGCAGCAGCGTGTCGCGAAAATAGCCGGTGATGCCGGCCGCCAGTCCGCCGCCGCCGACAGGCATGACGACCAGGTCCGGCAGCACGCCCTCCGGCAGCTGCGCTGCGATCTCGGCAGCTACCGTCGCCTGCCCCTCGATGATGTCGGCATGGTCGAACGGCGGCACCATGAAGCCGTCATTGGCAGACACATAGTCGCGCGCGGCCTGGTAGCACTGGTCGAAGAAATCGCCGAAGAGCTTGATGGTAATGAACTCGCCGCCGAAGATGCGGGTCTTGTCGATCTTCTGCTGCGGCGTCGTGACCGGCATGAAGACGACGCCGGGAACGCCGAAGTGGCGGCAGACGAAGGCAAAGCCCTGGGCATGATTGCCGGCCGAAGCACAGACAAAGACCTTGCCGGTGCCGCCTGCGGCCATCTGCTTGCGGAAGAAGTTGAAGGCTCCGCGAATCTTGTAGGACCGCACGGGCGTCAGGTCCTCGCGCTTCAGCCAGATGTCGGCACCGTAGCGGGCGGAAAGATGATCGTTGTATTGCAGCGGTGTGGCGGGGAAAAGCTCCCGCATGGCTTCCTGCGCGCTATCGACATCCCGTATGTTCAAAGCCTGAACGTCCTTCGTTGTTTTCAAGCCTCTGGCTATGACACAGGCCGGCCGCCTAGATAAAGTCTCTTTGTCCGTCTGCGGGGCGCCTGCGGTCGTTTTATCGCCGGAGGGCTGCCCGATGCCCGCTTTCGCATGCTCGTCCAGCCCAAAGAACCGTCCCGGAACGGCAAGGCTCAACCCCTCATTTCTTTGGATTGACAGATCCACGTGTGCTGCAGCCTATAGGGCAAGCCATCATGATGATGGTTAGAGGCCCGCTACGCGCCTGGTGTATCCGGGTTGGCGGGCTTCGTCTT
>CAZZZI010000214.1:0-8047 GCA_964658415.1 uncultured Sphingomonas sp. | reverse complement strand
CGGCGTCGGCCCAGGTGGATGTCGCGAAGTCCGACGTCGGGCTCGCCGAGCTCACAGCGGCGCGCAATTGGGAACTGTTTTCAAAGAGTGCCATTTCTCGCGCGCAGGTTCAGCAGGGTGACGCCAATCTCCACGCCGCAAATTCCAAGCTCGAGGCGGCAAACGCGGCGCTGGACAGCGCCCGGCAGTCTCTCTCCTACACCGACCTGAGGGCCGACCGAGATGGCATAGTCTCCGGCGTCTCGGCCAACGAAGGCCAGGTCGTTACCTCCGGCCAGACCGTGCTGACGCTGAGCTCGAACGCGGAGCTGGATGCGGTTTTCGATATCCCAGAGCAACTCTGGAACGAGAACCTGAACGACCCCGAGGTCCAGGTCAGCCTCCTGTCGGACCCGACAAAGACCACAACTGGAAAGGTGCGGGAAGTCACGCCGTCCGCTGACGCGACAACCCGAACCTATCGCGTCAGGGTGACCTTGCAAAACCCGGTCCAGGGCTTCCCGATGGGGGCTGCCGTCAGCGGCAAGGTGATCCTTTCGCCAACGCGCCTGTTCGAGGTTCCGTCGTCGGCGATGATCCGTCTCGGACAGGATCAGGCCGTCTTTGTCTACGTGCCCCAGAGCAAAACCATTCAGGCACGAACCGTCAAGATAGCGCGGTACGCGGGCAAGAGCATGTTCGTTTCCGATGGCCTCGGGGACGGCGATCTCGTTGCGACAGCCGGTGTCACCAAGCTGCGTGACGGCGAAGCCGTCACCGTCGAGAAAGAGGACCGCCCATGAGCCCGCAGCCAAGCACCTCCAGCAACCGCTTCAATCTCTCCATGTGGGCGATCACCCACCGCTCGCTGGTGATTTTCCTGATGTTCGCGGCGGTCACGGCTGGCGTTTTGAGCTATCTGAAGCTGTCTCGCAACGAAGACCCGCCGTTCACCATCAAGACGATGGTCGTCAGCGCGAATTGGCCAGGCGCGAGCGTCGATGACACCGTCAGTCTCCTGACCGACAAACTCGAGAAGAAACTCTCCGAAACGCCACACCTCGATTACACGCAAAGCTACACGCGGCCCGGCCAGGCCGTGATAATGGTGAATTTGCGCGACGACACGCCGCCCGCAGAGGTCGATGGAATCTGGTATACCGTTCGCAAGAAGATGTCGGATATTTCAGCGACGCTTCCGGAAGGCGTCTCCGGGCCCTTCTTCGACGACGAATTCGGCGACACCTATGGAAGCATCTATGCCTTCCATGGCGAAGGATTTAGCCAGAGGGAACTGCGGGATCGCGTCGAGGCGATCCGGGACGCCATTCTCACGATACCGGATATCGGCAAGGTGAACCTTCTCGGCACCCAGGAAGAACAGGTCCTGATCGAGTTCTCGCCGGGCAAGCTTGCCAGTCTCGGGATCGATCCGACTGCCGCAATCGAAGCGATCCGCGCCCAAAATGCCGTCAATCCCGTCGGATTGGTCCAGACGACGGAAGAAAAGATTTCCGTCCGGGTCAGCGGGGCTTTCGCTTCCGAGGACAATCTCAGGGACATGACGCTGAAGCTCGGCGGTCGGTATTTCAGGCTCGATTCGATAGCGACCATCTCGCGACGCATCGTTGACCCGCCTGCACCAACCGTGCGCGTCAACGGCAAGGAAGTGATCGCACTTGCGATTTCCATGGCGAAGGACGGCAACCTTCTGACGTTCGGCCAGGCTCTGAAAACGCAGATGAAAGCCATTGCGTCCCAGCTGCCAGCCGGTATCGAAATGAGCGAGGTCGCGGATCAGTCCACGGTGGTCGAGGATGCGGTCGACGGCTTCACAAAAGTCCTGGTCGAAGCCATCATTATCGTCCTTGCCGTTTCCTTTGTGTCGCTGGGCACAAGGGCCGGCCTGGTCGTGACGATCTCCATACCTCTCGTCCTGGCGCTGACGCTTTTCGGCATGGAAATCGCCGGCGTCGGTCTTCAGCGGATCTCTCTGGGCGCTCTCATCATTGCCCTGGGTCTGCTGGTCGACGACGCCATGATCACCGTCGAAAGCATGGTCTCCTGCCTGGAGAATGGCAAGTCGCGCTCAGTTGCCGCGACCTACGCCTTTGAGACAACCGCCTTCCCCATGTTGACCGGGACAGCGGTCATGATCGCCGGTTTCATCCCCGTCGGCTTTGCCGCGTCCAGTGCCGGAGAATATACATTCTCGCTGTTCATGGTGATCCTCATTGCACTGTCGTCGTCCTGGATCGTGGCGGTTTTGTTTTCGCCCCTTCTCGGCACGTGGATATTGCCGAAGGCACTGGCTCACTCTCACGGCAAAGCGGGCCGGATATCGACCCTTTATCGAAGGAGCGTGGCCTGGACACTGCGGCATCGCTGGCTGACGATCATCTGCTCGCTTGTGGCATTCGGCCTTTCAGTTGTGGGTGTCGGTCGCCTCGAGCAGCAGTTCTTCCCGGCATCCGACAGGCCGGAGCTGCTGGTTGGCCTGACCCTGCCCCAGAACGCGTCGCGGGCAGCAACAGAGATCCGCGCCAAGCAGCTGGAGGATGTTCTCGCCAAGGACCCGGACATCGATCACTACACCACCTATGTCGGATCGGGGTCTGTCCGCTTCTACCTTCCGATGGACCTTCAACTCGAAAACGACAACGTGACCGAAACCGTTGTGGTGGCCAAGAGCGTCGAGGCCAGGGACGCCGTCCGCCACAGAATTGAAACTGTGCTGGACGACAATTTCTCGGATCTGGTGACGCGCGTCTCCCCGCTCGAACTTGGGCCTCCCGTCGGCTGGCCTCTGAAATTTCGGGTGTCCGGTCCCGATTATCAGCAGGTTCGCGTCCTGTCGGCAAAAGTCGCATCCATCATCGGCAGCAATCCGGATGCCCGCGACGTCAATATGACCGCCGGCGAGCCGCAAAAGAGCGTGACCATTCAGGTGAACCAGATCGAGGCCCGGGCGCTCGGCATGAGCTCGGAATCGATCACAAACCAGGTCGCGGCGATCTTCTCCGGGTCGACCGTCACCACGATCCGCGACAGGAACAGGCTGGTCGATGTCCTCGTCAAGGGCACCGAGGCTGACCGCACGTCCGTTGCCGCGGTGAGCAATCTTGAATTGCGTACCGGCGACGGAAGCCATGTGCCGCTCCGCCAGGTGGCAACCGTTGCCTATGGCATGGAAGACCCGATCATCTGGCGCCGGCAAGGCAAACCGATGATCATCGTGCAGTCGGACGTCCAGAATGGCGCTCTCGCCGCAACGGTCGCTGGAAAGGTCGACGAACAGCTCAACGCGCTGCGTCAGGATCTTCCCTTCGGCTACACCATCACCGCAGGCGGTATCACGGAAGAATCCGAGAAGGGCAATTCCTCCATCTTCGCGGTCGTTCCCGTCATGATATTCGTCATCGTCGCCCTCCTCATGATCCAATTGCAGAGTTTCACGCGGATGGCGCTTGCTTTCCTGATGGCTCCGTTCGGGCTTGTCGGTGTGGTGCTTGCGATGCTGCCGACCGGCACGCCAATGGGCTTTGTCGCGCAACTCGGCGTGATTGCCCTTGCCGGCATGATTATTCGCAACGCAGTCATCCTCATTCAGGAGATCGACCAGAATGTTGCGCGGGGACAACTGCCCAACGAGGCGATCATCGCGGCATCCCTGCACCGTGCGCGACCGATCTTCCTGACAGCCTGCGCTGCCATCCTTGGCATGATCCCGATCGCCTCCGAGATCTTCTGGGGCCCGATGGCCTCGGCGATCATCGGCGGGCTCGCGGTGGCCACACTCCTGACCCTGACCCTCCTGCCCTCGGCGATGTCGCTTTTGCTTGCGGCAGAAGCCAGGCGGGCTGTGCCGGCGGGGCTCTCGCAGGGCGCCGGGGACTTGGGTTGACGGAGGTGAGCGCCGTAAACGCGAACTCCGATCCGACGACAATATGTATCTCACTGAAAGTAGGACGTTAATGGCTGTACCGATCAAGAACTTGAACCAAACCGCTTTAAAGACCCATCACGTTATATGGAAGGCGGCCGGACTTTGTGTCACGCTCGGTCTGGCAAGTTGCAGCTCGGTTCCGCTGACGGAATCCGGATCGTTGACGTCATACAATAGCCTCGGAGTGAGCCAAGGGCGTTTTACCAAGTCCCGCTCCTATGCCGATACGCCAGCGTTGCTGGCATCCGCTTCGGTTGCCATATCCCCGACGCGGTTGTCGCCTCAAGCCTACTCGCGTGTTCACAATAACGGCGACAGCCGGCTGGTTTCCAATGCCCTCGATCGGGCGCTCTGCATCGGCCTGAGTGACCGATATCGCGTCGTTGGACCCGGTGAGCCCGCCGACATCACGGTCAAGGTCGTCATTACGGACATCGTTCCAACCGGTAAGTTCGCGGCCGGCTTGTCGACGGCGGTCAGTCTCGGAAGCTCGGTCGTCCTGCCCGTCGGCGTGCCTCGTCTGCCCATTGGATTGGGTGGGCTTGCGGTGGAAGCGGAAGCCATCGACAAGGACGGCATACAGAGGGCAGCCATTGTCTGGTCGCGCGGCGCCAACTCGATCACCAACGAGGCCCGCGTTTCCGAAGTCGGGGACGCCTACAGCCTAGCGTCTTCCTTTGCCGGCCAGTTCGCGGACATGCTTGCCAAGGGAAAGACCACCTCCGGCCTGAACCTGTCGCTTCCGTCCCGGCAAAAATTGCAGTCACAGCTCGGCGGCGCGCCGAAGAACGCGGCGTGCGAAGCTTACGGGCGTTCACCGGGAATCCCGGGACTGGCCCTCGGCCTCCTCGGCGCTCCGCCATCATGGGCTGATCATGGCGCCAAGCTCTAGCGCCTGGCCGTTGCGTCACTTGTCGAAGGGACAAAGCCCTTTCCCGGCGCGGCAGCGAAGCCGCGTCCCCAACCGCCGAAAGCCAGACCATTGATATGTCAACCCGTTGAGAACAGGAGACTTACTGGGTCTTCGCTTCATCCTCCGATCGCACCGACGTTCGATCTGGCCATTGTCGTTTCGCCGGCCGACATCGACCAGCAGGGGCACGTCAACAATTCCGTCTATCTTCAGTGGGTGCAGGAAGCCGTGCTCGGCTACTGGCACCACGCCGCACCAGTGGATGCCAGAAGCGATCTTGTCTGGGTCGCGCTGACCCATCACATCCGCTATCGAAAGCCGGTGCTGCTGGGGGATCCGATCCATGCCTTGGTGACGGCGACCCAGGCATCCGGACCTCGCGCGTCCTTTACCACGCTGGTGAAGCGTCGCGACGAGCTTTGTGCAGAAATAGAAAGTTCCTGGTGCTGCATCAACGCCGCGACGCGACGTCCGCATCGACTGGCAAAGGAGATCATACGCACCTTCCTGCCTGCATGAGAGACGGGTTGGATCTTATGATTGAGGTTGTCAGTAGATCTGCCTGGCGTCAGCAGCGTCTTAACTCGATATTGAACCATGCCCCTAGGCGTCCTGCAGATCGCCTTGGGCCGGCCCTCCGGCTGGATAACCAGCCGGATCTATTCTGTCATCGGTGTCCGGAAAGCCTTTCCGGCTGGAGTGGCGGGGGCCTTTGCCGCCAAGCCAAAGTTCCCTCGCGACTGCTATGATCAATCATTTTGTGGCCGTCGTCGGCTGCAGGCCCTCTGCCGGCTGCGTCGCCTTGCTCGCGAACAGTCGCTTCAACAGGCAGACGAGGTCGTCCACGAATGTGTAGACGGTCGGGATGATCAGCAAGCTGAGGAAGGTCGATGTAATCAGCCCTCCCAGCACCACGATCGCCATCGGCTGGCGAAAGCTCGAATCGCCGCCGCTCAGGCTCAAGGCGGCCGGCATCATGCCTGCTCCCATCGCAATGGTTGTCATGATGATAGGTCGGGCTCGCTTGTGGCAGGCATCGACCAGAGCATCGAAGCGCGCCATGCCGTTTCGGCGAGACATGATCGCGTACTCGACGAGGAGAATCGAGTTCTTGGAGACCACGCCCATCAGCAGGATCAGCCCGATAATGGCCGGCATGGAAAAGCTCGTCCCGGTGATGAGGAGCGGTGCCAGCGCTCCGCCGAGTGCCAGCGGAAGTGCCATCAGGATGGTGACGGGCTGGAAGAAATCATGAAAGAGCAGAACAAGGACCGCATAGATGCAGAAAATCCCGATTCCCATTGAGGTCCCGAAGCTGGTAAAAAGCTCGGAACTGCGCTGCAACTCCCCCTGCTCCATCTGGTGGACACCCTGCGGAAGCTGGCGAAGTGCGGAAAGCGCCTGGGCCTCCTTGTTCACATCTCCCAGGATGCGCCCGTTCAACTCGATGGACAGCGTGATGTTTCGGGCACGATCGATGCGATCGAGCTCGGATGGACTGCCGCCGATCGAAATCGCGGCGATGCTTCCGAGCGCGACTTTGCCGTTCGCACCGGCGACCTGCAGCTGCGATATGGCATCGATATCCTCGCGCGAACTGGCATTGAAACGCACCCGGATCGGAATCTGGCGTTGCGGCAGATTGAGTTTGGCCAGCGCGCTGGAGTAATCGCCATTGGTGGACACCCGGACCGCCTCGGCGATTGTTTCAGATGTGATCCCCAGCGCCGCAGCCTTTGCGAAATCGGGCCTTATCTGGATTTCTGGCGCTTGCAACGACGCGCTCGATGTGACCGCGCCGATGCCCTTGAGCGTCCGAAGCTGCTCCTCGAGCGCGCTTCCCGCCTGCTCGAGGCTGTTGGGATCATCACTGGCGAGCGTCAACTCGAGCTTGGTGCCATTGCCTCCGATCCCGACCTCGACGCGCACGCCGGCAAGCGAGGAGAGCGCGTTGCGGATGTCGCTCTCGATCGCGGCCTGCTTTCTGCTGCGCTTCTTGATGTCGGTCAGGTTCACGACGAGGGTCGCCTTGGTCACATCAGCCGTTGTCGTGGAATCTATCCCGCTGCTGCTTGAGGAACTGCCGACAACGCTGAAGACCTGCGTGACGTCGGTGAGTTTGGAGACGATGTCGCTCGCACGTCTCGACACGGCATCCGTCTGGTCCAGTGTGCTGCCGGGTTGAAGCGTCAGCGTCACCTGCGTCTGGGCATCGTCCGAGGCGGGAAAGAACCCGGTTTGCAGGAACGGGATGGTCGACAAGGACAGGACAAGGAAGATGCTGGTCACAAGCATGGTCATCTTGCGGTGGTTGAGGCAGGTTTTGACCAGCGCAATATAGGCCCTCATGATCCGGCCGTCCGCCGCCTCAGCCTGGCCCGGCTTCAACAGATATGCGGCCATCATCGGCGTCAGGAAGCGCGCGACCAAAAGTGAAGATAGCACTGCCACGGAGGCAACGATCCCGAATTGCCGGAAAATCAGACCGGGAATGCCGCTCATGAAGGCCGTTGGTAGGAAAACCGCAACAAGGGTGAACGTAGTGGCGATGACCGCCAAACCGATTTCGTCGGCAGCTTCGATCGCCGCGTTCATCGGAGTCTTGCCCGCCTGAAGATGGCGGGAAATGTTCTCCACCTCAACGATGGCATCATCGACCAGAATGCCGACCACCAGCGACAATGCGAGGAGCGTAATCGTATTGAGGCTGTAGTCGAAAAAATGCATCACCAGGAAGGTAGGGATGATCGAAAGCGGCAGGGCGATTGCGGACAGGCATGTTGCGCGGAAATCCCGCAGGAACAGCCACACGACGATGACGGCGAGAATAGCGCCTTCGTAAAGCATCTCCATCGAGCCGTCATAATTCTCGATGACGGGATTGACGGTCGTATAGGCGTCGACAATCTCCACTTCGGGATGCTGCGAGGCGAACGCCTTCATCTCCTTTTGAACATCTTCGGCGACGGTCGTGTCCGAAAAGCCATTCGATCGCTTGATCTGAACGGCAATCACCGGGTCGCCATTGAGATAGGCAAGGGACGAGCGCTCCGCGAAGCTGTCCGTCACTTTTCCGAGCTCGTCGAGCCGGACACTCTGACCGGTCGAGAGCGGGATCGGCAACGTCGCTATATCCTCGACGGACGGCACGGCGCCGAGCGTGCGAATGGTCTGACGCGAAGAGCCGATGTCGCCGCGACCGCCGGACT
>CAZZZI010000213.1:0-8066 GCA_964658415.1 uncultured Sphingomonas sp. | reverse complement strand
TCTATGCCGCCCCTTCTCCATGCCGCCGCCCTGCAGATCCCCTACCGCTCCGTCTGTTCTTGAGGCATATCATAGTACGCCTCCCTCATTCCTGTGCTCGTCACAGGAATCCAGCGTAGCGCGTCCGCGCTGCGGGAGACTCTGTCTTGCCGTAGCGGTCTTTCACCGCGCAGACGCGCGATGGCAAGATTCCTGTGACGAGCACAGAAATGAGGGAGGTTGCGGGGGGCTCCAGCCGCAGGAAATCGCCAGGAAGTCTTGGCGGAAAGACGTCATAGGGGCTTAAGAACCGCCCCCTACGCCACTCGCATTATCCAGCGGCCCTGTCATTGGAGCCGGCAGAAGAATCTCCGCCTTTTCCGCTAGACATCTGATTTTCCACATTTCGCCCCTCTCTCGTCCAGATTGGTCATTAGGCCTTGGAGAGCAAATCCCGATGGCCTACACTTTGCTGGTCATCGGTTGCGCGTGGGGATTCGGCGCCGGATACGGGAGCGCAAGGGGACTCCCCTCCAAAGCTACGGGCTGCAGTGGGGTGTCCGGCGTCGGCCGGGTGCGAGAAAAGGAAGTGTCCGTGGAAGCATTTTATGTCGTCGTCCTGGTCTGCACCGTTCTCATCCTCATAGCCGCCTTCTCCAGCCTGCTTGCCTTCCGCTTCGGTGCACCCTTGCTGCTGCTGTTCCTCGTCATCGGCCTCTTGGCCGGCCAGGACGGCCTCGGCATCGCCTTCAGCAACAATTATCTCGCCTATATCCTCGGCTCGCTCGCGCTTGCCATCATCCTTTTCGATTCCGGCTTCGGAACGTCGCTGTCCTCCTTCAAGGCCGCGGCCGTCCCTGCCCTCACCATCGCCTCGCTCGGCGTCATCATTACGGCCGGGATCTTCGGCCTGGCGGCATCCTGGCTGCTCGGCTTCAGCTGGATGGAGGGCCTGCTGCTCGGCTCGATCGTCGCCTCGACGGATGCTGCGGCGGTGTTCTTCCTGCTGCGCATCGGCGGCATCAATATCCGCGACAAGGTCCGTTCGACGCTCGAAGTCGAATCCGGCACCAACGACCCGATGGCGATCTTCCTCACCATCGCGCTGGTGCAGGCGATCGGCAGCGGCGAAGGGGTCGGCGGCATCAACATCGCCATGCTGGCCATGTTCGTCCAGCAGATGGGCCTCGGCGTCATCCTCGGCCTTCTCGGCGGCATGATGATCGTGCTGGTCGCCGGCAAGCTTGAAACCGACCGGGGGCTGACGCCGATCTTCGTTCTGGCACTGGCCCTTCTCGTCTTCTCGTTCACCGGCGCCGTCGGCGGCAGCGGCTTCCTCGCGGTCTACGTCGCCGGTATCTATGCCGGCAATCACAAGATGCCGGCGTCGGCGACCATCAAGCGCTTCCAGGACGGCATGACCTGGCTCGCCCAGATCATCATGTTCCTGGTGCTCGGCCTTCTGGCTTCCCCGTCCGAATTCCCGGCCATCGCCATTCCCGCCGTGCTGCTGGCGCTGGTGCTGATCTTCGTCGCCCGTCCGGTGGCGGTCTGGCTGTGTCTGCTGCCCTTCGACTTTACCCAGCGCGAGACCGGCTTCCTCGCCTGGGTCGGCCTGCGCGGTGCCGTCTCCATCCTGCTTGCCATCATGCCGATCCTCGGCAATCTCGACTTCGGCCAGACCTATTTCAACGTCGCCTTCATCATCGTGCTCGTCTCGCTGATGGTGCAGGGGTGGACGATCAAGCCGGTGGCCAAGAAGCTCGGCCTGATCATCCCGCCGCGCATCGGTGCCGTCGACAAGGTCGAGGTGGACCTGCCCGGCGCGGCCAATCACGAGCTGCTTTCCTACCGCGTCGTCAAGGACAGCCCGGTGCTGCTCGGTGAGCGCATTCCGCGCTGGGCGATGCCCTCGCTGGTGGTGCGGGACGGCAAGTCGATGCGCTATCAATATGCCGGGCGGCTGCGGGAAAACGATCTCGTCTACCTGTTCATCGCCCCGAGCTTCTCGCGGCTGCTCGACCGGCTGTTTGCCACCAAGGCCCCGGTCGACCCTGAGGATACCGAGTTCTTCGGCTCATTCGCGATTTCGCCGCAGCGGCACGCGGCCGATCTCGACGCCGCCTATGGGCCGGGCCTGCTGAACGAGCACGAGAAGACCCTGACGATTGCAGAACTGATGCGCCAGCGCCTCGGCGGCAAGGCGGACTATGCCGACCGCGTCCGGCTGGGTTCGCTGATCCTGATCGTCCGCGATCTCGATGAGAACGACCACATCAAGGCCGTCGGCATGTCGCTCGAAGTGGTCGATTCCACCGATGCACTGCCGCTGTTCATCAATATGCGTGAAATCGCGCACCGCATCCGCGACGCCCTGCGCCGTCGCCGGGCGCGGGCCGCCAAGGCCAATTCAAACGATTCAGATAGCCGCTAAAAGCCAGTCTGCACGCCTTGCGTCTCGAACCATCCGTAGTATGGTCGGCGCATCTTCCGACCATTCCAGAACCGGATATCTACCATGCCAAGCTTCAAGACCCTCGACGACCTCAACGATATTGCCGGCAAGCGCGTCCTCGTGCGCGTCGACCTCAACGTGCCGATGAAGGACGGGGAAGTCAGCGACGCGACACGCATCGAGCGGGTGGCCCCGACCATCCTCGAGCTCTCCGGCAAGGGCGCCAAGGTTATCCTGATGGCCCATTTCGGTCGCCCGAAGGACGGCCCGACACCGGAATTCTCGCTGTCGCAGATCGTCTCCGCTGTGAAATCCGTTCTCGGCCACGACGTCCTGTTCGCATCCGACGCCATCGGCGCACCGGCAACGGACGCCATCGCCAAGATGAAGGACGGCGATATCCTGCTGCTCGAGAACACCCGCTTCCACAAGGGCGAGGAAAAGAACGACCCGGCCTTCACCCAGTCGCTGGCCGACAATGGCGATATCTACATCAACGACGCCTTCTCGGCTGCCCATCGCGCCCATGCCTCGACGGAAGGCCTCGCCAAGCTGTTGCCCGCCTATGCCGGCCGCACCATGCAGGCCGAACTCGAAGCCCTCGAAAAGGGCCTCGGCAATCCGGTTCGCCCGGTGGTTGCCATTGTCGGCGGTGCCAAGGTGTCGAGCAAGATCGACCTGCTGATGAACCTCGTCAAGAAGGTCGACGCGCTGGTGATCGGCGGCGGCATGGCCAATACCTTCATCGCCGCCCGCGGCACCGAGGTCGGCAAGTCGCTTTGCGAGCACGATCTCGCCGATACCGCCCGCCAGATCATGCTCGAAGCGGCCCAGGCCGGCTGCACCATCGTGCTGCCCGAGGACGGCGTCGTCGCCCGTGAATTCAAGGCAGGTGCGGCCAATGAAGTTGTCATCATCGACAGCATCCCGTCTGACGCCATGGTGCTCGACGTCGGCCCCAAGACCGTCGAGCAGATCAACGCCTGGGTCGGTCGCGCCCAGACGCTGGTCTGGAACGGCCCGCTCGGCGCCTTCGAAATCACCCCCTTCGACGCTGCAACCGTGGCCGTCGCCAAATTCGCTGCCGAATGCACGAAGTCGGGCAAGCTGACCTCGGTTGCCGGCGGTGGCGATACGGTCTCCGCTCTCAACCATGCGGGCGTCGTCGACGACTTCACCTATGTCTCGACCGCCGGCGGTGCCTTCCTCGAATGGATGGAAGGCAAGGTCCTGCCGGGCGTCGCGGCGCTGGAAAACGCGCGTTGATCCCAAGGCGCGCGGCACCTTGATGGACGAATTAAAGACCGTGAAAGCGAGAGCTTTCGCGGTCTTTTCGTTGGTGCTAGTCTAAATGCAGAAATTACAAACGTTTGAATTGATTTCAATCGTTTCAGTGACTTAACATAGGATTTCGCTTTTAAATTTCTTCTGGTAACGCAAGGTCCGACCGTTGGGAGCATGAGGGGTCGAACGTCCCGGGAGACGCCGATCCGGTGATTGATCGATTGGTGCGCTGCCGGTCGGTTGCGAAACGAAAGAACATCCGTGCGTGCGCAAGGCGCCGCCTTTAGGGATAGGAGTGACTATGGTGGACGCGAAGATGTTGAACAGGATGAGCTCGGCCCCCGGGTTCATTGCAGCGCTGGACCAGAGTGGCGGTTCCACGCCCGGGGCGCTGCGCCTCTACGGCATTCCGGACTCCGACTACCAGGGCGACCAGGAAATGTTCCGCCTGATGCATGCCATGCGGGCCCGCATCATGAGCGCCCCCGCCTTTACCGGCGACAAGATCATCGCCGCGATCCTGTTCGAGCGGACCATGGACGGCGACGTCGACGGTCAGGACGTCCCCTCCTTCCTCTGGGAAAAGCGCGGCGTCGTGCCGCTTCTGAAGGTCGACAAGGGACTGCAGGACGAACAGAACGGCGCCCAGGTGATGAAGCCCATGCCCGATCTGGACGCCCTCCTCATCCGGGGCCGCGAAAAGGGAATTTTCGGAACCAAGATGCGCTCGGTGATCGCAAAGGCCGACAAGGCCGGGATCGCCGCCGTCGTAAAGCAGCAGTTCGAGGTCGCCCGCCAGATTATCGGCCAGGGCCTGATGCCGATCATCGAACCCGAAGTCTCCATCAAGAGCCCGACCAAGGCTGAAGCCGAAGCCATCCTGCGCGACGAGATCGCCGGTCAGCTCGACAAGCTTCCTTCCAGTGAAACCGTGATGCTGAAGCTGACGATCCCGACGGTCGCCGATTTCTACGCGCCCCTGATCGCCCACAAGTCGGTGGTCCGCGTCGTCGCGCTGTCAGGCGGCTACAGCCGCACGGACGCCTGCGAGAAGCTCAGCCGTAACCACGGCATGATCGCCAGCTTCTCCCGCGCGCTGACGGAAAACCTCCGCGTCACGATGAGCGACGCCGAATTCGACGCAAACCTGGCCGAGACGATCGACGAGATCTACAACGCCAGCGTCAACAAGGCCTGACAGGTCGGTCGGAGAGGCCAAGGGCGCAACAGGTCGTCCGCATCTAAGGTTCAAGGCCCGGCTGACAACAGCCGGGCCTTTCTTATGCGCGGTGATGCTTCAGAACGTTTCGCGAAACACCAAGGCAAGCGTCCAGATGGCGAAGGCCGCAATGGCGATCTTCCAGAAATCGGCGCGACGGCGCAGGCCAGGCAGGCCCAGGGGTCGGATGACATGCACCACCATCGCAAGGACCAGCAGCAAGCCTATCAGTTTGGACATAAAACTCTCATGTGTCTGGTGACGGCCACAGACAGGACATGTTTCTTGCACAAAAAACGTTTCCGGCCCGGGCAAGATGCCTCTGCCGCTCGTCTTATCTGATTTTTAAGCCTGATCAGCGGAGAATGGGATATGAAAAGAAATATTCTGCCCGTCCTCGCGCTCCTGTTCGGAACCTTGTTCCTGTTCATGGGCAATGGCCTTCACAGCCTGCTGCTGCCGGTGCGCGGCACGGCGGAAGGCTATGCGACGACGACGCTCGGCCTGCTCGGAACGACCTGGGCAACCGGCTTCGTGCTGGGCTGCCTCACCGCGCCCAAGCTAGTGCGCCGCGTCGGCCACGTCCGGGCGTTCTCCGGCTTCATATCCGTCATTGCCATCATTGCCCTTCTCACCGGCCTGATCGTCGATTCCGCCTGGTGGGTGGCCTTGCGTGCGGTGACGGGCTTCTGCACGGCCGGCACCTCGATGATCATCGAGAGCTGGTTGAACGAACGGGCCACCAACGAGAGCCGCGGTGCGATCTTCTCGCTCTATATCGCCATCACCCTGATGGGCGCCGTCGGCGGACAGATGATGATCCCGTTCGGCGACATCCACACGCCGATGCTCTTCATGGTCTGCGGCATCTGCTACTGCGTCGCCATGCTGCCGACGACGCTGTCGAACGCGGCCTCCCCGCAGCCGCTGAAGGCCATCAAGCTGGATCTGCCGGCCATCTACCGCAACTCGCCGGTCTCCTGCATCGGCATCCTCTTGGTCGGCATCGCCAATGGCGCCTACGGCACGCTCGGCGCGGTCTTCGGCGCCCGGGCCGGCCTTGCCGAGGGCAACATCGCCATCATGATGAGTTCGACGATCTTTGCCGGTGCGATGATGCAGCTGCCGGCCGGCCGACTTTCCGACCGCATCGACCGGCGATACGTGCTGGCCATCATGGCCGCCATCGCGGCGGCAGACGGGCTGCTGCTGTTCCTGTTCCAGCCGAGCACGCCCTATCTGCTGATCAGCCTCGTCATCGTCTACGGTGCCGCAGCCAATACGCTCTATCCGATCACCGTCGCCCATGCCAACGACTTCGCCTCGCCGGAGGACTATGTGAAGGTGTCCGGCGGGCTGCTGCTGCTCTACGGGATCGGCACGATCATCGGGCCGACCATGAGCGGGCCCATCATGTCGGCCGTCGGCCCCTACTCCCTGTTCCTGATCACCGCCGTCGCCCATCTGGCAATCAGCGCCTATGCCATCTTCCGCAGCCGCCAGCGTGCGGCCATTCCGGCAAGAGAGCGCGACGCCTATACCAACATGCCGTCCGCCAACACCCAGATGATCACCCCGGAAAGCATGACGATGGCCAATCCGATGGACACACAAGGCGAAATGGACGATCCTACCGTCAAATACGGCTGAGGGAGAACCCGCAATGAGCCTCTTAGACGACGACAGGCCGAAAAAGCCAGGCATCCACGAGATCGGCAGCGACATCAGCCTGCTATCGGTCGACGAGTTGAAGTCGCGCATCGCCGCCCTTCAGTCCGAAATCGTGCGATTGGAGGCCGCGTGCGTTGAAAAGGCCTCCGGTCGCAAGGCCGCCGAGAGTTTTTTCCGCTCCTGAACCGGGCACGGAAGATAACCATCTACATAGCCTCAAGTACAGTTTTGGGTCATTGTTAACCGAAAATTAAGCTTTATCATTCATTACTGTGGGTATCCGGATTCTTTCTGGACTCAGACAGTTTTGCTTCGTTTGGCGAATTGGTCTGATTTTTCTCCCTGTTTCACCTTCAGAGCCGCTTTTGCGGCTCTTTTTTTGTCCCTGCATCCCGCCAGCAGGCGAGGAAACTGTGGAGATTAACCTTCTCTTAAGAATTGGCTTGCGGATCTGGGGTAAAACTACCATCTTGAAGTCAATAAGCGCCGCCCCTTCGCAACCTTTTGTGACTTCCCGGCGTTACATTAAGCAAAACTGATTTTCTGCAACAGGGACTACTCTGATGTCTGAACTTGGATTGAACACCGTTAGCTTCGCAGGCCGTGCCGCATCGTCGTCGCAGTTCAAGTCTCTGTATGCCGAGGGCATGTCTCTCGTGGAAGAGACAGCGGCCTACCTCGACGGCAACGGCCGCGCTGCATCCAAGGTCCTGCCGCGGATGGCATCGGTGCTCTACGCGGCAGAATCCATGCGCCTCACCACGCGCCTCATGCAGATGGCATCCTGGCTCCTGCTGCAGCGCGCCGTCAACAATGGCGAGATGTCGCGCGATCAGGTCCTGACGGAAAAGAACAAGGTCCGCCTTGACGGTTTCAACGTCGACAAGACCGCGCCGGGCTGGGGCGATCTTCCTGAAGCGTTCCGCGATCTGGTCGAGCGCTCGCTGCGCCTCCAGAACCGCGTCGCCATCCTCGATCGCGAAATCTATCGCCCGTCCGAGACGATCGTTCCGGACAACCAGAACAGCGTCAAGGCGCAGTTGAGCCTGCTGCAGACGGCGTTCGGAGCGAACTGAACCCAACAGAAATTGACGAATTTAAACGGCCGCATCGCATGCGGCCGGTTTTCGTTTGTCTGCAGCGTACAGGCGGGTGTCCGCAGCCTGTCGGCACAACGACAAAAAGCCCGGCAAAACCGGGCTTCTCATCAATACGGACATCAACGGCGATATTAGACGCCGAGGCCGCCGAAACGCTTGTTGAACTTGGAAATACGGCCGCCGCGGTCCATCATCTGCTGGTTGCCGCCGGTCCAGGCCGGGTGCGACTTCGAGTCGATTTCGAGGTTCATCGTGGCGCCTTCAGAACCCCAGGTGGAGCGGGTTTCATATTCGGTGCCATCTGTCATGACGACCTTGATGGTGTGGTATTCGGGATGGATGTTTGCCTTCATAACAA
>CAZZZI010000212.1:0-8086 GCA_964658415.1 uncultured Sphingomonas sp. | reverse complement strand
GCGTCACGCTGACTATGAGAAAAACCCGGACGGGCTGGTTTATCTCCGTCCGGGTGCAACTCTTAGCATAAGCAAAAGGTGAGTGAGGTTCGCGCCTCGCTCACCACTCCAAAATACTAAAGGTTGCGGCGTTTTGCAAGTCAGGCCGGCTCTCGGTCGAGCGGCGGAAAGCAGAATGCGGCGGCTACACGTCTTCGCCAGGACGGCACGAAGGGGGACCGGATCACGGCGGCCTGTTCGTAGGCGTGGATGAAGTGGCCTGCGTGGTCGAGAATGCCGGCGTGCTTTGCCGCATGCTCGGGCCGCCAGCGAAACAGGAGAAGGTCACCGGGCCTTGCCGCATCCAGACCATGGGGTGGTCCGAAGTAGCGCAGCGCCGCGTTCATCAGGCGATCCTCGCCGCTCCGCTCCGCCCAATCGCGGGCATAGGCCGGCGGCAATTCGGGGTCCTGCCCGTACAGTTCGCGCCAGACACCCCTGACGAGGCCGAGGCAATCGCAGCCGACGCCCCTGGTCGCGCCCTGGTGCCGATAGGGCGTGTCGATCCAGCTGGCGGCAATCTCCAGCACCTGCCGTGCGACATCGTCACTCATGAAAACAACGGGCCTCCGTCGTGCAGGCTCGTACCGTCGGCATAGCTATAGGCGAAATCGGCACCCGGCATGTGGGGGAAGCCGCGAAATTGGGCGGCATTGGCAAACTTGGCGCGGCAGGTCGAAAAGGCCTTGTCGCATCCGGCGGTCAGCGCAACACGGGTACCCGTCTCGGGTGCCTCGGACAAAGGCAACCAGAGGGTCACCTGCGTCGATCCGCCGGTCGTGGAATGGCTGTCTATATCGACTTCGAGCCCGCTGTTGCGTCCGTCGAGAAAGCGCAGGACACCGCGGGCGAAATAGCCATCGGCAAAGCCCGCGATGCCGGACAGGGAAAGCCGGGTCGCATCGGCGACGGCCGCAACGGTTGCCTCCGTGCGATACTGTGGCCGGGTCAGATCGATGCCGCACCGCGCATCGCCGACGATGGCGTCGCAGCGGCGATTGTAGATGCGGCCCTGCGGCTCCGACAACCGTGCGGCAAGGCTGCGCAATTCAGCCTGGAACTGGCCGGTCTGGCGGCTCACCGTGCCGATTTCCTGGATTTTCAAGAGCTGGTGCTGCTCCGGTGCTGCCCAGTTGACGAGATAGACCTCCACCCTCGCCGCATCGTAGCGCCCGGCCACCAGATCCACCTCGCAGATTGCCTCGCTCGAAAAACCGCCGGTGACATCGCTGGTGGTCGCCGGCAATCCGGCCTCCTCTTCGCCATCGCTGGCGGAAAAGCCGCTCGCGGCGAGAAACAGGGTGGACAGAAAATGCAGGTCGCGGTCGTGGTCGGTGAAGCCCAGGACGATGCCGTCGCGGCGGCGGAGGCGCCAGCAGTGGCACAGGGTGGTGGCATCGCCGGCAAGATGGGCCGCCAGCGCCGGATCGATCGTTCTCATGGCAAGATCTCCACAAGCGGAATGGACGGGATACGGCCCGCCTGGAAGGCGGACAGACTGATATCGATGCGATCGATGGCGAACCGCACGGGGACGTCGAAGGCGAAACCGGCCGTGACCCGGGCACCCGCCGCCGGAATGGCATGGCCGGCAAAGACCAGCACACCGACAGCAGGATCGCAGGACAGATTGCCAGCCGGAACGGCGATGCCGCCGACGGCAGCCACGACGGAGCCTGCCACCGGCTTGGCGATCCGGCGTACCGACTGTCCGGCACTATCGGCATAGGTCTTCGAGAGCGGGAATTGCGACGTCGTGCCGTCACCGGTGCCGATCTGCTGGTCGAACGCCGTTGTCGGCGCGCCGGGCGACCCCGATGCAAAGTCGAAGGGGTCTCGAAAGCGGAAGCCATGGAGCTGGCCCATGCGGGCCTCGAAGAAGCCCAGCACCTCGTAGAGGTCCGCGACCGATCGGACGCCGGAGCCGGCATCGTAGCTGCGGCGGGCGTCGCGCCAGCGGCTGTTGCGGCTTTCGCGGCCGTTCGACAGGTTGACGATATCGGTTCGCCGCACCGGGCCACCGCTGGTGGCAAGCGACAGGCGCAGCGGAAAGCGGATCTCGTGGAAAGCCTGGGTCATTGCGCGCCTCAAAGATTGCGCCGGCCGCGCAGTGCCGTGCGGGCCAGCATGGCGGAAATCTGCGCCTGGCTTTTCTGAAAACCCTGCACGTCGGGCGTGGTAATGTTGAAGACGACCGAGGAGCCGCCGCCGCCCGACGTCGCCACGCCGAGCGAACCATCCGGGCCGCGCTTCAACGGCAGGATCGCCTCGGAGCCCGCCTCGCCCATCAGGCCGAGATCGCCGCCCATCGGGAAATAGGTGGGCTGCGCGACGACCCCGCCGTCGGCGAAGGCCGTCACCCGGCCGGGCACCCCTCCCTTGGCAAAGCCGAACAGCTTGCCGATGCCTGTGGTCAGGCTGTCGGCAGCCCCGCCCAGCGCCGTCTCGAGCGGTTTCAGCCCGGCGGAGAGGGCAATACTGGTCAATCGGTTGCCCAGCCCCTGCAGGACGGCATCGAGGCCCTTGCCGCCCGTGGTGGCCGATGTGAGCGCGCTGCCGAGCGCCGAACCGAACGACCGAGATCGGCTGTCGAGATCGTCCAGCGTCTGTTTCAGCGCAACGGCCTGGGTGTTGGTGTCGGCCAGATCGGGGTTGTCGGTCATCTGAGATCCTGGGGCTTGGGATGGCGTTTCGGGACGGCGTGTCGATCGGCTCAGTCGGGGTAGCGCGCCATCATCGCGGCGAGCCCGGTACGGTCGAGCGTCGATGGGCGGGGAGAAAGGCCGCCGGCCATGGCGTGGAATTCGATCGGCGTCATCGCCCAGAAGGTTTCAGGGGGAAGCCGCAGCAGGCAGAGACCGACATGGAGCGCGCGGCGCCAGGGAAAGGCCGTTGGCCTGCCCTCGCCTGCCGGCTCGGTCGCTCGTCCCGCTGCGGCTAGCGAGGGTCCGGCGTCAGCTCCGCCGGTTCCCCGAGAAAGGTCGCCGCCAGCAGGTCGCCGACGATGGCAGCCGTCGCCGCGATGCCGCCGCCGATGCCGGCGGCCGCGACGTCCTCGTCGGAATAGACATTGCCGCCGCCGCGCAGGCCGGCGCCAAGGATGCGGATGAGATCGGCCGCCTTCAGGCCGCCGGCGGAAAAGCGCGCCGCGAGCCCGGCGAGATCATCCGCTGCGAAGGCGGTTTCCAGCTCGGCAAGCGCGCCGAGCGTCAGGCAGAGGATGCGGCGCTCGCCGTCGATCTCGGCCTCGATCTCGCCGCGACGGCGGTTGGCGCGGGCGCCTTGAACCGGGCGCAGCATCACAGCGCTCCGAAGGCGATGGCGCCCGCCGATTCCAGCGCGATGTCGAATGTCACCTCGCCATTGTGCTCGCCGCCATAGTCGAGCGCCGTCACCTGGAAGGCGCCGCTCACCGTGCCGAAATCCGGGATGACGACCTGACACGACAGGATCGCCCCGTTGAAGAAGGCGGTGCGGATCAGCGCGTCCGACGCATGGTCCTTGAACAGGCCGGAGCCGGAGAGTGCTGCGCGCTGGACGCCGGCGCCGCCGAGCAGCTCGCGCCATCGCCCGGCGCTCTCGGCGTCGGTGATATCCACCGTCTCCGCATTGAACGACAGCTTTTTGCTGCGCAGGCCCGCTACCGTTTCATAGGCGCCGCCATTGTCGATCTTCAGCAGCAGGTCCTTGCCCTTCTGCGCCACCATCGGAAATTCCTTTCATGAAGAAGGCGCCCGGGGCGCCCTGTGCCTGGTTGAGATCTGGTCTGTCTGGCCGGCTGTTTGTTGTGTCCGGCGGTTACTGGCATTGCGATCGGAGGCCTTGGCCGCAACCAGCGAAGCCATCTGCGGGGTTCATCGGGAGACGAGCCCGGGGATGCAGCTGGGCGCCAGGCGGTCCTGCCCGCGCGCAAGCCACGCCTGCGCGCGTCATCCAGATGTCACTTTCCCCTGCACGCCTGAGCTGTTACCAACAGGGCATTCCATTCGCGAAACACCTTTTCATGGCCAAACCCTTTTCACCGCGCTCGGCGCAGACGGTTGCCGTTCTCAGCGTCACGCAGCTTGTCGGCTGGGGCACGAGCTTCGACATGCTCGGCGTCATGGGCCGCATCATCGCGCCTGATCTCGGCCTGTCGAACGAGATCGTCTTTGCCGGGCTAACGGTCATGATGGTGGTCAGCGGTGTTGCCAGCCCGGTCACCGGTCGCTGGCTGGCGCGCTTTGGCGCCGCGCGCGTGCTGTCGATGTCGTCGGTGCTGTTTGCCGTCGCCCTGTTGCTGCTCGCCCTGTCGCACGGTATCGTGCTCTATGCCATCGCCTGGCTCGTCATGGGGGTCGCCGGCGCCTTCGGCCTGTCGGCGCCGGCCTATGCCGCCGTCATCGAGCGCGAGGGGCTGAACGGCAAGCGCATCATCACGATCATGATGCTGTTCACCGGCCTGTCCGCAACCCTGTTCTGGCCGATCCTGACCTTGCTCACCGCCCATCTCGGGTGGCGGGAGGCCTATGTCGTCTGCGCGGCCGTGCACCTGTTCGTTTGCCTGCCGCTCTATCAGTTTGCGCTGCCGAGGCCTGTCGTGGCCGACAAAGGCGAAGCTGCGCACCTGATCCCGCCGGTTCCGCTGTCGGCGGCCGGCAAGCGCAGGGCCTTCCTGCTGATCGCCGCCGCGACGACGATCTCGACCTTCGTCACCTTCGGCCTGGCGCCGTCGCTGCTGGAAATCTTCCGCCAGTACGGCGCAACGCCGGCGCTGGCGTTGCAGCTCGGCTCGGCCCGCGGCATCGTCGCCATCTCGGCGCGGCTGGTCGACATGCTGCTCGGCCGGCGCGGAAACCCGGTGCTGAGCGCGATCGTCGGCATCGGCGTGATGCTGGCCGGCTTCCTGCTGCTGCTTGCCGCCGGCGCCTCGACTGCGCAGCTCGTGCTCTTTACCCTGCTGTTCGGCTTCGGTTCCGGTGTGATGGCGGTGGCCCGCGCGCTGCTGCCGCTGGCATTGTTTTCGCCGAGCGAATACGGCCTGCATGCGGCCCGGCTCTCGCTGCCGCAGAACCTTGCCAATGCCACGGCGCCGGTCGTCTTCACCGCCATTCTCGACCATGCCGGCGCGCCGACGGCGCTGTCCGTCTGCGCCGTCCTGTCGTCGGTCGCGCTGCTGCTGATCCTGTCGCTCGGACGGCTGGTGCGCCGGACGCGGACTGCCGGTGCCGTGCTGGCAGAAGCCTAGCCTGCCCGTCCGGCAACGCTGCGGCCGAGGCCGCTCACTCCGTGACAGCCCTGAACCTCATCTCGGCGCAGAACAGCCGCGTCTTCGGTTCCCGCCGCGCCCTGGTGCCGACGTGGCGAAGGTTGACCAGCGTGCAGCTTGCGAGCGGCAGAGACGCATCCTGCAGGAGACTGCGGACAACCGCGCCGATCTGCTGGGCCTGGCGCTGACCGGCCGCATCCGACCAGACCTGCAAGGTCAGCACATGCTCCTCGCCCGGCTCCGTCGATGTGGAATAGTCGGTGCTGAGGAGTTCGGCGATGACGAGGCAGGGCAGATGCCGGCCGGTGACGAGCCGGTCGCGGATGCCGTCCGCGCCGATCATTCCGACAAGGGCCTGGTCGGCCGACAGCGCCAGATGAATGGCCTGCAGCAGTTCGTTGGCGGCGGCACTCATCGTCCGGTTCCCCCGCGCGGGGGTTGGCGAAGCGGCGGCGTTGCGGATGTCCGGAGCCTTGCCAGAAAAGCGGAAAGGTCGGCCAGGGTCAGGGTCGTCAGAACGCTCATGGGGCTTTCTCCTGGCAATGACAGATCAGATAGCGGCGGCTGTCGTCGGGGTCGACGATGCCGCCGATCCAGAAGATCCTGTTGCCCTTGCGCAGCCGCATCCCCGCCACGGCATCGCTGCGCCAGCGCAGCCAGATGCGGTGCGTGCGTCGGAAGATGTCGCTCGACGCCTCCTCCTCCACCGCCTCGCCCACCGGCTCGACCAGCGCCCAGCAGGACGCCGTCTCGACGAAGGTTCTGACAACACCGCCCTGGCCGTCCGATGTTTCCACCGGGGCTTCCAGATTGAGGCGCGCGGTCATCCGGCCGGGGTCAAAAAAGGTCGAGCGCATGGTCAGAGGCTCCGGCTCAGGTAGGGGGCGAGCAGCCGATCGTAACCGGGCGGGATCAGCCCCGGCTGGTCCTCGATGCCGACCACGCCCCGGCAGGAAAACATCTGCGCCACATGGGTGAGCATCGCCCGCTTCAGAGTATCCGGCACGTCGTTGGCGGTCGGGCCGAAACCGGCGACGAAATCGATTTCGATGCCGTTGATGGCGCGCCCCGCCTCTATCCGATGGGCGAGCATCAGGCGCGCAGGTCGTCTGGTACCATCCAGCACATGGCACTCGAGCGGGGCTGCGGAGGCTTCTCCGAGTTCGTCGTAAACCGTAACGGCGACAACGGCTTGCACCGGACCTCTGGCAATCGGAATCATGCCGTCTTCAGAGATTGAATCAAGATAGAGCCGCCATGTCTGCGTCATCAGGCAGAGGCCGGTGGTGCGCTCCAGATGCTCGCGGGCGACCACGATCAGGCGGGCCAGCAGGTTGTCCTCGTCGCCGCTATCCAGCCGCAGATGGGCTTTCGTCTCGGCAAGCGTCAACGCCTCCGCAGCCGGCGGGGTAATCAGGGCATAGGTCATGGGGGATCCTTCATGGGAGATCGAATCTGCGGCCCGCCCCCTCACCCTGCCCTCTCCCCGAGGGGAGAGGGAGATGGAGCGAGAGGCGCCGCCGCTTGTCCCTTCTCCCCTCGGGGAGAAGGAGGCCGAAGGCCGGATGAGGGGGTAAAACAGGGTGTGGTCGATGCTTTCCAGCCTGCGGCGCCCCCTCACCCTGCCCTCTCCCCAAGGGGAAACGGAGATGGAGCAAGAGGCGCCGCCGCCTTCCCCTTCTCCCCCTCGGGGAGAAGGTGGCCGAAGGCCGGATGAGGGGGTTTAGCTGACCGAAAACTTGATCAGCTTGATCGCCTCGAAATCCTGCACGCCGCCGCCGACGCGCTTGGTGGTGTAGAACAGCACGTAGGGTTTCGCCGAATAGGGATCGCGGAGCACGCGGATGCCGGTGCGGTCGACGACGAGGTAGCCGGCGCGGAAATCGCCGAAGGCGATGGCCGCAGCGTCCGCCCCGATGTCGGGCATGTCTTCCGCCTCCGTGATGGGGAAGCCCATCAGCGAGGCCGGCTGGCCGGCACCCGACGGCGCACGCCAGAGATAGTTGCCGTCGGCGTCCTTGAACTTGCGGATGGCCGCTTGGCTGCGACGGTTCATGACGAAGTTGCCGTTCTGGCGGTGGCCCGCCTTCAGCGCGTAGATCACGTCGATCAGCACGTCTGAGGGACCGGCGGTGCGAAAGCCACTGGCGGCGCCCGTGGCGATATAGCCAAGATTGCCCCAGCTCCAGCCGGCATCGGCGACAGTCGCGTAGGAGAGAAAGCCCTTCGGCTTGTTGACGCCGTCGCCGGTCACGAAGGCCGTGCCTTCCTGTTCGGCAAAGACGATGTCGACCTCGCCGGAAATCCAGCTTTCGATATCCACCGCCGCATCGTCGAGCAGCGCCTGCGTGGCGGCCGGCATGGCATAGAGTTCCATGGTCGGAAAGCTGAGTTCGGCCAGCTGCGGCGCTGTCGTCTGCGGGCGCGCCGCTGTCTCGGACACCCAGCCGGAGGCGAGCCCCTGCGTGGTGAACGGCTTCTTCAGGACGGCGCCGGACACCTGGCGGACAGTCGCCAGCGCGCGGATCGGCGAGACGACCGACAGGCGGCGGCCGATCTCGGTGTCAGTCTGGTCAGGGACCAGGTAGCCGCCGTCGCCGTTGGAGCCCACCGACAGGGCCTTGGCCTCGATCTCGCGCAAGCCCGCCTCGTCGCCGCGGCGGATGTAGGTCTCGAAGGCGGCCTTGTGTTCGGCGGCATCGGCCGAGCCGGCAAGGCTGCGGCCGAGCGGCGGACGGGCCTTCTTCAGCACCAGCTGGTCCAGCACCTTCTTGTTGTCGTCCATCGCCTTGTTGATGC
>CAZZZI010000211.1:0-8097 GCA_964658415.1 uncultured Sphingomonas sp. | reverse complement strand
GTGTCACCTAAACTAAAATCATCAGGCACTCGATGTGCCCCGGCCGACTGAATTTCTGAAGACACGGACCGAAACCGGCCGCGTGGGCACAGAGGCTTGGCCAGGGAGCGGAAGCCTGCCTGAGACGAGAGGGACAGCCCACCTGGCATCATGCCGAGCGAAACGGGTCTCGGGAACGAAGGGGCCCGGGCGGGCCACAACGGCGGGGTGCGGTTTTGGTTAAAGAGCGACGCAATTTCTTCAACGGGTCGAAAAGAATATCCTCTAATTTAGCGCACACCAATTTATCGAGGATAGCGGATATGAGCATCACGGGCGCAATGGGCATCTCTACGGCTGGCATGGCAGCACAGGCGACGCGTCTGGCAGCCATTGCCGCCGGCACGGCCAACGGCGACCAAACTAGTGGCCAGAGTCTCGCGCCATCACAGGCGACGGCGGCGTCGGGCGGAACGACGGCATCCCCTGCCAATGCTACCGGGACGGGCGATGCCGACCTGCAGACGGAGGTCACCGGAATGATCGAAACGAGAAGCAGCTTTGCGGCCAATGCCAAGGCGTTCGAGACCGGCGCCGACATGTGGGACATGCTGATGAGCATGAAGCGCGACTGAGCTGCGGTGGAATGCCGCGCCCTGGCCGGCCGCCGGACATCCCCGCACGCCGCCCGGCCCGCCGCCCTTGACTTCCGGCCCCGATCGTCCGACTTCAAGGGCACCAGAGAAGGAACCCGACGATGACCGAAGCGGCTGAAAACACCAGGGCAAAGACCACCATAGACCAGAGCGAGGTCGACCGCTTCTCGGCGATGGCGGCGGAATGGTGGAGCCCGACGGGCAAGTTCAAGCCGCTGCACAAGTTCAATCCCGTCCGCCTCGCCTATATCCGCGACCGCGCCGCCGAGAATTTCGGACGCGATCCGCGCAGCCCGAAGCCGCTCGAAGGCCTGCGCGTGCTCGACATCGGCTGTGGTGGCGGGTTGCTGTCCGAACCGATGGCGCGCATGGGCGCCGAGGTGGTCGGGGCCGATCCGTCGGAAAAAAACATCGGCATCGCCTCGACCCATGCCCGCCAGTCGGGCGTCGAGGTCGACTACCGCCCGGTCACCGCCGAACAGCTGGCCGGGGCCGGCGAGACTTTCGACATCATCCTCAACATGGAGGTCGTCGAACACGTCTCGGACGTCGAGTTCTTCCTGTCGACCTGCGCCACCATGGTGCGGCCGGGCGGCATGATGTTCGTTGCCACCATCAACCGCACCATGAAGGCGGCAGCCCTTGCGATCTTCGCCGCAGAAAACGTGCTGCGCTGGCTGCCGCGCGGCACCCATCAATATGAAAAGCTGGTTCGCCCGGACGAGGTGGAACGGCCGCTGGTCGCCAACGGCCTGACCATCGCCGCCCGCACCGGCGTGTTCTTCTCGCCACTGCAGAACCAGTGGAACCTGTCCAAGGACATGGATGTGAACTACATGATGGTGGCAAAACGCCCGGCCTGACGAAGCCCACCGGACCCCGCATGCGATGCTGCGCAGATACGCAGGGTTATTTGACAGTTCAGATGCCGGCCGAGGTCCCGTTGACCGCGCTTTCGCTCTCGGCTGCAAACGGCTATGATAGCCTGCGAGACTGAGGTGGAGCCAACACATGGACGCTGAGCGGCATATCACGGTAACCCTTGAACCAGCCCTCGAGGACTTTGTCCGCGAGCAAGCCAAGCGGGGCGCCTTCTCTTCCAGCAGGGATTATGTTCACGAACTTCTCCGACAACGTTTTGAACAAGACCGCCAGCACCGACTTCAAGATCTCGATGCGGCACTCGATCGCGGCATTGCCGACGCCGACGCCGGACGCGTGAAATCCAGCGACGCAACTTTCAACGATCTGAGGAAGGCATTGGGGCTCGACCAGCACGTTCGTGATGAATGTCGTCTTCACCACAGAGGCCGAACGTGACCTTGGCGCGATCGGCCGCTATCTCGTCGATCACAATCCATCGCGCGCCCTCGACTTTATTGCAGGATTGCAAGGCTGCTGTCTGGAGCTCGGCGGATGCCGCACGCTTCACCTCTGCTAACCAATAGACCCGGTAGCGGAATACGCCGCCGAACATACGGCAACTACCTTATCTTCTATCGCGTTTCAGGGACTGCCGTCGAGGTTCTGCACATCCTGCATGGCGCCCGGGATGTCGAACGCATCCTGTTCCCGGACGGTTAGCCCTGCCTCAGTTGGCGTCGTCAGGCAGCGTCGGCAGGGGAGCGATCTCGATGCCTTCGTCGATCAGCGAGCGGGCCTCGGCCGGCGTCGCCTGGCCGATGATGCCGCGCGCGTCGGCCTCGCCATAATGGATCTTGCGGGCCTCTTCCGGGAACTTGACGCCGACATCCTCGGAATTCGCCTTGATGGCGGCGACGGCATCCTTCAGCGTCGCGATCGCCTGCTTGCGGGCCGTATCCATGGCAAGCGTCGACAGCGCCTCCCTTGAGCGAGCGGTCGATACCGACGGCGCCATCAGCATCTTGCCAATGACCGACGACCCGCAGGTCGGGCAGGTCAGCAGGCCGCTTTCCACCTGCCGCTCGAAATCGGCACTTTCCGAGAACCAGCCCTCGAACTCATGGGCATGGTCACAGCTGAGCGCATAGCGGATCACGCGGCGACGCCCCCGGAAGGCGCGGCGTCGATCGTCTCCAGCGTGAAGTCGCGGGCGTTGCGCAGATTGGGGATCTTGTCGCGGGCAGCCTTGACGGCAGCGACCTCGATCTCGGCCACCAGCACCGCCTCGCCGGTGCCGCCGGCGGCGGCAAGAACCGTCCCCCAGGGATCGACGATCATCGAATGACCGTAGGTCTCGCGACCGTCCTGATGAACGCCGGCCTGGGCTGCGGCCAGCACGAACATGCCGTTCTCGATGGCGCGCGCCCTGAGCAGGATGTCCCAATGGGCTTCGCCGGTCTGGCGGGTGAAGGCAGCCGGAATGCTCATGATTTCGGCACCGGCCACCGCCTGGGCGCGGAACAGCTCGGGAAAGCGGACATCGTAGCAGATCGAAAAGCCGAGTTTTGCAAACGGCAGCGACACCACGCGGGCTTCTGCGCCCGGCCGGTAGACGGCGCTTTCGCGCCAGCTTTCGCCATTGTCGAGATCGACGTCGAACATGTGGATCTTGTCGTAGCGCGTCAGAAGGCCGCCATCGGGACCGAACAGGAAGCCGCGATTGGCGATCTTGCCGTCGTCGAGCGCGATGGCCGTCGAGCCGATGTGAAGGTGGATGCCGAGCTCGGCTGCGGTGCGCGCCGCCGCAGTCACGACGAGATCATTTGCCTCGTCGCGCAGGATCGCCTTCAGGCCGGGACGGTCGCGCTGGATGGCACCGGTCATTTCGGGCGTCTGGACGTAGACTGCGCCCTCAGCCGCAGCCTCGCGGACGAGCCGCACCATATCGGCGACATTCTTCTCCGGGTCGATGCCCGAGCACATCTGGATGACGGCAGCCGAAAAGCGCATGGTCGGTCCTCAGACAGTCAGAAGCGGGTCGAGCTTGCCGGCCCGGTCGAGCGCATGCAGGTCGTCGCAGCCGCCGACATGCAGGCCGTCGATGAAGATCTGCGGAAAGGTCGAACCGCCGTTCGACTTGGCAATCATCTCCTGGCGCATCTCGGGCGAATAGGTGGCGTTATGCTCGACATAATCCACGCCCTTCGCCTCGAGCAGCGATTTGGCCTTGGCGCAATAGCCGCAGTATTCGCGTGTGTAGATAACGACGGATGCCATGCTCACTCCGGTTTTTATTGGCTTTCCTGTCATATAGGCATGGCGAGCGCCCGTGCAAAGGTCAAGACGGTGACATCGGCGGCACCGGCCTTTTTCAGCACCCGCGTCGCCGCCGCAACGGTGGCACCGGTCGTATAGACGTCGTCGACGAGCACGACGCGCCGGCCGAACACGTCGTTGTCGCGATGGCGTCCGAGCGCGAAGGCACCCCGGACATTGTCCTGCCGGGCGCGGGCACCGAGCCCCACCTGCTGGGTTGTGCGCTTGACGCGGATGAGCGTCGCCGGCAGCAGCGGCTTGCCCGAAAGCCGCGCCAGATGCCGGGCAAGCTCGGCCGCCTGGTTGAACTTGCGCGAAAACAGCCGCGTCCGGTGCAGCGGCACCGGGATCAGGACATCGCAGCCGGCAACGGCCCCGTCGCTGGCGCGCAGCATCCATTCGGCCATCATCCGGGCAAGATCGACGCGGTCGCGGTATTTGAGCCCGTGGACGAGATCGCGCACCACCCCGTCGTGGATCGCTGCCGAGCGCAGCCGCTCGAAGGGCGGCGGATCGGCGATCGCTTCGGCACTGAGGATGCCGGCGCCGAGATCGTGGGAAAACGGACTGCCCATCACCTCGCAATAGGGCCGCTCGATGAAACGGATCGTCGACCAGCAGCGGGGGCACAGGCTCCGGTGGCTGCCGGTGGACGCACCGCAGCCGGCACAGCCGGGCGGATAGAGCAGATCGGCCAGCATCGACCACGGCCGCAGCAGGCCGCGACCGATGAGCGAAACGGTGATTTCCGGTCGGCTCGTCCCCATATGTTGACAATAGCCCGTTCCGCGCGCCATTGCGAAAAGAAAGTGCGGCGGGCAAGCGCCGCAAACCGGACCGAGAGTGCAGGAATTGCCCATGGAAATCGTCTTTGACCAGGACCTGATCGCCGCCAATCGCCGCAGGGCGCTGGCAAGGGGTGACAGCAAGGCTGCCTTCCTGCTCGACATCGCCGCCAACGAATTGGCCGACCGGCTGTCGCTGGTCGAACGCCGCTTCGAGGAGGCCGCCGAACTGCATGGCGCGACCGGTATCACGGCCAGGCTGGCGATGGCATCGGGCAAGGTCGGGCACATGACCCGCATCGAGACGGACGAAGCGTCGGCGGGGTCCGGCGAGACGATTGTGGTCGCTCCGCCCGAACAACTGCCGCTGGCGCCCGCCTCCGTCAACCTCGTGCTGTCGCCGCTCGGGCTGCACCTCACCAACGATACGCCGGGGGTCTTCATCCAGGTGCACCGTGCGCTGCAGCCGGACGGCCTGTTTCTCGCCGCCATCCCCGGCAACGGCACGCTGCAGGAGCTGCGCGACGTGCTGCTGGCAACGGAGATCGAGTTTTCCGGAGGTGCCAGTCCGCGCGTCATCCCGTTTCCCGATGTGCGCGATGTCGGCGGGCTGCTGCAGCGGGCGGGGTTTGCCCTGCCGGTCATCGATGCCGAGAGCTATACCGTGCGCTACAGCTCGCTGTTTCCGCTGATGCAGGATCTGCGCGCCATGGGCATGGCCAACCCGCTGGTCGACCGCAGCCGACGCCCGGTCGGTCGCGCCTTCTTCCTGCGCGCCGCCGAACTCTACGCCGAACGCCACGCCGATCCCGACGGCCGCATCCGAGCGACCTTCTCGATCATCTATGCGTCGGGCTGGAAGCCGCATGAAAGCCAGCAGAAGCCGCTGCGCCCCGGCTCCGCCAAGACGCGCCTGGCCGACGCACTCGCCGTCACGGAACAGAGCCTGAAGCCCTGACGGGCGTCAGTCGATAAAAGTATGTGCCGGATTTCGTTCGTGGAGGAAGGCGGATCGAGAAGGTCCGTGAAAGGCCCTCAGGGCGTATCGACCTTGTTCGAGACGAAGTTGAACACGTTCGAGAGATTGCCGCCGATAAGGCCGACGCTGGCGACAAGCACTATGGCGAGGAGGCCGGCGATCAGGCCATATTCGACGGCTGTCGCCCCCTGCCTGTCATCCATGAAATTATGCAATGCACGCATCGTCGACGCCCCCTGATCTATGCGAAATCAGCGAACCCAATGCCCCGGCATGAGATCGACCGCAAGCTGTTTAGCAGTTGCTGTTGCCGTATCCCTGCACGACGCAGACCGAACCGGGCTCGTCCTGCAGGACGCTGCGGCGGATGATATAGCGCTTGCCATTTTCCGTCTTGGGAATGGAGCCCGTGGTGATGTCGTCGAACTCAGGTGCGCTTGCCAGCACGCTGGACTTCGACTTGTCCGCCAGCATCGGTGTCAGGATCAACGACAAAGCCACCGCCGCCGTGCCGAACAGCAAGGCTATATTCAGTGCTCCGGTCTTGCGAGACTTTGAAGTTGCCTGTTCTTTTTCGCGAACGGCCTTCCAGAAATCGTCATCCATTGTGTCAAGCCTCGTTACGACCATGCCCATCGCTTGATTGAGGTCGATCTTTGCCAGAAGGTCTTAAACGATCTCTTAATATCCACAGGCAAATTGATCATAAATTCTTAAGGGAAGAAGTATTTGCTAAATTACCGCCTGTTACAGCAGGTCTTGCAGAAATGCGATCAGCGGCTCGTCGGCCGGTGGCATCGGATAGTCGCGAAGCGCCTGCGGGCGCACCCATTTCAGCCCCTGGCCCTCGCGGCCCTCAGGCGTGCCTTCGTAACGGCGGCAGACATAGAGCGGCATCAGCAGGTGGAACGTCTCGTAGGTATGGCTGGCAAAGGTTAACGGCGCGAGGCAGGCGACGCGCGTCGTGATGCCGAGCTCTTCCTCGAGTTCACGAATGAGACACTCTTCCGGGGTCTCGCCCGGCTCGACCTTGCCGCCGGGAAATTCCCACAGCCCGGCCAAGCTCTTGCCCTCCGGTCGCTGCGCCAGCAGGATACGGCCGTCGGCATCGATGAGCGCGCAGGCGGCCACCAGCAGGATCTTGTAGCCGGGTCCCCCGCTCATGCCTCGGGCCGCCAGTAGCGGTAACGGTAGGCCTCGCGAAACCCGATCCCGGCATAGAGCGCCAGCGCCGGCCCGTTATCGGCCGCGACCTGCAGCCAGGCTGTCCGGGCACTGCGCGTGCGGGCCCAGCGAAGGGCGGAGGCGACGATCTCGATACCGAAACCCTTGCGACGGAAAGACGGGGAGACGGACACCGACATCAGCCCGGCGAGGTCGTTGTCCTGGACGCAGAGTGTCGTCGCCACGGGCCCGGCTTCGGGATCCTCGATGACGAACAGTCCCGACGGCGGCTTGATGCCGCTCACCACTTCGGCCAGCGCCGGCTTCAGCGCCGCATCGGAGCCATCGACCGAAAGGCTGGCGTCGACATAGCGGCCGACATCGTGGCTCGGGAGATGGTCGAGCGTGTCCGGCAGGACGATGTCGGAGAGGTCACAGGTCATGACGAGCGTCTCCTCGAAGGCCTCCCACCGGGATTCCCGCAGCAGCGTCATCAGGACAGGCGGCGCCAGCGGCGTCTCGCGCACCACCATCGGCCGGCCATAGGCCTCGAACTTGCGTTGCGCCTTTTCCAGCCGGATCTCGACGTCGCGATGGTCGGAGGGGTCGAGCGGCACGATCGAGTTCAGGCGCTTCGACGGATGCCCGGCCGTCAGCCGCACCTGCCAGCTGCCGTCATATTGAACGGACGAGGCCGGCCAGGCGCGAAAGCCAACGGCTTCGAGCCTGCGCACCAAAGGCAGCGGATTGGACAGGAATTGCAAGGGCATCAAACGCTATCAGCTCCGGTAGTCGCCATTGATGGCAACATATTCCTTGGTGAGGTCGCAGGTCCAGACCGTTGCCTGGCCTTCGCCGAGGCCGAGCTCGACCTTGACCGGAATATCCTGTCGCTGCATGACGGCGGTCGCCGCAGCTTCGGAATAGCCGGCATCGCGCTCGCCGTTGACGGCGACGCGGACATCGCCGAACCAGATCGCCAGCTTGTCGCGGTCGGCCATTTCTCCAGCCTTGCCGACAGCCATGACGATGCGACCCCAATTGGCATCCTCGCCGGCAGCCGCCGTCTTGACCAGCGGCGAATTGGCGATCGACAGCGCGATGGTCTTGGCCGCGGCATCGCTCTCGGCACCGGTGACGGTGATCTCGAGCATCTTGGTGGCGCCCTCGCCGTCGCGCACGACCTGCAGCGCCAGATCCTTCAGCAGCGCGTTGAGCGCCGTACGGAACGAGGCAAGCCGGGGATCGGTGGCGGTTTCGACACGTTTTTGGCCGTCGGCGGCGGTGGCACCGGTCGCAAACAGCATCAGCGTGTCGGAGGTCGAGGTGTCGCTGTCGACGGTCATCGAATTGA
>CAZZZI010000210.1:0-8160 GCA_964658415.1 uncultured Sphingomonas sp. | reverse complement strand
ACAGAGGGAGAGCGCTCCGAGGAAACGATCACCCCGTCGCCGACCGATCCGCTGGCGGTCGAGGCGCCGCACAAGGGGGCAACGCCCACCGATCTGGCCAGAAGCCGCGCCGAAAGCTTTGCCAGCGCGAAATTCGATGCGTCGGCCTATGTCACCATCCGCGACATCCCGACGCTAGTAACCTGGATCGCTGTCGCCCGAGAAACCGGGCTCGTCGCCTTCGACACCGAGACAACGTCGATCGACGTGATGCAGGCGGAACTGGTGGGCTTCTCCATCGCTTATGCCGATCCGTCGGACCCATCGGGCATGACCATCCACGCCGCATATGTTCCGCTCGCCCACAAGACGGGCAGCGAGGATCTGTTCAGCGATGGCGTCAAGCTCGCGCCGGATCAGATTCCGATGGATGATGCGCTCGCTTTGCTGAAGGGACTGCTGGAGGATCCCTCCGTCCTCAAGGTGGCGCAGAACCTGAAATACGACTACCTGCTGATGAAGCGCTACGGCATCGTCACCCAGGGTTTCGACGACACCATGCTGATGTCCTACGTGCTCGATGCCGGCGCCACGACGCATGGCATGGACACCCTGTCCGAGCGCTGGCTGGGGCACAAGCCGATTGCTTTCAAGGACATCGCCGGCAGCGGCAAGTCGCTGGTCACCTTCGACCGCGTCGCGATCGACAAGGCGACGGCCTATGCCGCCGAAGACGCGGATGTGACGCTCAGGCTGTGGATGGTGCTGAAGCCGCGCCTGGCAGCGCAGAAACTGACCTCCGTCTATGAGCGCCTCGAGCGGCCGCTGGTGCCTGTCTTGGCGCGGATGGAGGAGCGTGGTATCTCGGTCGATCGCCAGATACTCTCCCGTCTTTCGGGCGAACTCGCCCAGAAGGCCGCTGCCTTCGAGGACGAGATCTTCGAACTGGCCGGCGAGAAGTTCAATATCGGTTCGCCGAAGCAGCTCGGAGATATCCTGTTCGGCAAGATGGGCCTTGCCGGTGGCGGCAAGACCAAGACCGGCCAGTGGTCGACCTCGGCAAGCGTGCTGGAAGATCTCGCCGCCGAAGGCCTACCGCTGCCGCGCAAGATCGTCGACTGGCGCCAGTTGACCAAGCTGAAATCCACCTACACCGATGCTCTGCCCGGCTATATCCACCCGCTGACCAAGCGCGTCCACACCTCCTATTCGCTGGCAGCCACCACCACCGGTCGCCTGTCGTCCTCCGAGCCGAACCTCCAGAACATCCCGGTGCGCACCGCCGAGGGCCGCAAGATACGCACCGCCTTCGTCTCGACGCCGGGCCACAAGCTGCTGTCCGCCGACTACAGCCAGATCGAGCTGCGCGTGCTCGCCCATGTCGCCAATATCCCGCAGCTGACCCAGGCCTTCTCGGACGGCGTCGACATCCATGCGATGACGGCGTCCGAGATGTTCGGCGTGCCGGTCGAGGGCATGCCGTCCGATGTGCGGCGCCGCGCCAAGGCCATCAACTTCGGCATCATCTACGGCATTTCCGCCTTCGGCCTGGCCAACCAGCTGTCGATCGAGCGCTCCGAGGCCGGCGAATACATCAAGCGCTATTTCGAGCGTTTCCCCGGCATCAAGGACTACATGGAGGCGACCAAGGCCTATGCCCGCGACAAGGGCTATGTCGAAACCATCTTCGGCCGCCGCATCCACTATCCCGAGATCCGCTCGTCCAACCCGTCGATGCGCGCCTTCAACGAGCGCGCCGCCATCAACGCCCCAATCCAGGGCTCGGCTGCCGACGTCATCCGCCGCGCGATGATCCAGATCGAGCCGGCGCTGGCGAAAGCCGGTCTCGGCGAGCGCGTCCGCATGCTGCTGCAGGTGCATGACGAACTGATCTTCGAAGTCGAGGATGGCGACGTCGAGCGGACCCAGCCGGTGATCGTCTCGGTCATGGAAAATGCCGCGATGCCCGCCGTCGACATGAGCGTGCCGCTGAAGGTCGACGCCCGCGCTGCGGACAATTGGGACGAGGCGCACTGAGATCCGCTTCCGCAAGGCGCCTAGCGGTTTGCGCCCGGACTTGCGTTGCATCGGGCAGAAAGCATTTTTCTCGCCCGGTGAAACCCTGAACTGCCCAAATGGGTCGGCGCCACCATTCGGCCACGCCACCCCATTGTCCGGCCGTTACCTCGACAGGATTGTCTCGAGTGCGGCGATCATCTGATGCGTCGCCTCGTCAAGCGTGCCGCTGTTGTCGATGGTGACGACGGTGAAGTCGCCCTCCACGGTCAGAGACCCGCGCTCCAGACGCTTCAGGATATCCGCGCGGGTTTCCCGTCCCCGCGCTTCCAGGCGCTCGGCCAGCACTTCCGGACGGGCGGTCACGTTAATGATCGTCAGGTTCGAAAAGGCTGCCTTGAACTGATCCAGCACCGAGCGCGAGCCGTTGGCGATGACGATGTTGCCCTCGCTCAATTCCTGGCGAACCGCGGCCGGGATCCCGTATTTGAGGCCGTGTGCCTCCCAGGATATGGCGAAACTGCCGGCCCGCTGCATCGCATCGAAACCGCCCTCGGAAACGCTGACATGGTCCTCGCCGCCCGCATCGGCACCGCGCGTTATGACCCGGCGGGCGAAGTGAACGTCCGTCCGGCCTGCGAAATAGGCGGTAGCCCTGCCGATCAGCGTGTCCTTGCCGGCACCGCTGGGGCCGACGACCACCACCATCATGCCATGGTCGGCCGAGGCAGCACTCACCGTCTCCGGATGGGCTTCCAGCTCGGCCATCACGCGACCCTGCGCCCTTCGCGCCAGATGGCGCGCGTGACGGGCACGCCGTCCTGGCGGCGGACCCGCACGAGGTCCGCACGCAGGCCGGCCGCGATGCGACCCCTGTCGTCCAGGCTGACGGTGCGGGCAGGCGTTGCGGTGACCATGGCGATCGCCTGCGGCAGCGAGATGCTGTCGATCTCGTCGGCGAGGATGAACGGCGCGTGCAGCAGGCTGAGCGGCACGTAATCCGACGACAGCACGTCGAGTACGCCCATTTCGGCGAGATCGCGGGCGGCAATATTGCCCGAGTGCGACATGCCGCGGACGATGTTCGGCGCGCCCATCAGCACGCTCATGCCGGCGGCATGGGAAGCCTTGGCGGCCTCGACGCTGGTCGGGAATTCCGCCAGCCGGACGCCGTAGGCGATGGCTTCGTCGACATGTTCGAGCGTCGCATCGTCATGGCTGGCGATGGTGATGCCGCGCTCATGGCAGATCTTGGTGATCGCGTCGCGATGCGGCGTCGCATACTTGGCCGATTCCTCGAGGCGCTTGGCAATGAAGACCGCAAAGGCTTCGTCGGTCAGGCCACGCTTCTTCTGGTAGTAGAAGATGTATTTGTCCATCGTCTGGAACTGCCGCTGGCCCGGCGCATGGTCCATCAGCGAGACGAGGCGGACGGCGTTGTCCTTCTGGAAGTCGGCGAAATGATCGAGAACGTTTTCCGCAGAGACCTCGCAGCGCAGATGGATCAGGTGGTCGGCGCGCAATCGGTCGTCATTTTGAGCCGCCTCTATGGCATCGGCCATGTCGCGCATCTCGCCCTGGTTGAAGCCGTCGTCCTCGTCCGATCCCATGCGCAGGCAGTCGAACACGGTGGTGATGCCTGATGTGGCGATCTGCGCGTCATGGGCCTGGATCGCCGCCGTCTTGTTCCAGCGGACGCCGGGGCGCGGCGAGTAATGGGATTCGAGATGGTCAGTGTGCAATTCCACGAGCCCTGGCAGCAGGTAGTCGCCTTCGAAATCCTCGCCGACGGCAGAGGCTCCTTCGGAGATCTCGGCGATCTTGCCGTTGCGGATGACGACGGTGCCGGAGACGATCTGGTCTTCGAGGATGATGCGGGCGTTGGACAATATGGTTTCTTGAGACATGTCAGACGGTCTTTCAGCTTTCAGCGTTTCCAAGCGGTAGCCAGGAGCGGACGGTAAATGGCGCGCCGCGCGTCTCTTCGACGAAGACGGCAAGGCCGGAGATGGGAAGCGGGCGGCCGATGTGATCGGCAAATGTGTGGCGCAGCACGGCCGCGACGGCGTCCTGGCGCTCGGGGGGCACCTGGCCTGTCAGCGTCATGTGGAAACGGAACTGCTCCATGACATAGGGATATCCCCAGCGCAACAGATTGGCGCGGTGGGCGTCGTCGAGCTGCTCGGGCTTGCGGCGGGCGAGATCGGCCTCCGACAGCGCCGCCCGGAAAGGCTCGAAGGAGCGCACGACGTCGGCCGAGAAATCCTGCAGCGCCGGGTAAAGATCCCCGGGAACCAGGGCAAAGAAGCGACCGAGCTGACCGAGCACAAGCTCTGGCAGCCGGAATGCCGGTGTCTTTTCCGCAAATTCTGCCGCGACGTCCAGGAGATCGCGTTCGGTCACCGATCGGGCAAGCTCGAAAGGCGCCTTCAGCGTGGCGTGGAAACCGTAGCGCCGGGGCTCTTCCGTTGTCTGCAGTATTTCGGCTGCATCGAGGCCGCCGGCCGCGGCGGCAGGGAACGTCTCGCCGGTGAAGGCATCGCGGCCGAGCCAGCGGCCGGCGGCGGCCGTCAGCGGATCGTCATGCGGTGGTGTGAAGTAAAGGGCGTAGCGCAAGTGGCCATCCTTCGAAGTGTGCAATGCGTGCACAGTGCCGTGATTTCCCGATCGGCGGCAAGACGCATGCGCTAAAAGATTTCCGTGACAGAATGATGATCGGAGCCGTCGTCCGCAGTCTTTTATCGCACGTTCTGGTTCCCCATCAGGCGGGTGCGCAGAGCGTTGGAAGCGGCGTCGAAGAGCATCACGACGACAAGCGTCAGAAGCACCATGTAGGCGACGTTTTCCCAGTTCTTGTTGGTCCGCATTGCCTCCCAGAGCTTGAGGCCGATACCGCCGGCGCCGACCGCGCCGATGATCGTGGCGCCACGGACGTTCGATTCCCACTGGTAAAGCGTCTGGCTGACGATGATGGGGACGATCTGCGGCATGACGCCGTAGCGCTGCACGAGCACTTCCGACGCGCCTGTCGACTGGATGCCCTCGCGCGGCTTGTCGTCGATGTTCTCCAGCGCCTCGGCGTAGATCTTGCCGAGCGTGCCTGTTTCGGTGAAGAAGATTGCAGCGCTGCCCGCCAGCGGTCCCGGACCGAAAGCGCGGGTGAAGAATAGCGCCCAGATCAGCATGTCCATCGAGCGCAGGAAATCGAAGAACCGCTTGATGATCTGGTTGACGATGCGGCTCGAGGTGATGTTGCGCGCGGCCAGAAACGCCAGCGGAAATGAAACGACGGCGCCGAGCAGGGTTCCGAGAAACGCCATCACGATCGTCTGCAGCAGCTTTGTCAGCACGTCGCCGTGTTGCCACTGGTTGTTCGTCCAGAAGTCGTTGAAGGCGAGCGACCAGTTGGACTGGCCCTTGACCAGCGGAGGGCCGCTCATCAGCAGCGTCGCGACCTCGCCCGGCGATTTCTCGAAGAATTTCGAATTGGTGTCGAAGATGAAGTTCGGCCAGCCGAAGAAGCGCTTGCGGATCTTCACCCGGTCGTTGTCGATGCTGACATCGCCGGCGAAGCCGAGGTCGGCAAGCACGTTGTCGTCATAGACCGTCATCCAGGCGGGCACAGGGCCGACAACCTTCGGCTGGCCGCTGGTGAGCGACACGGCGACGCGTTCGCCGTTGGCAACGACCGTTACCTCCGTCTTGCTGATCTCGATCAGCTTTCTCGGGCCGTCGACTTCTACCGTCGTGCTGCCGTCCGGATGCGCCTTCACCCAGTCCGGATGCGGATCGTCGCCGAGCGGCGAGAAGCGCGGATAGTGCGGCGCCACCTGGTCACCCGTCAGGCGAAATTCGGGCTGGACATCGTAGCTGACCCACTGGCTGAGAAAGATGCCGACGCGGTCCCAATGGGCTTCGCCGAGGATTTTCGGCAGCTGGAAAAACCAGACGGCGTAGAGGGCGTAGAGAAGCAGCCCGATCAGGGCCAAAAGGCCGCCGAAGCGCTTGTGGAAGGGTGGGTTGAAGGCCTGCGGGAAGCGCTCTTCGATGGATGCAGCGTGGCTTGCGTCTGTCAGGGTCATGGGAACCTCAGTGCTGCAGCAGGAAGGCGTGTTCGCCGACAAGGCGCTTGCGCAGCCAGGCGGAGAATTGGTCGACGGCCAGGATGGTGATGAAAAGCAAAAGGATCAGTGCCATCGTCTTGGCGCCGAAGCCGCGCGAAATGGAGAGCTTCAGTTCTTCGCCGATACCGCCGCCGCCGACGGCACCGATGATCGTCGAGGCGCGCACGTTGATCTCGACGCGGAGCAGCGCGTAGGACATGAAGTTCGGCAGGACCTGCGGCAAGGCTGCGAAGCGGACGCGCTCGGTCCAGCTCCCTCCAACCGATCGAATGCCTTCGTCGGCCTTCATGTCGGCATTCTCGATCGTCTCGTAGAACAACTTGCCCAGCGCACCGATCGAATGCAGGCCGACGGCGATGATGGCCGAGACGGGACCGATCGAGATGATCGCCGCAAACAGCCCCGCGATGACGATCTCGGGAAAGGCGCGCAACACTTCCATGACGCGCTTGACAACCATCTGAACGGGCCTCGCCGGCGTCAGGTTGCGCGATGCCAGGAACGACAGCGGCAGCGCAAACACGAAGCCGATGATCGTCGCAACCAGGGCGACGTTGATGGTGATCAGCATCAGTTCGAAATATTCGGGGATGTAGAAACTGCCCCAGACGTAGACCCGGCCGAGCGGGAAATTGAATTCCTCGCCGCCCTTCCCGGGATCGTTCGGGCTCGCAATGTCGAACAGCGCGCGCCAGACGTCGTTCCAGTCCTTCGGAACGAGCCAGCTGACGAAGTCGAACAGGTGCGGCAGGCGTTCGAAGAAATGGCCGGCATTGCTGTCGTTGGCAAATTGCATCGACGAGACGAAGGCCGCCAGAAGCACGAGCAGGCCGAAAATCGTGTAGACACGGCGACGCGCGACCTGTCTTGCCCAGCTGTCGCCGATCTCCTGCGCCGTTGTCGGCGTCTGCAAATGGGTGTCGGCTAGGGTCATGTCAGGCTGCTCGTCGAAAAGGGATTGTCAGGCCAGGAAAAAAGGCGGCCGGGGAGACCGGCCGCCTCTCGATGATCTTGGATCAGCCGCCGATGGCCGCTTTGCGGACTTCGACGATCGCGTTGTAGAACTCGGCCTTGACGGGGACGTAGCCCTTGAAGTCGCCGCCTTCGATGGCGTCGAAGCACTTCTTGTCCTTGGTCGGCAGCTGCGTGAAGAAGTCGGCAAGCTTCGTCTGCCAGGCGGCATCGATCTTGTTGGAAACGACCAGCGGGCCGTTCGGGATCAGCGGCGAACGCCAGACTTCAACCAGCTTGTTCGGGTCGACGGCGCCCTTGTTGACTTCCTTGCGGAAGGTGCCGGAGGTGTAGCCGTCCTTGAAGTTGCCGATGCCCGACGAGTCGTCGACAGCAACGTCGACCTTGCCGTCATAGGCTGCGAGCAGGTTGTTCTCGTGGCCGCCGTTGAACTGGGTCGACGCGAAGAACTTGTCGTTCGGAACGCCCGTGGTCTTCGGGATCTGCGTCAGCGGAACGAGGTAGCCCGAGGTGGAGTCCGGGTCGGCGTAGCCGAGCTTCTTGCCCTTGGCGTCCATGATGGTCTTGATGCCGGAGGACTTCAGCGCGAGGCCGATCGAGTAGTAGCCGGTCGCGCCATCGGCCTGCTGCGTCGTCAGGATCGGTGTGACGGCCTTCGGGTCCTTGATGTAGGTCGCGGCATAGCCGGAAGCGCCGAGTTCGGCGAAGTCGAGCGTGCCGCCGAGGAGGCCCTGGATAACGCCGTCGTAGTCGGCAGCCGGGAACAGCGAGACCTTCTCGAAGCCGAAGGTTTCCTTCAGGTGATCGGCAAGGCAGGCGTAGTTGCGCAGGCGGTCGGCTTCGTTCTCGCCGCCGAGAATGCCGACGCGGAATTCCTTGAGATCGGCGGCAGAGGCTGCCTGGCCGACGAGCGAAAGGATCGCCGTGGCTGCAAGAAGTGTCTTCTTCAACATGGGTTTCGTCTCCTGATTAACCGGTGTCCCCGGATGTTCGGTCTGAAAGGATGCACCCGTGACGTGGGCCTTCGATCCCGGTCTCTCCCTCAGAGACCGGCCAGTGCCAGCGGCGA
>CAZZZI010000209.1:0-8178 GCA_964658415.1 uncultured Sphingomonas sp. | reverse complement strand
CCGCTGAGATCGCGGACGGCGCCCTTGTCGGCGCTGGTCGCAAAGGCAGCATAGGCCTTGAGGGCGGTGGTGACGTTGCGCTTGCGCTTCTCCACCGGGAACCAGCCCTCTGCATCCTGTGCAGCCCGGCGCGTCGCGAGCTCTTCTTCGCTGACACGCAGGCTGATCGTGCGGTTCGGGATATCGATGTCGATCATGTCGCCTTCGCGGACCAGGCCGATGGTGCCGCCATTGGCGGCTTCCGGCGAGGCATGGCCGATCGAAAGGCCCGACGTACCGCCCGAAAAGCGCCCATCGGTGATCAGGGCGCAGGCCTTGCCGAGGCCTTTCGATTTCAGGTAGCTCGTCGGATACAGCATTTCCTGCATCCCAGGACCGCCCTTGGGGCCTTCGTAGCGGATGACGACGACATCGCCAGCCTTCACCTCGTTGGCAAGGATCGCCTTGACGGAGGAATCCTGGCTTTCGAAGACGTGGGCCGGACCGGAAAACTTCAGGATGCTTTCATCGACGCCCGCCGTCTTGACGATGCAGCCGTCGATGGCGAGGTTGCCCTTCAGCACGGCGAGACCACCGTCCTTGGAGAACGGGTGCTGCGCGCTGCGGATGACGCCCTTCTCGCGGTCGGTGTCGAGGTCGTCCCAGCGCGAGCTCTGGCTGAAGGCCACCTGTGTCGGTACGCCGCCCGGCGCTGCGCTGAACAGCTTCAGAGCGGCAGGATTTTGCGTCACGGCGATATCCCATTGGGCAATCGCATCGCCAAGGGTCGGCGCGTGGATGGTCGGCAAATCGGAATTCAGCAAGCCGGCGCGTTCCAGCTCGCCGAGGATGGCCATGATGCCGCCGGCGCGATGGACGTCTTCCATATGAACGTCGGCCTTGGCCGGTGCCACCTTCGAGAGGCAGGGCACCTTGCGCGACAGGCGGTCGATGTCGTCCATGGTGAAGTCGACCTCGCCTTCATGGGCAGCGGCCAGGATGTGCAGAACGGTGTTGGTCGAGCCGCCCATGGCAATATCGAGTGCCATGGCATTCTCGAAGGCGCCCTTGGAGGCAATGGTGCGCGGCAGGGCCGTTGCGTCGTCTTTCTCGTAGTATCGCTTGGCCAGTTCGACGATGCGACGACCGGCCTCCAGGAACAGCTCTTTGCGGTCCGAATGGGTGGCGAGCGTCGAGCCGTTGCCCGGCAGGGAGAGACCGAGCGCCTCCGTCAGGCAGTTCATCGAATTGGCGGTGAACATCCCCGAGCAGGACCCGCAGGTCGGACAGGCCGAGCGTTCGATGACGGCGACGTCCTCGTCGCTGATCTTGTCGTCGGCTGCAGCCACCATGGCGTCGACGAGGTCGAGCGACACGGTCTTGCCGTGCATGGTGACCTTGCCGGCCTCCATCGGGCCGCCGGAAACGAAGACCGTCGGGATGTTGAGGCGGAGCGACGCCATCAGCATGCCGGGAGTGATCTTGTCGCAATTGGAGATGCAGACCATCGCATCGGCGCAATGGGCGTTGACCATGTATTCGACGCTGTCGGCGATCAGTTCGCGCGATGGCAGCGAATAGAGCATGCCGTCGTGACCCATGGCGATACCGTCGTCGACCGCAATGGTGTTGAATTCCTTGGCGACGCCGCCGGCTGCTTCGATTTCGCGTGCCACCAGCTGGCCCAGATCCTTCAGATGCACGTGGCCAGGCACGAACTGCGTGAAGGAGTTGACGACGGCGATGATCGGCTTGCCGAAATCGCTGTCCTTCATGCCCGTGGCACGCCACAGGCCGCGGGCGCCGGCCATGTTGCGGCCGTGGGTGGTGGTTCTCGAACGGTAGGCTGGCATGGTGTTATCCTCGACGTCCTGCAGTTATGGCATTGCCTGCGGCGGACCCATTCCGCCAGACGGACGGGCAAATGCCCCTGCTTTTTGGAATTGTCCTAAATCAATCGCTGCGAACTGTCACTATCACGTAGGCCGAATCCGGTACGCACCAAGGGCGTGGTCGATGTCGGAGCCGCCGGAAGTCCTACCGCCAGCAACGATATCATCCGTTGCTGAACGCGCAAACGTCAAACGCAAGTGGGACGGTCGCTGATAGCCGGATGCATTTCCTGAGAACACGATAAATTGGGTTCTTTTCTGAAAAAAAGGTTGGTCTATTTGTAACTTACGACGGGGTTTCTGCGTATCACCATCGATACATCCATTTCATCGAGGATTTCAGCCATGGCCACCTACCATCCACCCAAGATTGCCGCTGCCGAGATCACGCCTCGCGACGCCTATCTCGGTCGCCGGGCCTTCCTGGCGACAGCAGCCGGAGCGGGCCTGTCCCTCGCCGGCGGATCCCATGCCATGGCGGAAGCGCTGGCCGCATCGAAGACGAACTACACTGTCGACGAGAAACTGACGCCGAAGAAGGACGTCACCACCTATAACAATTTCTACGAGTTCGGCACCGACAAAGCGGACCCCGCCGCCAATTCCGGGAAGTTCAAGGCGCGCCCCTGGACCATCGCTGTCGACGGCATGGTGGGCAAGCCGCAGACCTTCGACATCGATGCGCTGATCAAGGCCTTCCCGCCGGAAGAGCGGGTGTACCGGATGCGCTGCGTCGAGGCCTGGTCGATGGTCATTCCGTGGGACGGCTTCCAGCTCTCCAAGCTGCTCGACATGGTAGAGCCGCTGGGCAGCGCCAAATATGTCGCCTTCGAAACCATCGTCCGCCCCTCCGAGATGCCCGGGCAATCCGGCAGCTTCCAGTCGCTGAACTGGCCCTATGTCGAAGGCCTCCGGCTCGACGAGGCGCGCAATCCGCTGGCGCTGCTCGCCGTCGGTCTCTATGGCGAGACGCTGCCGAACCAGAACGGTGCGCCGATCCGGCTCGTGGTTCCGTGGAAATACGGGTTCAAGGGCATCAAGTCGATCGTCCGCATCACGCTGACCGACAAGCAGCCCATGAACACCTGGCAGGTATCCAACCCCGGCGAATACGGCTTCTACGCCAACGTCAACCCGGCGGTCGACCATCCGCGCTGGAGCCAGGCGACTGAACGGAGAATCGGCGAAGGTGGCTTCTTCTCCTCGAGCCGCCACCCCACCCTGCCCTTCAACGGCTATGCCGATCAGGTAGCGAGCCTTTATACCGGCATGGATCTGAAGGCGAACTACTAATGGCAATGTCGCTGGCGCTGCCGAAACGCTTCCAGCCCGCCTCCGTCTGGCTGCTCTATATCGTGGGCCTTGCCCCTGCCGCCTATACCTTCTACCTCGGCGCCACAGGCAATCTGGGCGCCGATCCGACCAAGACGTTCGAGCTTTTCCTCGGCCTGTGGGCTATCCGCTTTCTGCTGCTGTCGCTCGCCATCACGCCGCTCCGCGACCTCATCGGCTGGAACTGGCTCCGCTACCGCCGCGCCCTGGGGCTGCTCTGTTTCTATTACGTCCTGATGCATTTTCTGGTCTACGCGGTCCTCGACCAGGCGCTGATGATAGACGCCATCCTCGGCGACATCCTGAAGCGACCCTTCATTATGTTCGGCATGGCAGGGCTGGTGATGCTGACGGCCCTCGCCGTCACATCAAACAGGTACTCGATCCGCACGATGGGCAAGAACTGGATCTGGCTGCACCGGCTCGTCTACATCGTTGCCGCCTGCGGCGCCCTGCACTTTGCCCTGTCGACCAAGGTGCTGTCGCTCGAACAGTATATCTATATCGGCCTGCTGATCGCGATGATCCTCTATCGCTCCTATCGGCCAATCATGATGCAGAGGCGACGGGGCACGCGGCAGAGAACGGCTGCGGCGTGAGGGAATTCAGGCGCGCTTGAAATACCGAAGCAGTTGGGTTATTTTAAGCCCGTGGTTACGATCCTCAAGCAGCACGGAATGCGTTTCGTCATATACACCGCGGATCACGAGCCACCACATGTGCACGTGATCGCGGATGGCGAAGCGCGCATCGATATCGTCAGTTTGAAAGTGATGACGCAAGGTGGCCTCCCGGATCGTGACGTCCGCCTGGCAGTCGGTGTCATCCGTGCAAACCACGATCTGTTTTTGGATGCATGGAGAAAGTACCATGGTTGATATCAGCGACGCTGAACTGGACGAAGCAAAGCTCCGTTGGCAGATCGAGCGAGCACAACGCCCTATCCCCTCATCGGTTTACTTCGACAGTGACTCGGGTCGCATTTTCGTCGAGTTCACAAACGACGCAGCCTTCATGGTGCCTGCCCGGGCGCTGGAAGGTCTGGAGGGGGCGACCGACGAACAGCTTTCCGAGGTTGAGCTTCTCGGCGAGACCGGCCTCCATTGGGAGAGCCTTGACGTCGACTACACCATAGCGGGTCTGATGAACGGGGTTTTCGGTTCAAAGACTTTAATGGAGGCGCAAAGTCGTGGGGGGAAGTCTCGCTCGCCCGCGAAGATTGCCGCCAGCCGAACCAATGGTGCCAAGGGAGGAAGGCCTCGCAAGCAGGCGTAGCCGGCTCCGTGTTGCCGATCTATCCCCAAAACGCAAAAAGGCCGGACGATCGCTCGTCCGGCCTTTGATTGGTGAGGCGTCTACCGATTAAGCGGCAGCAGCTTCGGCAGCTTCTTCGGCTGCAACGCGGGCCTTGTCGCCAGCGCCCTTGGCGTTGATGTCGCGATCAACGAATTCGACAACAGCCATGGCAGCGTTGTCGCCCATGCGGAAGCCAGCCTTCATGATGCGCAGGTAGCCGCCGTTGCGGGTTGCGTAACGGGTGGCAATGGCATCGAACAGCTTCGATACGACAGCGACGTCACGGATCTGCGAGATGGCCTGACGACGAGCGTGCAGGTCGCCGCGCTTGCCGAGCGTGACCAGCTTTTCGACGATCGGGCGGATTTCCTTTGCCTTCGGCAAGGTGGTGGTGATCTGCTCATGCAGGATGAGCGAAGCCGCCATGTTGGCAAACATTGCCTTGCGGTGACTTGCAGTTCTATTCAGCTTGCGGCCTACCATACCATGGCGCATTGCTATTCTCCTTAAATCGCAGGTGCCCTCTGATTTGGGGCCTGCCGTTTCCTGGCACATGCAGGCGATATGCCTGCTGTTTGACGGGGAAAGGCAGTCATCCTGCCTTTACTTATTGTTCTCTGCGATCGGCGTGCTGGCGGAAAACCGCGTCACACATGACCTCACGCCGCTCAGTACTGGTCTTCGTAGCGCTTGGCGAGATCTTCGATGTTCTCTGGGGGCCAGGCAGGCACTTCCATGCCGAGATGCAGACCCATGGAAGCGAGAACTTCCTTGATTTCGTTGAGCGACTTGCGGCCGAAATTCGGAGTGCGAAGCATTTCGGCTTCGGTCTTCTGAATGAGGTCGCCGATGTAGACGATGTTGTCGTTCTTCAGGCAGTTGGCCGAGCGAACGGAGAGTTCGAGTTCGTCCACCTTCTTGAGGAGCGCCGGGTTGAAGGCCAGTTCCGTAACGGCTTCTTCCTCGACATCCTTCTGCGGCTCGTCGAAGTTGACGAAAACGCCGAGCTGGTCCTGGAGGATGCGGGCCGCGAAAGCGACTGCATCTTCACCGGAGATCGAGCCGTCGGTTTCGATCGCCATCAGCAGCTTGTCGTAGTCGAGAACCTGGCCTTCGCGGGTGTTTTCCACCTTGTAGGACACCTTCTTGACCGGCGAGTAGAGGCTGTCGACCGGGATGAGACCAATCGGTGCGTCTTCCGCACGATTGCGCTCGGCCGGAACGTAGCCCTTGCCGTTGTTGACGGTGAATTCCATGCGGATTTCAGCGCCTTCGTCGAGCGTGCAGATGACGTGATCCGGATTGAGGATCTCGATGTCGCCAACCGTCTGGATGTCGCCGGCCGTGACAACGCCTGGACCCTGCTTGCGGACAACCATGCGCTTGGCATCGTCGCCGTCCATCTTGATGGCGATTTCCTTGATGTTCAGGACGATGTCGGTGACATCTTCGCGAACGCCAGGGATCGAGGAGAACTCATGCAGTACACCGTCGATCTGTACGGCTGTGACGGCGGCGCCGCGCAGCGAAGACAGAAGCACGCGACGGAGCGCGTTGCCGAGCGTCAGGCCAAAGCCCCGCTCGAGCGGTTCGGCGACAAGGTTGACCTTCGTGCGGCCGCCCGAGGAAAACTCGACCTTGTTCGGCTTGATCAGTTCCTGCCAATTCTTCTGAATCATATTCTTGCCTTCCGTTCGTTACCACCATCCAATCGTGGCAACCGAGCTTGAGAAGCACCGGCGTTCGCCTTTGGGGCGCTCACCGGTGTGTGATTGGCGATGATTATACGCGACGCTTCTTGCGCGGGCGGCAACCATTGTGCGGGATCGGGGTCACATCGCGGATCGAGGTGATCATGAAACCGGCAGCCTGGAGCGCGCGCAGAGCCGACTCACGGCCGGAACCCGGACCGCAGACTTCGACTTCGAGCGACTTCATGCCGTGTTCCTGCGCCTTCTTGGCAGCATCTTCAGCGGCGATCTGCGCTGCGAACGGGGTCGACTTGCGCGAGCCCTTGAAGCCCTTGGCGCCAGCGGACGACCAGGCAATGGCGTTGCCCTGTGCGTCGGTGATGGTGATCATCGTGTTGTTGAACGTCGAGTTGACGTGTGCAACGCCCGACGAGATGTTCTTGCGTTCGCGACGGCGAATGCGGACGGCTTCCTTGCCCATAATAGTCCCTTTCGTGGATCTCTGCACCGCCGTAATGCCAGCGGCTACACCGGCGCAGGGCACTGCGGCCCTTCGCCAAACTCAAAAGAGGCCGGCGGAACCGCCAGCCTCCCTCACACGGTTGCCCGGTGATTACTTCTTCTTGCCAGCAATCGCCTTTGCCGGACCCTTGCGGGTGCGGGCATTGGTGTGCGTGCGCTGACCGCGAACCGGCAGGCCGCGACGATGACGCAGGCCGCGGTAGCAGCCCAGGTCCATCAGACGCTTGATGTTCATCGACGTCTCGCGACGCAGGTCGCCTTCGACCTGGTAATCGCGGTCGATGGTTTCGCGGATCTGCAGGACTTCAGCGTCCGTCAGCTGGTGAACGCGGCGCTCAGCCGGGATACCAACCTTGGTGACGATTTCCTGCGCAAACTTATTGCCAATCCCGTGGATGTAGGTCAGCGCAATTACTACGCGCTTTGCCGTCGGGATGTTGACGCCAGCGATACGTGCCACGCCTATTCTCCTTGCGTTCCATTTGCCATCAGGCAAAGGTCTTCGTTATGCGGCCTTAAACGGCCACTTGTTCAATTCGAGGTCGATAACATGTCAAAACGACCGAACCCGGAATTCCCGAGGGAAGTCCGCGCCGATCGCATCTATGTCGCGAGTTGGCGCGGTGTTTAGCGGAATCACTGCCGAAAGGCAACCGTTCCGCTAAGTTTATTTTGGCCCGTCCCCGCCCCGACCAAACTGGCCCGACCGAATCCTGCGCCGCAATCTCGTGTGACGGCAGCCGGCCAAAGAGCCAGGCTGCCAATCCTTCAAAGCTCAAAGCTTGGAGAGAATCTTTTCAACTTCAGCTGTGACATGATCGATATCCGCCATGCCGTCAACCGAGTGCAGCATGTTCTTGGCATAGTAATAGCCAATCAACGGTGCTGTTTCCTTGTAATAGGCCTGCATGCGGGTGACCACGGTCTCGCGCGTGTCGTCAGGGCGGCGCTTGAAATGCGTCGAACCGCAACGATCGCAGACGCCTTCGACCTTTGGCTTCAGATTCGTGTCGTGGTAGCCGGCGCCGCAATTGGCGCAGGTGTATCGACCGGAAACGCGGTCGGCCAGCACAACGTCGTCGACCTTGATTTCGACAACGCCCGAAAGCGCGAGGCCCTTGGCAGCGAGCATGGTCTCGGTGGCATCGGCCTGCACCAAAGTGCGCGGAAAGCCATCGAGAATGAAACCCTTGGCGCAGTCGTCCTCGTCGATGCGATCCGAGATGATCGCGATGACGATTTCGTCCGAGACAAGCTTGCCGGCGTCCATGACATCCTTGGCACGCTTGCCGACCTCGGTCCCCGCTGCCACGGCGGCGCGAAGCATGTCGCCGGTGGAGAGTTGCGGGATCCCGTATTTTTCGACAATGCGCTGAGCCTGGGTGCCCTTACCGGCGCCCGGTGGTCCCAAAAGGATAAGTCTCATCTCCCCCGCTTTCCTCCACGCAACTTCGACTTCTTGATCA
>CAZZZI010000208.1:1385-8230 GCA_964658415.1 uncultured Sphingomonas sp. | reverse complement strand
GGGGCGGACGTTTCGCGTCCGGTCCCGCCGCCATCATGGAGGAGATAAATGCATCGATCGGTTTCGACAAGAAGCTGTTTGCGCAGGACATCCGCGGCTCGATCGCCCACGCCACCATGCTGGCTCATCAAGGCATCATTTCGACCGAGGACAAAGACAAGATCGTTCACGGCCTGAACACGATCCTGTCAGAGATCGAAGGCGGCAATTTCGAGTTTTCCCGCAAGCTCGAAGACATCCACATGAACATCGAGGCCCGACTGGCAACGCTGATCGGCCCCGCCGCCGGCCGTCTTCACACCGCCCGCTCGCGCAACGACCAGGTCGCCCTCGATTTCCGCCTCTGGGTCAAGGAAGAGCTGCAGCGCTGCGAACAGGCACTCACCGGCCTGATCGCCGCCTTCCTCGACCGCGCCGAGGAACATGCCGATACCGTCATGCCGGGCTTCACCCATCTCCAGACCGCCCAGCCGGTTACCTTCGGCCACCACTGCATGGCCTATGTCGAGATGTTCGGCCGCGACCGTTCGCGCGTCCGCCACGCCATCGAGCATATGGACGAATCGCCGATCGGCGCCGCAGCGCTTGCCGGAACCGGCTTCCCGATCGACCGCCACATGACCGCCAAGGCGCTCGGCTTCCGCGAGCCGACCCGCAATTCGATCGACACCGTCTCCGACCGCGATTTCGCGCTCGAATTCCTGTCGATTGCAGCCATATCAGGCATGCACCTGTCGCGGCTGGCCGAAGAGATCGTCATCTGGTCGACGCCGCAATTCGGCTTCGTGCGCCTGTCCGACGCCTTTTCGACCGGCTCCTCGATCATGCCGCAGAAGAAGAACCCGGATGCCGCCGAACTGGTGCGCGCCAAGACCGGCCGCATCAACGGCTCGCTGGTGGCCCTCCTGACCATCATGAAGGGCCTGCCGCTCGCCTATTCCAAGGACATGCAGGAAGACAAGGAACAGGTCTTCGACGCCGCCGAGAGCATCGAGCTCGCCATCGCCGCCATGACCGGCATGGTCCGCGACATGACCGTCAACGTCGCCCGCATGAAGGCCGCCGCCGGCTCCGGCTATTCGACCGCCACGGATCTGGCCGACTGGCTGGTGCGCGAGGCCGGCCTGCCGTTCCGCGACGCCCACCACGTCACCGGCCATGCCGTGGCGCTGGCGGAAAGCAAGGGCTGCGAACTGGCCGAGCTTTCGCTTGAAGACCTCAAGGCGCTGAACCCGGCCATCACGGCAGAGATCTTCGACGTTCTGACCGTCGAGGCTTCGGTCGCGAGCCGCAAGAGTTTTGGCGGAACGGCCCCCTCCGAGGTGCGCAAGCAGATCGCCTACTGGCGCGCCCGCAACTGAGCGGCCGCGCCAAAGCCGCAACGCAACAATCAGGGTGCACAAGGCACTGAAACTTCGCTATGAAGGTCTGCCCGCCCGACGCTGTGCCTCAAGAGGAAATCGATGCCAATCAACGTGCCGCACATCATCCGCATGACCCTCGTGCTTTCGCTCATGGGTCTCGCCACCGTTGCATGCGGCCGCAAGGGCGATCTCGATCCGCCGAGCGTCAACGCGACAAAGGGCGGCGACACGTCGAAGCCGACCAAGCAGCCGGGCACGGCCGACAAGCCTTTCCTCCTCGATCCGCTCCTTTAAGCAAACAGGCGTCGCCGTGAACCACTTCCAATACCGCGACGGCGTTCTTTACGCCGAGGATATTGCCGTTTCGAAGATTGCCGAGGCGGTCGGGACGCCGTTCTACTGCTATTCGACGGCAACGCTGGAACGCCACTACCGGGTGTTTTCCGAAGCCTTCCATGGCGTCGACGCCATGGTCTGCTACGCGATGAAGGCCAATTCCAACCAGGCGGTGCTGAAGACGCTGGGACGCCTCGGTGCCGGCGTCGACGTGGTATCCGCCGGTGAACTGGCACGCGCGCTGGCCGCCGGTATTCCGGCCGAGCGCATCATGTTTTCCGGCGTCGGCAAGACGGCGCAGGAGATGGACGCGGCACTCGAGGCCGGCATCTACTGCTTCAACGTCGAATCCGAGCCCGAGCTGGAAGTGCTGAACCAGCGCGCCGTTCGCGCCGGCAAAAAGGCCCCCGTCTCCTTCCGCATCAATCCCGATGTCGATGCCCGCACCCACGCGAAGATTTCGACCGGCAAGAAGGAAAACAAGTTCGGCATCTCCTATGAGCGCGCCCGCGCCGTCTATGCCCGCGCCGCCGCCCTGCCGGGCATCGAGGTCACGGGCATCGACATGCATATCGGCAGCCAGATCACCGAGCTGCAGCCCTTCCAGGCCGCCTTCAAGCTGCTGCGCGAACTGGTCGAGACGCTGCGCGGCGACGGCCATGCCATCCACCACGTCGATGTCGGCGGCGGTCTTGGCATTCCCTACCACGACGACAACAACCCGCCGCCTTCGCCGGATGCCTATGCCGAGATCGTCAAGAATGAACTCAGCTCGCTCGATTGCCGCATCGTCACCGAGCCCGGCCGCCTGCTGGTCGGCAACGCCGGCATTCTGGTGACCGAGGTCATCTATGTGAAGGATGGCGGCGAGAAGAGCTTCGTCGTCGTCGACGCCGCCATGAACGACCTCATCCGCCCGACGCTCTACGAGGCCCATCACGAGATCCGCCCTGTGGTCGTCACCGCCGCCAACGCGCCGCGCATCAAGGCCGATGTCGTTGGCCCCGTCTGCGAGACCGGCGACTACCTGGCCCTCGACCGCGAGATGAGCATGCCGAAGTCCGGCGACCTGCTCGCGGTTTCGTCCGGCGGCGCCTATGGCGCAGTCCAGGCCGGCACCTACAACAGCCGCCTGCTGGTGCCCGAGGTTCTGGTCAAGGGCGACGCTTTCCACGTCGTCCGTCCGCGCCAGACCTATCAGGATCTGATCGACCTCGATTCCGTGCCGGCCTGGCTTGCCTGATCCGGCCTTGGAATTACAGCGAAGGCGCATGGAAAAACCGGCTTTGTCGCCTGTTGCCCTCGTCTTCGCCACAAAGAATGCTATCCTTCTTTCCGTGCTGCTTCATCGAAGACTGTGCGCCACGGGCTTTAGCGGCCGTGGACCGGTCGGCAAGATGTGGGGCGTTTTCAGGCGGCGCACGCTCGGCTCCTTCGATCCTCTTCGTAGCGAGGGCAGGCGCCGGCTAGCAACACCAGTGCGGGGAACAGCGTGCCGATGACCAATGCCAGCAAAGACAGGAAAGGCGCCTTTGCCTCCCGGCCGGCGCTGGCGCGGCTTGTCGCGACCAAGCGTTTCCTGGCGCGGCTGGTGCTCGTTGCCGAGCAGCTCCTGCCCATGCTGCTGCCGCTCGCCTGTGTCGCCGCACTCTACGTTTCCGCTTCCTGGTTCGGCCTGTTCCGTATCCTGCCTGCCGTCCCGAGACTGGCGCTGATCGGCATCTTCATCATTGCCTTCATCGCCTCTTTCATCCCGTTCCGCCGGTTGCGCTGGCCGGATGCCGTCGATGCCGACCGATTGCTCGAGGAGCGCAACGGCCTGTCGCACCAGCCGGTGGCGGTGCAGGAGGACGAACCGGCCTTCGAAACCCCCTTCGCACGGGCCCTGTGGCGCGAGCACCAGACCCGCATGGCCGAACGCATCGCGACGCTCGATGCCGGCCTGCCGCGCCCCGACATCGCCAGCCACGACCCCTATGCGCTGCGCGCCCTGCCGGCGCTGCTGCTGGCCGTCGCCTTCGGCTATTCGATGTCGAACGGCGCCGGCACGCTCACCGATGCCTTCGACCATCCGCTCGCCATCACCACAGCCCCCGATCTGCGCATCGACGCCTGGGTGACGCCACCCGCCTATACCGGCCAACCGCCCGTCTACCTGACCGGCAACACCGCGACATCAGGCAGCACGATTTCCGTGCCGCAATTCTCCGAGCTGACCGTTCGCGTCACCGGCGGTTCCGGCAACGAGACGGTGCTGTTCCAGGATGCCGGCAGCAAGAGCGGCACCGAGGTCGCCCTGCAGGAGGATGCGCCGGCCCCGAAGGCGGGGTCGCCGACGGATGCGGCCGCGGATGCCGCCAGCGCGGACAAGGCCCGCACCCATCAGATGAAGCTCGACAAGGGCGGCACGCTCTCGGTCAATCGCCAGCAATGGGCCTTCGACGTGCGCGCCGACAAGCCGCCTGAAATTGCCTTTGACGGATTGCCGCACGTCACCGTCAACGGCGCGCTCGAAATCGGCTTCAAGGCGAAGGACGACTACGGCATCGACGAGGCCCATGCGGAGATCGTACCCGTCGATGCGGACCCGCAGGCAACGCCGCTCTACGCCCTGCCGGACTACAAATTCGAATTTTCCCGCCGCAACCGCAAGGACGTGAAGGGGCTGGGCAGTCACGACCTCAGCCAGGATCCGCTCGCCGGCAAGCGCGTCCGCATCACGCTCGTTGCCCGCGACGGCGCCGGCCAGACCGGCCGCAGCCCGCCGCACGAAATGACCATGCCGGCCCGCACCTTCAACGAACCCCTCGCCGGTGCCGTCGCCGAACAGCGGCAGGTGTTCGCGCTCGACACCCGCAAGATGCCTGAAGCCATCGAACTCAACGAGTCCCTGACGATCCGCGCCGACGAGACCATCCCGAACCTCACCCATTACCTGCTGCTTCAATCGGCGCAGGCGCGCATGCGGCTCGCCCATGACGACGCGTCGCTGAAGGACACCGCCGACTACCTCTGGCAGATTGCCCTCGGCATGGAGGATGGACAGCTCTCGGACGCAGAAAAGCAGCTACGCGACGCCCAGAAGAAATTGTCCGAAGCGCTGCAGCGCAATGCCCCGGATTCCGAGATCAAGAAGCTCACCGACGAATTGCGCAAGGCGATGGACGGCTACATGAAGGAGCTGGCGCAGCGCATGCAGAATGCGCCGAACCAGCCGAACCAGAAGAATGCGCGGGTGCTGCGCCAGCAGGACCTCGAGCGGATGATGGACCAGATCGAAAACCTCGCCCGCTCCGGCAACCGCGAAGCCGCCCAGCAGATGCTGTCGGAACTGCAGCGGATGATGAACAACATGCAGGCCGGCAGGCCCCAGCCGGGCCAGAATCAGCAGGGCAAGGACGACAGCCCCGGCCGCCAGCAGATGGACAAGCTCGGCCAGATCCTGCGCGACCAGCAGAAGCTGATGGACAAGACCTTCAAGCTCGACCAGGCCCTGCGCAACAAGATGCAGAGCGGCGACCCGAACGAGGACATGGACCCGTTTGCCCAGCCGATGCCCGGCCCGCAGGGACAGCAGCCCCCGGGACGGCCGCAGCCCCAGCAAGGCCAGCAGGACCAGGACCCACAGCAGGGCCAAGGCCAGCAGCCCGGTGAGGGCCAGCAGCCGGGTGAGGGCCAGCAGCAGGCGCAATCGCCGGAAGACGGCATGACCGAAGATCAGCTGCGCGACGCGCTGAAAGCGCTGAAAGAGCAACAGGACGCCCTGGAAAAGCAGCTCGGCGAGCTGCAGAAGGGCCTCGGCGAAATGGGCGTCAAGCCCGGCCCCGGCTTCGGCCAGGCCCAGCGCGAGATGCAGGGCGCCGGCGGGGCGCTCGGCAAGGGCGACGGCGAGAAGGCGACGCAGGGCCAGGGCCGTGCGCTCGAAGCCCTGCGCCAGGGCGCCCGCGACATGCTCAACCAGATGATGCAGGCGCAGCAGGGACAGGGTCAAGGCCAGCAACAGGGTCAGGGCCAGGGCAACCCCGGAGGCCGCGACCCGCTCGGCCGCGCGCGTGCCGACGGCAAGGTGCAGGACGACGGCAACACAAAAATCCCGGACCAGATCGACGCCCAACGCGCCCGCGAAATCCTCGACGCCATCCGCCAACGCCTCGGCAACAACCCGACCCAGGAAGAAGAGCGGCGCTACCTGGAGCGGTTGCTGGATATCCAGTAGGCGTTATGGGTTATGGGTTGAGGGCGGAAGATCCGGAGGGCCGTCAGTCAATGCCTGACATCCCCCCGGTGTCGCGACCTCTCCCGTGCAAGCAGCAATATGCGCCCAGAGGAACCCGGAGCGGGATCGAGAGGGCATCGTAGCCGCCTCCCCCTCATTCCTGTGCTCGTCACAGGAATCCAGTGCGCCCAGTCTTGGGCGCGCGAGACCCCGCCCAGACAAGGTCCCCTCACGGCGCAGACGCGCCGTGGCTGGATCTCTGTGACGAGCACAGAGATGAGGGTGGGAGAACCTCTTGAGGTCCCAAAGGGCTTCGGAAGCCTCAAGGAGGGATCGAACGGCTTCGTCTGCTATACCACGCCCATTACCGAGCGCTGGAAAGTGACCCCGGGCCTTTTCACTGGCTGGCGCGGCAGCGGGGCGATCGGTGGAAGCTGCAGCGGGATGGTGTAGCCACAGCCTCATCCCCTCATTTCTGTGCTTGTCACAGAAATCCAGTGCGCTGCGTCTGCGGCGCGGGGGCTATCTTTGCCCTGACGCAGGATGTCTCACGCTACCCGAAGCCGATGACTCCGTCAGAAGCCCCGCGCTTCGCTCTCAAACGGCATCCGTGGGAGAAATCACGCCGCCAGCGCCAACGCGACGGCCTTGCGGATATCGGGCAGGGCGAAGGGCTTGGAGACCACGTCGACGATCTTTTCCATCAGGTCGTCGGCGCGTTCGCGCTGTTCGGCATAGCCGGTCATCAGCAGGATCTTCATCTTCGGCCAATGGGAGGAGGCCTGGTGGGCGAGCTCGATGCCGTCCATGACGGGCATGCGGATATCCGACAGCAGCAGGTCGAAGCCGCCGCCTTGCAGCTTCTCCAGCCCCTCGGCGCCATCGGCCGCTTCCTCCGTCTCATGGCCGTCCATGCGCAGCGCACGGGC
>CAZZZI010000208.1:0-1285 GCA_964658415.1 uncultured Sphingomonas sp. | reverse complement strand
TCGGCGGCGAAGATGAAGGAGCCCTTGAGGATGGCGATGACCAGCAGGTCCTTGGTCGGTCCCTTGGCGATCTCGGCGGCCAGTTCGAGATTGCGCGCGGCAATCTGCGCGGCGGTGAAAAGCGGCTCAATGTTCTTTCCGCGAACGACTGGCATGGTCGGCAGGCTCCTTGAGGTCATCGGCGGGTGGCCCGCCGGTTGGAGCCACTGCCGTTAGCACAATCACCGGCCGTCGGCACCCGCCTGGACGAAGGAAAGCCGAACCTCGGGCATTTTTTCCCCGGGATGCGGCAATCGCGCCGAAAAACCCCGGCTTTCACCGCCGCCGATGCGGTCGACGGGCGGCGAAACGATGACGCTGGTGACGAGCTGGTCACCCAAGAACAGGTCGGCCCGGATCTGCGGCACGGACCTTCCCTCGGCCGTGACATTGTCGATGATGCCGTTGAGGACCAGGATGTGCATGCCGTTGGCATCGCGCGGCGTCAGCGAGACGTTGATGAACTGCAGCGGCGCGGCAGCGATCGGCGGAGCCCGAACGTGCGGTTGCTCGGAGAGCCCGGAGAAACCGCCGACGAGCCCGAACACCAGCACGAAGAGTGCGGCGATCAGGATCGCGAAGCTGCGACCGGAGGCACGCTGCAGCCAGCCCTCGCCGGCCCGTAGGAAGAAGACGAGTGCCGACATCACGGCAGCGGTGGCCGTGACACGGCTCGGCTGCCGGACATGCGGACGGTGGCTGCGCCGCGGATTGTCCCGATGGTTGTCGTTGCCGGTGCGGGCCGAAAAACCGGCGCTGCGGCTTGGCAGGACGGTAACGAACTCGGCATCGACGACGTCGTGCGGGCGCTCGAAACGGCGAAGTGATCGCGTTGGCGGTTGCGCCTCGGGCGGGATCAGATCATAAGCCAGTCCCGTCTGCTGCTGGCGATTGCGAAATGCGCCCATGGTGACGTCCTCTGTGGTGATCCACATCGTTTCAGCGGCACCGGAAAACGGGCCATTGAAAGGAATCCCACCTAGAAGTAAATTTGAATGGTTAATGCTTCGCAAAGATGGTCGCCGAAGCAGCTTGGGGCCGGCGAAATTTACCGTCCGTTAACTCTGTTGGTTAACAAGTCAGCGATCGAAACCGCGGAAGACTGGGCTGCCCGTTGATTCACTTTGAAAACGTCGGTTTGCGCTACGGCATGGGCCCGGAAATCCTCCGGGACATGACCTTCGACATACCGAAAAAGTCCTTCCAGTTCCTGACCGGCCCCTCGGGCGCCGGCAAGACGACGCTT
>CAZZZI010000207.1:0-8243 GCA_964658415.1 uncultured Sphingomonas sp. | reverse complement strand
AGGGCATAGCCGCCTTCCGATGTCAGCCATCCCGCCACCACGTTGCTGAGGGAGGCACCGATGCCCTGCACGGTCATGACGGCGGCAAGGCCGACATTGAAGCGGCCGCTGCCGGAAAGGATACGCTCGGCAGCGATCGGGGTGGCGATGCCGATCAGTCCGGCGCCGACGCCATCGAGGATCTGGACCGGGAAGATGGCGCTGAAGCTGTGGAAGCTGCCGGCGATGGCGCCGCGGATCGGCAGGGCGCACAGCGCTATGATGAAGACTGTGGAGAGGCCGAAGCGGCGGATCAGGAAGGGCGCGGCGAGCGCCATGACGATCATCGACAGCTGCGAGACGCCTGTCGTGATCGCCGTCGTGCGGAACGGCGTGCCGAGCTGCACGGAAAAATCCTGGGAGATCAGCCGGCTGATCGGCGCGTTACCGAAGTGGAAGACCAGAAGGGTGGCCGCGAGGAGGATGAGGCCCCGGGTACCGACGAGAACCTTGAAACCGGATGGCGCGGCGCCGTTGCCCTCGTCGTCGCCGAGGCCGCGCGCGACCTTGTCGTCGATCTTGTCGGGATCGATTGCCAGCACGGCGAGGATCGTGGCCACTGCGGTGACCACCATCAGCGTGATGATGCCTGACAGGCCGAAATAGACGGAGGCAGCATAGACGCCTGCGAGCGACACGACGTTGCCGGCATGGTTCCAGAACTCGTTGCGCGACACCTGCCCGGAAAATGCCCGTTGGCCGACCAGGCCGAGGGTCAGCCCCATCAAGGCCGGGCCGATGACCGCGCCGACCACGGCCGTTGCGGATTGGCCGCCGAATACCGAGAAGTCGTCAGGACTGACGAGGGTCCAGACGGCGGCGGCATTGACCAGGATGACCGGCAGGATGATCAGCATCCGCTTGTGCCGCGAAGCATCCACCCAAGCGCCGAACAGCGGCGTGGCGACGAGGCCGAGGATGCCGCCGAGCGTGGCGACAAATCCGAGGGTCATCGGCTTCCATCCATGGGTGGCCAGAAATCCGTCGAGGAAAGGTCCAAGCCCGTCGCGGGCATCGGCCAGGAAGAAGTTGAGAAAGGCAAGGGCTACGAGCGAGCGGCCGGACAAGCCAGGTTGCGAAGATGACTTCATGCATACCTCAGATGCGGGCTGTATCAGCCGATGGCATTGATCGCCCCACCGAGACAGCGCCGCGCATATGCACTGTCTCTTACAAAGCGGCTCTCAACGGATCGAAGCCAGAAAAGTTCCCATTTGGCGCTTTCGCGCGCCAGGCGGATTTTTCTCGATACGGGCGCAGCGGGCGCAATCGACCCAAAAATGGTCCGTAACGTGACACATCGGTGATTGTCTTGTTGCAATAGGCTGCGATAGAGGCTTTCAATCGACCTTATTTCGCGGCATAGTAGATCATGAACGATAGAATTTCGCCTGAGGGCACCGACGAGGATCTGGAACGCGCCGCCAATTGCGCCAGGGCAATGGAAGCCGCTTTTGCTCGGCTGATCGAAGAGGCGCGGGCTGCCGGTTGGCGTGAGATGGAAGTGGCCGTGATACTGGCCGACATCGCAGACGACCACGTCCTTCGCCTGGCCAAGAAGTCGCGCCGCGCAAAAGTCAATTAGGATCCGAACAGGACAGAAGCGTCCGGGCAGCGTCGTCAGACGGCTGCCCTGAACGCAGTTGCGCCTATTGCATCTGCGGCTTCTTCAGGAAGCTGCCGCGATCGGCGGATTTGACGCGCAGCCAGGCTTCGCGTCCGTCGCGCAGCACGCGCATCGGGATTTCGGCTCCGGCCGGCCCGCTCTTCCAGACCTGGCGATAGAAGTCGGCCAGCCCGTCGACCTCGGCGTCGCGGATCTCGGAGATGATGTCGCCGGGACGCAGGCCGGCCTCGGCCGCAGGTCCGCCGGCGGCCACGTTCATCACCACGACCTCACCGTTGTTTTCAGCCGAGAAGGCGCCCAGCCATGGACGCGGCGGCTTGTCGATCTGGCCTCGGTTGAGGAGGTCGTCGAGGATCGGCGCCAGCAGGTTGATCGGCACGACCATGTTGATGTCGGCGACCTTGCCGCCCTGGCTCATCTGCAGGCGCAGCGAGCCGATGCCGAGCAGCTTGCCGTTCTCGTCGATGAGGGCTGCCCCGCCCCAGGAAGGATGGGCCGGCGAGATGAAGATCGCCTCGTCGAGCAGATACTCCCAGTAACCGGCGAACTCCTGCTTGGCGACGATTTTAGACGATACGGCATTCCCGAGACCGTCGGCCAGCACGACGGCGTCGCCGAGCTGCGTCGCCGTCGCATCGCCGATCTGCAGGGCCGGTACGTCGAGCGGGCCGAGCGCCTGTACGAGGCCGAACCCGGTTTCCTGGTCGAAGGCGAGGGCATGGGCCGGAACGACCTTGCCGTCGTTGCGCGTCAGCCAGACCTCATCCGCCTCGGTGATGAGATAGCCGATCGTCAGGACCAGGCCGTTGTCGCGAATGACGACGCCGCTGCCTTCGCGAATGGTACCGAGCGTCGAGGCCGTGAAGGCGTCCTCGGGAATGCTGGAGCGCAGGGCGACGATGGACGGCAGAAGTTTTTCAATCGGCACGGGCTAATCCTCACGGTCTGTTTGTCGGGAGAGGATGGCGCAAGGCCACCATTTCCTACTCACATAGGTATGAAGGAGCGCTGCCCGCTGCAAGAGTAAGGATGCCTGTTTATCGCACAGCGCAAAACCCGTGCGGGTGTGGCTTCATCGGGCATGAGGCCTCAAGCATCGGGCGGAATCGCCGTGCTTGAGGCAGTCACCGGCAAAGGGAACGGTGGCGCAGTCGGGGCAAGGCGCGGGCCCGGCGATGGCGCCGGGCGGGGCCGTCGATCAGTTCGATCCCTGGAGCTGGGAGAGCGCCGCGGTCATCTGCAGGGAGTAGCCCTCCGGCGGATAGCTCTGGGTCACGCCGCCGGTGCCCATGAAGCCCCGTTTGATGAGACGCGATCCGAAGCCGCTGCTTTTCGGTGCGACCACCGGCGGTCCGCCGCTTTCGGTCCAGCGCAGCGTCAGCACCCGGTTGGCATTGGTTCCGGGCACCGTCCACTCGACCGCGACGCGGCCCGATTCGTTCGACAGGGCACCGTATTTGATGGCGTTGGTCATGAGCTCATGGAACAGCAGCGACACCGACAGGGTGCTGCGCGGACCGAAATTGAGCGCCGGCCCACGGATGTCGAGGCGCTCGTGGACACCCAGGCTCTCGGCCGTGCGTTTGAGAACGGCACCGATATCCGCCCCGTCGCTTTCGTGGGACAGCAGCGAATCGTGGGCCGAGCTGAGTGCATGCAGGCGGTGTTCGAAATTGCGCACGTGCTCCTGCTCGACGATCGGCCGCAGGGTCTGCGACGCGATGGCCTGGACCATCGCGAAGGTGTTCTTCAGCCGGTGGCCGATCTCCCGGTTCAGCACGTCCTGGTCGGATTCCGCCTGCAGCCTGGCGATGGCGAGATGCATGCGGTCGCCGAAACTGCGCACGAAATCGATTTCCTGGCGCGTCCACTCATGCGGACGATCGTGGTGGACGAAGACGACGAGCTTGAACTGGCCGTGGTCGAAGACCGGAAGGTTGACGAGGACATGGATGCCGAGGGCGAGCAGGGCCTCGGCCTTGTCGCGCGTGCGAGGATCGGTCGCGACGTCGGTGATGATCACCGTCTGGCCGGCCTTCAGTTCATCGATGAAACTGCCATAGTCGCGGAAGTGGTGCAGGCCCGCCAGGCTGTCGACGCCGGGGGCGCGCCACTCCGGCTGGATCATCAGTGTCTCGTGGGCCACGTCGACCAGACCGAAACCGGCCCGGCTGGCGTCGAGCGCCTTGGCCATCAGATCGGAGGCGGCGAGCGCCATGGATTCGATATCGTCCAGCGCGCGCAAACGATCGCCGAGATCAAGCAGGGCCTGGACGCGGGCCGCATCCCGCTTCGAGGCGGTGATATCCTGCACCATGCCGAACATCGTGACGGGCCGGCCGGCCGGGTCGTACTGGTACTTGGCGTGGCGCGAGATCCACCGCGTGCCGTGATTGGCCGTCTGGATCCGGTATTCGACCTCGACCGGCGCCAGGCCGCTCCTGCGGGTCGCCTCGGTCGACTGGATCGGGCGATCTTCCGGCAGGACCATCGATTCGAAGATCGAGGTCGGGTGGCTTTCGGCCGGCGGCACATCGAAGATGCGGCAGAATTCGTCCGAGCCGCGCACCCGGCTGGTGGCGATATCGATTTCAAACGTGCCGATGCGTCCCGCCTGCTGCGCGGCAACCGTCTTGTTGGCACTGTTGCGGATGCTGGCGGCAAGGCGCTTCTGCCGCTGGAACAGCTCGTCCTTCCGGTGGGAGACGCGCCGCGTCTCCATGAAGGCTACGACCTGGCGGGCGAGCGCCCGCAGCACGTTCTGCTGATTCTCGTCGAGGCCTTCGGGGCGCGGCACCGTGTCGATGACGCAGAGCGTGCCGATGGCCGCACCTTCCGGCACGATCAGGGGGGCGCCCGCATAGAATCGGATATGCGGCGGCTCGGTCACCAGCGTGTTGTTCCGGGTGCGGGGATCCTGGGTCAGATCGGGAATGATCAGCAGATCCTGCGATCCCAGCGCATGGGCGCAGACCGACTGGGCGATCGGCGTCTCGCCGGGCTCGAAGCCGATGCGGGCCTTGAACCACTGCCTGTCGGCTTCGACAAGGCTCACCAGCGATACCGGCGCACCGCAGACGGTCGAGGCGATGTAGACGATATCGTCGAACTCCGGCTCGGGCGCGGTATCCAGAATGTCGTAGGCCTCGAGGGCTTCCAGACGTCGGAGATGGTCCAGGTCGACCGCATCGAACGGCGTCCGCACGGGGTTTGCATCGCTCATCGTCAGTTCAGTTCCGGTTCAAAGCAAAGGAGTTTCAATGCCTCAAGCGGGCAAGCTTGGCAATCGCTTTAGCGGCCACATCGTGTACACGAGTGATTATCCGCAGCAGGATCGATTGACCTGGAACGCCGCTTAGTGTTGATTGCGCTTATATATTAAGCCGTCGTTACCGCATGGAACGGCAGGCATGTCAAATGGATAGCGGCCAGGGCGATGATTTTCATGCTCTGGTTTGGCTGAAAAAAGAACGCGGAGACCGGGCTATGAGCGACGCGCCGACAAAAAGACCAACCGCTATCACCAAGATCGACGCGACGAACGAAGCGGCCTACACGCTGATCGACGCGCGCGACAGTGCTCGCGAAGCCAAGACCACGCGACTGCGGGCGCTCCGGCTGGCAAAGGAAGAAGAGGACGCGAAGGCGGCCGCCCTGGCTGCGCCGAAGAAGAAGCCCGCCCGGAAAAAAGCAGCGGAATAGCCGCCGGCCGACTGAGCAAGCCTCAACGTCGCTGCCGTACCCACTCACATCGCCGAACGGAATCAGCCGCATAAGAATCGCGGCGGGTGTTGGCACGGGTTTCGGGAAGCAATCGCCTCCGTGACCTGGACTTCGATCCGCGGGTGAGGTGAGGGCTTCTGCTCGGCGGTTCCGATTGGGAGTGATCCGTTGGCGGTCGGACGCGTACAGGCGCTTGGTCGACGTCCGGCACTTCCCACCCGCAGGACGCCTGCACAAATATTCACGATCGAGACACGGAGATGCATGACATGCAGGCAACGCTGAGCACGGGGCGCCGTCCATGATGAGCCACGCCGTTCCCCTGACATGGGGCATCGCCGCGCTGACCGCGCTTGGCGTCATCACCAGGCCGTTCCGGTGGCCGGAGGCGATATGGGCGGTGGCCGGCGCGGCGCTGCTGGTGGCGCTTGGCCTGCTCTCGCTGCCGGAAGCCTGGCTCGGCATCGGCAAGGGGCTCGACGTCTATCTCTTCCTGGTCGGCATGATGTTGTTGTCGGAACTCGCACGTCGCGAGGGGTTGTTCGACTGGCTGGCGGCCGTTGCCACCCGCCAGGCCAAAGGGTCGCCCGTCCGGCTGTTCGCGCTGATATACGTCGTCGGCACCGTCGTTACCGTGTTTCTGTCCAACGACGCGACGGCCGTGGTGTTGACGCCGGCCGTCTATGCGGCGACCAAGGCGGCGAAGGTCAAGGAGCCGTTGCCCTACCTGTTCATCTGCGCCTTCATCGCCAACGCCGCGAGTTTCGTGCTGCCGATCTCCAATCCCGCCAACCTGGTCATTTTCGGCGGAGGCCATATGCCGCCGCTCGGGCGCTGGCTGGCAACCTTCGCGCTGCCGTCGGTCGCCGCCGTGCTGTCGACCTTCGCGCTGCTCTACTGGACGCAACGCCGGGTGCTGAAGCAGGACAGCGTCGCCACCGAGGTCGATGCCCCGCACCTGACACCGACGGCAAAGCTCGCGGGAGCCGGCCTCGTCCTGACCGCGCTGATCCTGATCGGTGCGTCCGCCTATGGCCTCGACCTCGGCCTGCCGACGTTTGCCTGCGGACTGGTGACGGCGGCACTGATCGTGATCATCGGCCGCGAGAGCCCGATGGAGACGCTGCGCAGCATGTCGTGGAGCGTCCTGCCGCTGGTGGCCGGGCTTTTCGTCGTCGTGCAGGCGCTGGAGAAGACGGGGCTGACCAAGATGCTGGCCGACCAGCTTTCGGCCGGCGCCGCCGCCGCGCCGGGTCAGACGGCCGCGATTGCCGGCATCGTCGTCGCCTTTCTCGCCAATCTCGTCAACAACCTGCCGGCCGGTCTGGTGGCGGGCGGCGCGGTGCAGGCGGCACATGCTTCCGATACGGTGTCGGGTGCCATCCTGATCGGCGTCGACCTCGGTCCCAACCTGTCGGTGACGGGGTCGCTGGCGACCATTCTGTGGCTGACGGCGCTCCGGCGCGAAGGGCTGCAGGTCGGCGCCTTCGCCTTCCTGAAACTGGGTGTTGTGGTGATGGTGCCGGCGCTGCTTCTGTCGCTGCTGGCGCTGATCGCCCTGCATTAACATCCGGACAGTTTCGCCCAGCCCGGGGTTACATCTTGTCCATGTCCGTAAAAAGCCGCAATTTCTGAACATTCCGGACGCAATTGCCTGTCAGCCTCCTATCCGTTCCTGATCCCCGAAAATGATCGACGGTGGCAGACATGAGCATTTCCTTCCAGACGATGGCGGCGTTGCGGTTCGGTACCGGTTTTCGACCGGGAGAGGCTCTTCCTGCCGACAAGCAGGCCCTTCTCGCACAGTTGAAAGCCGGGATCGGCACTCCGCCGATGTTTCCCGTCGGCGGGCTCGACGCCCGTCGCAAGACCATCGGCGAGGTCGCCGACCGGTTGCAGGCGATCCGCAAGGGCAACGATCCCGATGAGACCAAGCGCGCGCGGCAGAGTGCCATCTTCCATCAACTCGACACGATCTATCAGCGGGACGCCGATGCGCGCATAGCCCAGGCGGTGTTCTCGCCGAACGGTTTTTACGAGCGGCTGGCAAGCTTCTGGGTCAATCATTTCTCCGTCAGCGCCCAGAAGGCCGAGGAGATGCGGATGATCGTGCCGCTGTTCGAGGCAGAGGCGATCCGCCCCAATATCGGCGCGCCGTTTCCCGTGCTGCTGAAGGCGGTGACGCGCCATCCGGCGATGCTGATCTATCTCGACCAGTCGCAGTCGCAGGGACCGGATTCGCCGGCAGGCATCAAGCAGAAGAAGGGTCTCAACGAAAACCTGGCGCGCGAACTGATCGAGCTGCACACGCTCGGGGCCGGCAGCGGCTACACCCAGACCGACGTGCGCTCGGCCGCCATGGTGCTAACCGGTATCGCGCTGGACCGACAGGCGCTCGCGGTGGATTTCAAGCCGGGCATGTCGGAGCCGGGCGACCACGCCGTTTTGGGCGTGACCTATGGCGGCAAGCAGCGCCGGGAGGGCGACTATCTCGCCATGCTCGACGATCTCGCGCTGCATCCGAAGACGGCGCAGCATATCTGTCGAAAGCTGGTCGCGCATTTCGTGTCCGACCAGCCGCCACAAGCGATGATCGACGTCATGACCGACTGCTGGAAGAACACCAAGGGCGACCTGACCGCCGTCTATGCCACCATGCTCGACCACCCGGACGCCTGGAGCGGCGAGGGGAGCAAGGCACGGGCACCGTTCGACTTCGTCGTTGCCGGCCTGCGCGCACTCGACCTTCCGCGCAATCCGCTGGCCGTCAACGCGCCGCTGCAGAGTTTCGACGTTGTTGATGCGCAGCCCGTTCCGGCCGCCGCGATGTCACCTGCCGCCGCGACATCACCCG
>CAZZZI010000206.1:0-8325 GCA_964658415.1 uncultured Sphingomonas sp. | reverse complement strand
ATCGGGGCTAAGGGAAAGATCGGGCTGAGGCAAAGCTTGGGCCGGGGAATGACCGGGCCAAGACAAAGACGTCCACGGCGCGCAAGTGTCGTGGGCGGGCGGCTCAGAGAAATTCGCGCAGCGTGTCACGGGACTGCAGCGAAAGGAATTCGATCGCGACGCCCTCCCTGAAATGGCGAACGACCCGGCCGCGCATATTGCCGAGGCGGACGGCCATGCCGAGGGCAGGGCGCGCGTCGACATCGATGGCGGCGCCGGAGAGCGAGAGATCCATCAGACGACACTCGTGGACGGAGCCGTCGTCGAGCGTCAGTTCGACCGTCGCGCTCCTTGGCGTCAGGCGGTCATGACGTCGATCCTCGGGCAGGCCGAGTTCATGCTTGTTGGCAAGCCAGGTCAATTGGGCGGCGAGCTTCTCGCGCTTGCGGTCGGTCGCACTGATCGACATGTTGAAGCCGCGACTGTCGACCGAGAGGACGAGTCCCTCGATGCGGCCGAGATGATCGATGTAAGCGATGACCCGCTCGTTGGTGCGCGGCTTGCCGTCGCAGGTGACATAGAGATCGCCCGGCGACATGTCGACGACCATGCATTCGAACTCGTCGTAGCTGGCCAGCATCAGCCGTCCCGGCATGTTGATCGGGACCCTCTGGAAGGTTCTCTGATCCATACGTGGCGCATTCCGCGTCGGTAATGCTGGCTGGAATGAGTGCATGAAAGCGCTTCTTGATTTCGTTATGCTGATGCAATTATTAGCATAAAGTTGTTAACAGATAATGCGCCGCGTCGCTGCAGTTGTAACTATCCGACCCCATCCGCTTGCTGGCTGTGTTGCAAAAGAACACAGCCGGCGACACCGCTGCGGCCATTCGACGGGGCTTTCCGCCTAGAGGTGGAGGGCCCGGCGAACGGCAAGCGAAAAGCCGATGCCCTTGGCAAACCAGTCCGGGCTCGCGGCTTGCCGCCCTGTCACTTCGATGTCCGGCAGGCCGGTGCGACCGTCCAGCAGGCGGATGCGGTCGAGACGGAGGCTGGAAAGCGGCTGGCTTGCATGATGCCCGTTGGTTTTGGCGGACACGAGACATCCGAGCAGCCGGTCGCAGCGATCGGGCGAGGAGCGCATCGGCAACAGCACGACCTCGAATGTCGATGGCCGGCCGGAGGGTGGATGGCCGGTCGCATCGACAAGAGCGGGCGCAACCCTGTCCATGACATCGACAGCGACATCAGCGGCCTCTTCGGCACGACGGCCCGTCCACAGCGACGAAAACGCCGTATCGCGCAATTCCCGGCCGAACAGGCTGCAGATCGTCGTCCCCGCCAGCCGAAAACGGGGATCGCCGTCGTGACCGGCCTCCAGGATGAAGATCTTCGGAAGGATATGACGCATCGCCCCGGGATCGATCTGAGACCGCAAGGGGGCATCGGCATCGCCTCTGGTGCTGTTCCAATAGTTAAAAAGTTCCAAGCTCGATTCCAGGCGCATGGTCGATCCGTGTGTCAAATCGGAGCAGAATCGGGGGGCGATCCGCTCTTTGGGCATTTCCATGCTTATTCCGTGCCACGGCAACGACGGTAAGGTTAACCGCGCGTTCCGATTGACCGCCATGCGCTGGATGTGGGAGCAAGGGACACGGTCATTCCAGGGATGACAGCACAAATTCCAGGCCGCCCGGCACAATCGGGCGGCTTCTTTTTTGACAGACGCTCCTGTATGTCTGCGTTTCCAGTCACCGACAAAGAGCATGACATGCAAGACGATGTGCCGAGGCTTCCCCCGAGCGAGGAGGCGACGTTCGAAGAGCCTCCGGCGCGCACGCCGATCTTCAACCTGCCGCCCGTGCTCACCGCCAGCCTGGGATTGCTGATTGTCATCTTCCTCGTCCAGTCGACGGTGTTTTCGAACGACACGCTCGACTGGTTCTTCTTCACCTTCGGCTTCGTGCCCGGACGCTATGTCACGCCGCTTTCCCAGCAGGGATGGGAATGGCTCTGGACGCCGGTGACCTATTCGTTGCTGCATGCCAGCATCGAGCACATTCTGTTCAACGGCCTGTGGCTGATGGCCTTCGGCGCACCCGTCGCCCGCCGTATCGGCACCTCGCGTTACATCCTGTTCTGGATCCTGTCGTCCGTCGCCGCCGCGGCCCTCAATGCGGCGCTCCATTGGGGGGCGATGAGCCTGATGATCGGCGCATCCGGCGTCGTCTCGGCCCTGATGGGGGCCGCCTGCCGCTTTGCCTTCCCGCCGGAGAGGCGGACGAACCGCACCACCGAGGCACATCTCAATCCGAGGCTGTCGATCGTCGCCGCCTTGCGCAGCAGGACGGTGCTCTTCTTCATCCTGTTCTGGTTCTTCACCAATATTCTCATCGCCTTCGGCATCCCTTTGATCGGCGACGGGTCGCAGGAAGTCGCCTGGGACGCCCATGTCGGCGGGTTCCTGTTCGGCTTCCTGCTGTTTTCGTTCTTCGATCGTCCCCTGAATAAAATTCCGCAGCCGCCGGAAAACGTCGTCGGCGACAGGTGAAGGTTGCAATCGGAAAACACCGGGTGCAACATCGGCCTTCGGCCGCGCGGACGGAGGAGACGCCGCGGGGCCGGTAGACAAGTGCTATTTCGAGAGGGAGGATCGAATGCCAATTTCCGTTAAATCCATACTGGACGCCAAAGGCCGTGCCGTGGTGACCGTCGGTCCCGAGACGACGTTGCTGGATGCCGCAGCGATCCTGGCGGAGCACCGAATCGGCGCCCTGGTGATCGGTTCGCTGGGCGGCGAGGTCTCCGGCATCTTCACGGAAAGGGATGTGGTCAAAGCCGTGGCGAAATACGGCCGGGCCTGCCTCGATCAACCGGTGGCCGAGATCATGAGTTTCAACATCGTCCGATGCAGCGAAAGCGCCACGGTCGACGAGGTCATGGAAATGATGACCCAACGGCGGTTTCGCCATGTGCCGGTGGAAGACGATGGCAAGCTCAGCGGGATCATATCGATCGGCGACGTCGTCAAGGCCCATATCCGCGAGATCGAACTCGAGGCCGAGCAGATCAAGGCCTATATCGCCGGATAGAATGGGGAGTTCTCTCCGTCCGCCGTGCCATGCAAGAGGCCGGCGGACGGCGTCCGGCGCTCTTCAGCGCGCGTAGGCTTCCTGCATCCGGCGGATTTCAGGCAGGCGCGCCGATGCCTCCTCATAGCCGCGATCGATCGCTTCCCCGGCGCGGTGGAATTCGGACAATCCGATATCGCTGAGGCGCGGATGCAGGGCCAGGTCCGGCGGATCGCCGGCGAGGCGCGCGCGGGAAATCCTGTCCTGGATGATGTTGAAGGCCTGCACCATCACGCCGGTCATGCCGAGCCGCATATAGGGTGCCTCGGCCTGACGATGGATTTCCGTCGGGGTCAGAGCGGCACTGTGCTTGACCACGGCAGAGCGTCCGTAGAGGTCGTAGTGAAGGTTGACCGCAACCACCAGCGGCTGCTCATAGGATCGGCAGACGGAAACCGGCACGGGATTGACGAGGGCGCCGTCGACGAGGGTGCGATGATTGCTGCGCACGGGTTCGAAAATTCCGGGCAGGGCATAGGAGGCCCGCAAGGCGGTAATCAGCGACCCGGTGGTGATCCACACTTCATGACCGGTGTTGAGTTCCGCTGCGACCGCCACGAAAGGGCGGTCTAGATCCTCGATATTGAGGCCCTGCAGGTGCTCCTGCATCCGCTTGGTCAGCCGCATGCCGCCGAACAGGCCGCTGCCACCGATGGTAAGGTCGAGCAGGCTGGCAATCCGCCGCATGGTCAGCGAGCGGGCAAAGGCTTCCAGTTCGTCCAGTTTGCCCGAGAGATAGCAGCCGCCGACGAGGGCGCCGATCGATGTGCCGGCGATCATGCCGATCTCGATGCCCGCTTCGTCCAGCGCCCGCAGCACGCCGATATGCGCCCAGCCCCTGGCGGCGCCACCGCCCAGCGCCAAAGCGATTTTCGCCTTGGTCGGCAGAACGGGAATGATGGGCTTCGTAGAGAGATCGTTGCCTTTGACCAGAGGTGTCCCCCCCGAACTCTGTCCGGCACCCTGACGGTTGAAACGCCAGTTCAGCATATTGTCTTCCTTCGAGGCGTATGCGCCTCTTGTTCTATTGTGTCCCTTTTGTTTTTCTTTGATCATACGTCGGTCGGTCGGGCAGGGGTATGGGCCGCCGGATCAATTTGTCTTAATGACCATATACATCGCGTGGGTCGAAATGGCGCTCGTCGTCGACGATGCGCACGTAAGGCTTGCCGTCCTTGAACTCGACGACCCGGTAGAAGCACGAGCGACGCCCGGTATGGCAGGTTGCGGCATGACCGCCGACCTCGACCTTCAGCAGGATGGCATCCTGGTCGCAATCGGTGCGGATTTCCTTCACCGTCTGCAGATTGCCGGAGGTTTCGCCCTTTTTCCAGAGTTTGCCGCGCGAACGGCTGAAGTAATGGGCGATGCCGGTTTCAAGCGTCAGGGAAAGCGCCTCGGCATTCATATGGGCAACCATCAGCAGCACGCCGTCTTGGGCATCCGTCACGATGGCGGTGATCAGGCCGCCATCGTCGAAACGCGGCGTGAATTCGCCGTCGTCCTCGAGCTTCGCCTTGTCCGCAGAGGGGGGCATGAACTGTGTCATCGTCACCCTGCCGTCAGCGGCTGCGCACCAGCGTCATGAACCGGGCCTGCTCGGCCGGATCGACCTTGTACGAGCCGGTGAAGCGCGTCGTCAGCGTCGTCGAGCCCTGCTTCTGCACGCCGCGCATGGCCATGCACATGTGCTCGGCCTCGATCATGATGGCGACGCCGCGTGGACGCAGGGTTTCGTCGATGGCCGTGGCGATCTGCGCGGTCATCGTCTCCTGGGTCTGCAAACGGCGGCCGAAGATATCCACGACACGAGCGATCTTGGAGAGGCCAAGCACGCGGCCGTTCGGCAGATAGGCAATGTGGGCCTTGCCGATGATCGGCACCATGTGGTGCTCGCAATGGGAAAAGAAGGGGATATCGCGCACGAGAACCATGTCGTCGTAGCCAGCAACCTCCTCGAAGGTGCGGCCGAGCACGTCTTCCGGGTCCAGCTCGTAGCCGGCGAACAGCTCGCGATAGGATTTGGCGACCCGCGCCGGTGTATCGATCAGTCCCTCACGGGTCGGATCGTCGCCGGCCCAGCGCAGCAGCACGCGCACGGCATCTTCGGCTTCCTTTTGCGTCGGGCGATCCGGGTGGGCATCGGTCAGCGCCAAATTCTTCAACACAGCGTCCATTCTAGGCTCTCCTGATCCGCCATGCGGATCGTTGCAGTCTTGCGACGACCTCTCACGCCGGACAAGGCGTTGGCAAAGTCGTTCCGTCCGTCGAGATTCTCGCGGTTTTCGTACACGCTATCCCATGAAACTGGCAGATTTGCGTTGTAAAATCGTGTCCTACGAACGAGATACATATAGTATGGCGACCGCCATGTGAAAGTGTTCGATCGGACACGGTGTGTTTTTCGTTTAGAATACGATCCCCTTCGTATCGGAGCCCGATGTTCGATGGATGACATCTACAACACTAAAATTCTCGAATTTGCCGGAAACATCACCCGCATCGGCACGCTCGAGGACGCGGATGCCAGCGCCAAGGCCCATTCGCGCCTCTGCGGATCGCGCCTCACGATCTGGTTGAAACTGGACGGAAACGTCGTCAGCGGCTTCGCCCATGAGGTAAAGGCCTGCGCGCTCGGCCAGGCCTCGTCGTCGGTGATGGCACGCAATGTGGTCGGCTCCACCGTCGAAGAGTTGCGCCAGGCGAGGCGCGCCATGCTGGCCATGCTGAAGGAAGATGGAGAAGGTCCGGACGGCCGCTTCGAGGACATGCGCTATCTGCGCCCGGTCAAGGACTACAAGGCGCGGCATGCATCGACGATGCTGACCTTCGACGCCGTGGTCGATGCCATCGATCAGATCGAGGCGAAACGCGGCATGCCTGCGGAGGCCTGAGCATGTGCGACGGAGACGGACATGCGCAGAAGCCGCGCCCATCCCGAAATTTCGCTGGCCCCTTCCGCAAGACCCCCGACAGGCTCCTCGGCATCGGCCTGATCCGTTTCTACCAGCTGACGCTTTCGGGCTTCATCGGCAATTCCTGCCGCCATCTCCCGACCTGCTCGGAATATGGCTACGAGGCCATTGCCCGCCATGGTCTGTGGCCCGGCGGCTGGATGACCCTGTTTCGAGTGGGGCGCTGCGGTCCGGGCGGCACGAGCGGGTTCGATCCCGTGCCGGAGCGACTGGCGCCGCGATACCGTTGGTGGATGCCGTGGCGGTACTTCAGTCTGCACCATCCGCCATCGGCCTGAAGGCAGCCACCGCACCCGGTCGAGTAGAGCGAGAGGCGTGCCCGATCTTTACTCAAAGCTCAAAAACATCTATCAGGCGCAGCGAGATCGGCGGTCGTCGACCCCTCTCGTTCGTGACACACCACCCGCATTGGTTGGCGGGACTGGATAAAGGAAGCTTATCATGCCCGATGCAATTTCCCTGACATTTCCCGACGGTTCGGTACGCGGTTTCGAGGCCGGCACGACCGGTCGCGACGTCGCCGAATCGATATCGAAGTCGCTGGCCAAGAAGGCCGTCGCCATCGCCATCGACGGCACCGTACAGGATCTCTCCGAGCCTGTTATCTCCGGGGCCATCGAGATCGTCACCCGTACCGATGCGCGCGCGCTGGAACTGATCCGCCACGACGCTGCCCATGTGATGGCCGAAGCCGTGCAGGAATTGTGGCCCGGTACGCAGGTGACCATCGGTCCCGTGATCGAGAACGGATTCTACTACGATTTTGCCAAGAACGAGCCGTTCACGCCGGACGACCTACCTGTCATCGAGAAGAAGATGAAGGAAATCATCCAGCGCAACAAGCCGTTCACCAGAGAGGTCTGGTCGCGCGAGAAGGCAAAGCAGGTCTTTGCCGACAAGGGCGAAACCTACAAGGTCCAGCTGGTCGATGCGATCCCGGCCGGCCAGGATCTGAAGATCTATTACCAGGGCGACTGGTTCGACCTCTGCCGCGGCCCGCACATGGCCTCGACCGGCCAGATCGGCACGGCCTTCAAGCTGATGAAGGTGGCCGGTGCCTATTGGCGCGGCGACAGCAACAATCCGATGCTGACGCGCATCTACGGCACGGCCTTCGCCGAACAGTCGGAGCTCGACAACTACCTGCATATCCTGGCGGAAGCCGAAAAGCGCGATCATCGCCGCCTCGGCCGCGAGATGGACCTGTTCCATTTCCAGGAAGAGGGTCCGGGCGTTGTGTTCTGGCACGGCAAGGGCTGGCGGCTGTTCCAGTCGCTGACGTCCTACATGCGCCGGCGCCTTGCGCGTGACTATCAGGAAGTCAACGCGCCGCAGGTGCTAGACAAGTCGCTGTGGGAAACCTCGGGCCACTGGGGCTGGTACCGCGACAACATGTTCAAGGTGACCGTCGCCGGCGACGAGACCGACGATGAGCGGGTCTTCGCGCTGAAGCCGATGAACTGCCCCGGCCATATCCAGATCTTCAAGCATGGCCTGAAGTCCTACCGCGAACTGCCTGTAAGACTTGCCGAATTTGGTAACGTCCACCGCTACGAACCATCGGGCGCGTTGCATGGCCTGATGCGCGTGCGCGGCTTCACCCAGGACGATGCACACATCTTCTGCACCGACGAGCAGATGGCGGCCGAATGCCTGAAGATCAACGATCTGATCCTCTCGGTCTACGAGGATTTCGGCTTCGAGGAGATCGTCGTCAAGCTGTCGACACGGCCGGAAAAGCGCGTCGGATCGGACCATCTGTGGGATCGCGCCGAAGCCGTCATGACGGAAGTGCTCGAGACGATCGAGGCGCAATCCGGTGGCCGCATCAAGACCGGCATCCTGCCGGGCGAGGGCGCCTTCTACGGGCCGAAGTTCGAATACACGCTCAGGGATGCCATCGGCCGTGAATGGCAGTGCGGCACGACCCAGGTCGACTTCAATCTTCCGGAGCGGTTCGGCGCCTTCTACATCGACCAGAACTCCGAGAAGACCCAGCCGGTGATGATCCATCGGGCGATCTGTGGATCGATGGAACGCTTTCTCGGCATCCTGATCGAGAACTTCGCCGGGCACATGCCCCTGTGGATTTCTCCCCAGCAGGTCGTTGTCGCAACGATCACTTCCGACGCCGACGACTACGGGATGGAAGTGGCCGAAATGCTGCGCGAGGCGGGCTTGCAGGTCGAGACCGACTTCCGCAACGAGAAGATCAACTACAAGATCCGCGAGCACAGCGT
>CAZZZI010000205.1:0-8327 GCA_964658415.1 uncultured Sphingomonas sp. | reverse complement strand
AGCCGCGTGGCGTGCGCCGAGACGGCCTGCTCCAGCGTGGCGCGGTCCTCGATCCGGGTCGAGAACGAGCGGGTCACCGCGCAGCCCTTGCGCTGGGCCGGGAGCGCGCCGAGCGGCAGGCAGGAGAGGCCGCGCAGCTCGTGGATGATGCGCTCGCCCACCACCGTCAGTGCCTTGCGCACCGGGCGCGGGTCGAGGTCGGCGAGATCCGCCACGCTGTCGACGCCCATCGCCTCGAGCTTGGCGAGCGACGCCCGGCCGATGCCCCAAACCTCACTGGCTGGGATGCGGCAGAGCCAATGGTCGTACTCGGCCGGGTCGGTGAGGTCGCAGACGCCATCGAGCGGCGCGATGCGCTTGGCGATGTGGTTGGCGAGCTTGGCCAGCGTCTTCGTCGGGCCGATGCCGACGCAGGTCGGGATGCCGGTCCAGGCGCGCACCGTGGCGCGGAGGTCGCGGGCCAGCGCGACGCGGCGATCGGCGCGCACGTCCGAGAGGTCGAGGAAGCTCTCGTCGATCGAGTAGATCTCGATGGTCGGCGAGAAGTCGCGGTAGACCGCGTTCGCCCGGGCGCTCATGTCGCCGTAGAGGGTGTAGTTCGAGGAGAACACCCGCACGCCCTTCGCCCGGCAGCGCTCGCGGATCTTGAACCAGGGCTCGCCCATGCGGATGCCGAGCGCTTTGGCCTCACTGGTCCGGGCGATGGCGCACCCATCGTTGTTCGACAGCACGATCACCGGCACCCCAGCGAGCTTCGGATCGAACACGCGCTCGCACGAGCAGTAGAAGCTGTTGCCGTCGATCAGAGCGATAGCGCGCCCGCCGCCGATCCGCTCGTGCAGGCGCGGTGCGGGGCCGCTCACGACAGCCGCCCGCGGGCGAGGTGCCAGCGGATCGAGAAGCGCAGCACGCCCCAGATCTCGACCTCGCCGTACTCGTCGACGGCAAACGCCGGCATCTCCGGGTTGTCGAAGTCGAGGCGGGCCCGGTTGCCCGCTATCCGGTAGCGCTTGCACGAGAGCTGCCCGTCGACCACCGCGACGACGACGGAGCCGTCCTCCGCCCGCAGGCTGCGGTCGATGCAGGCGAGGTCGCGATCGTGGATGCCGGCGCCGCGCATGCTCTCGCCGCGGATCTGCATCAGGAAGGTGGCCGGCGGGTTCGGCACGAGCCAGCGCGGCAGTTCGAGCGCGCCTTCCATGAAGTCGTCGGCCGGGCTCGGGAAGCCGGCGCACAGCGCCTGCCCGATCACCGGCACGCGGACGGCGTCCGTGCTGCCGAGGATCAGTTCATCGACCGCGTAGGGGCTCACGCAGGTGCGCCCGTAGCCGTCACCGGCACGCCGCCTCGGACGTAGCCGTGCAAGATCAGCCGGTCCCGCTGCATCGTCCGGCACTCGGCCTCTGCGCGGTCCGACAGGACATCCTCGATCGTCTGAACCAGCGTGGACCAGGCGTCGCCGCGGGCTGTCCGGCGATACGCCAGCGCGATCGTCTCTGTCTTGGTCGGCCGGATCTCCACAGGCGGTTCGTAAGGCTGGGGGTGCATCAGGGCTCCAAGTTGTCCAAGAACATACAAGGAACAGACAGCAAGCAGACCAGCGGTTCAACCATGGCGATCACGGCCAGCCACGCAGCAGTGAGATGGTGTGGACGGCGGGGTAGAAGGCCAATGCCGACACCGCTTTACCGCTTCCACTGCACCGACGGGCACGAGCTGGTAGCCGATCTTCAGGGCAAGCGGCTGCCGACGGTCGCGCTGATGCGCCTTCACGCGGAGCGGGTCGCCCTGAACCTGATGCTCCATGGCGATCGGCTCGATTGGTCGGCCTGGACCGTCGAGATCTACGACGCCAAGGGCTGGCTGCTCATGTCGAAGGCATTCACCGAGGTGCGAGACGATCGCCCATGCACGACATGCGATCGATGAGGAATCGCGCGAGAAGTTCGGCCAGCACCTGGTCAGCGCGGCGCATGGATCCGGTCACGCGAAAAAGCCTTCAGCGAGCTTTTGCCACGCTCCGAAACGTTGGTCATGAGCCCCTCTCCGCGACAGATCGGATGGGTTGCGATTCGGTAGGAACATCGGCATGCGGCTCACCTCGACGGCATTCTGCTTCGCTGTGGCGTTCTTCGCCTCGGCAGGTGCGCAGGCGCAGGGTCGTACCGACACGCGATCAGTCACGTGCGCGACGCTGAAGGGCATCGTCGATCGAGCCGGGCACATCGTGCTCGCAACGAGCGCGACCGCCTATGAAGCCGTTCACCGTGACGGTGAGGCGTGCCTACAGGATACGACGAGCGCACCCGCCTTCGAGCCGACTGCCGATCAGCCGGCCTGCTTTGCCGGCTGGCGATGCAAGCCACGCAACAGTGACGGGGGTCAAAGTCCGTGAGCCGAACGCCGGCCTGATCGGTTCGCCCCCGCCCCGATTCGCTCACGGGGCGGGGGAACCCCGGATCTCACCGGCGCGGCCGATATGCCACGCGCCCGAAGTCAGGTTGCTGCGGCCCGGTCAAGCCGGCATCCATGCGACGACCAGCCGGAATCCCGGGATGATGCGCCGACGATGGTCGAAGGGCGCGATGCGAAGCTTCGCCCACACCGCTATCCCCGCCGGCCCCACCTCCGGCGAGACCCATGGCATCACCCGCACCGATTCGACCCGCGCCTTCCGACGCCCAGGCCTGGCGCGCCCGGGTATGTCGGGCCCGCACTGGCAGGAGATGTGCGAAGCGGCGATCGACTTCCTCGACCGGTTCGGCGAGGATGTCGTCGCTTTCGGCTGTACGGCCACCGACCTGTTCGGCATGCACCCGACGGTCGACGTGGTCCGCGTCGATTACTGCGGCGGCCTGATGATCAACGCGCGCTGCGTCGAGGCGATCCTCGACGCTTGGATCCGGTGCGGGAGTCAGACCTTCCGGCGGGACCGGCCGGAGCGGCCCGTCGGCGTGTCGGTGTAGGAGTTTAAACGGTGGGCTGCCGGCACCAATAAGACCAGCGCAGTAAGTGCTGAGCGGTCCTGAGAAGCGTGCTGGGAACTCGGCGGTGGACACCTAAGATCGGATTTCGCCCTATCAGATAGGCCAAAAACTTCGACCCCATGTCTACATGGGCATGAGTTGGCATAGAATCTGCAAGCAATTCTAGCAAAAAATTTATACTATCTCAAGGTGACGAGCGCTATCGATATTAGATACAAAAGAGAATAGAAGCCGACTCATGAAATAGGTGGGCCTTAAATTTTCACGTTTGATGAAATTATCAGACTGGCATGTCTCTGTATTCTCAACAGAGAACCTGACCAACGTGGACTTGAAGCTTTTAAAATCAAAATCAAGACAAAAGAAGATTTACTAATGATGATTAAGGAACTTATCTACAGCGCTAAATTTTGCGGTGTCAGGCAACAAGCTTAACCGTTAAGAACGGCTGGATCAGCTGGAGTCATCAGAGGCAGTGAGTCGGAAGTCGATACGGAAGAGAACCGCTCCTCGCTCATCGACCACATTCATGTGCCAAGCCTCGCCACTTGCAAGATGTTCGCTCTCATCCTTCAACACCTCGCCGGCGAGTCGGATAGCTTCGACCCGCGCCGCACGAAGGTCCGGCAATTCCGTTCCGTCCGTATCCCAGATGTCGCTGCCATCGTGAACGTTGAAGTGGAAGCGAGGCATTCTGTCCTCTGTGCTTTCGTGGTCGGCTGAAGATCGCGCTTGCCGTTCACGATCGGAATGGTTCGGCAAGTAGCGACTTCGATACGAACGAGCCTCTCGATTGGTTTCAATCGACGAGCAGCACGACAAAAACCGCCTTGGAATTGGGGTCATCGATCTCCCAATGCCTAGTCATCACGTAATTTTGAATGCAGAATGCGATCTATTGCGGCCAAGGTGCGTTGAGGGGGATGACTGCTCCCATCTCTCCGCCCCCTCAGCGCCTCGACGCTATCGCGGATGCTCTTGGGGTGCCGGTTGATAAGCTTTTCGCCGGCACGGCCCCAAATGGGGCTGACGAGACATTGACCCTGATTCGGATGTGGCTGGGGATCAACGATGCGCAGGGCCGCCGACGCGTCCTCAGTCTCGTACGGATGGAAGCCGAGCGTTGCGGCTACCGAGAGTAAGAGATGCGGCGTCGAAGCGTGATCGCCAATAAGCTTTCGCCCGCCGTGCGCTTGGGCATGTCGACCGCGGCGCTGAAGGGGTCCGGCGACGACGACAACGTGATGACCCAGGCGCCTGAATCGGCTTCTCAGTCGCTTCGATCGCTGCCTCGTCGTCCATCGGCGGTGCGGGGCCGAGATCCAGCAGCCGGTGGGCAGCTGAGGACTGTGCGAAAAATCTCCGACGGGCGCCGAATCGTCGCGCAGCTATCCGGTCGCTACATCCAACTCCCATCATTGATCCGCGAACGGATCGGCGGCATTTCTGCGAGGAAATGAGCGTGAGAAATTCCTGCCGCAAGCGCTAAAGCGGCAGACGAGTAGGAGTGAGTGGACCGACTTGGATGGAAGCCGGTCGCCATCACCGACCAGCGAAAGCGCTCCCTATCGCTCCGGCATGCGGAGACTGCGACGCTATGGTTGGGTAGCGTTGGGATTTGCATGTTCCATCATGACACGGCCACGAGCCCGAACTAAGGCCGGGCGATCGTCGAGGGGCGCTCGTCTCGACAATCCCACCCCGGCAGCTATCCTGCCGGGATGCGCATAGCCCTTACCGCCCTCGCTCTCGTCGCTATGGCCGGAGGTGCCAGTGCACAGCAGCAACTGCCGACTGTCCCGGAGCTGCTGACGGCGGAAAGGAAGGCCTCGCAGGCGTGTGAGGGCTCAGGAGATTCTGACGTCGTCCGAGAGCAGTGCCGCCTCCGAGATCGCCTCAGTGGCCGCCTGGCACAAGCCGGCTACTGCTGGGGTCGCAAAGGCCAGACCGACGAGAAGAAGCAGTGGCACGCCTGCCAGCCCGACTCGATCTACGAGGACGATATCGAGTCGGTGCAGCGCTGAAGGCAGGGCTGCGGTCTGCCCTGCCCGCTGCCCCGTCTCCGGCACCTCGACCGCGATCTGCGGTGCACCGCCGTTGGATGCCTGCCCGGCCTTCGCCGTTGCGACGCCACCCTGCAACGCCCGCTGCCCGAGCTTGAGCCCGTAGCCCGCCGCAGCACCGCCAGAAGCACGGGCAGCAGCAAGACGTCCTGATCTGAAATTCTAGTCGGTGATCGCCCCCGCCTACCGCCTCGGCCCTTGAGCGCCCGGCCTCGACGCAGCCGCGTATCGCGCCCGTCTCCGCTCAAATCCCGATACTGGTTGCTCCTGCTTCAGATGCCTGCTTCACCGTCGCGCCTTTCCGCAATGCAGCCGCAACGGTGGCAGAGGCTGTGTCGATAGCGGCGGCTCGATCATCCCCGTAGTTGCGACCGTAATCTCGATCGGGGTTGAGCCCTGCCTGATAATTGTCCGGGAATTTCGTATTTATCCGCTGGTTGAGTATCAGCATAGCCTCATTGTAATCGACTGAGAAATCATGGCTTGTGACGGAATTCGGGCCTTGCAGGTTTCTGCCTTGATTGGACCTCCTCGGAGAACTCGACCGGCTAAAGAAAATCTTGAGCGACTGCAAAAAGCCCATTGGGTGCACCAGCTGAGATCAAGGGGGGCAAAGTGAACATTACCGTAGCAGCTCAGCAGCGGAAATCGCCATGAAGCGCCCTCTGACGACTAACCTTTCCGCCCCGCCTCTCGAACAGGCCGAGGCCCACGAGTCTGAGGCATCCACGCCCGCTAACTGGCGCGACACAGCACCCATCGTCGCTGCCCTGATCTCCATCCTGAGCGCGATGGAAAGCGGGCCGAAGGCTGGCCCTGCTGTGAAGGCTTACCGCTCGGCCATCCGTCGCCAAGGCCAGGAAGCCGCGACGATCGGCGGATCCGACGCGATGGAGACGGTGCTGCGCCAGGTTGTCGAGGCTGCCCCGGATCAGGCCGAGCGCGAGGCTACCCTTGCCGAGGCATGGACCGGCCTGCCGGGGTGGCGGTCGTGAAGTCGCCGGGCGTCGTCGGCAGGGACGACCTTTCAGACATCGGTCTCGCGGCGGACGATCGCCTCCTCGTCGGTGCCCTTTAGGGCCGGGCCAACGACGGCGTCATCACCGGACACGGGCAGCGGTTCGTTCATGGGGCTGCCAGTCTGAGCGGCTGGACCGGGCTCGGCTGCCGGTCCGGCCATGGGGCGATGCTCGTCTTCGAATTCTGCGAGCGTCAGGTTTTCGTTTGAGGCGATCGGCGTGTTAGGCATGGGATGGCCTCCGTGTGCGCGACCAGCGTGCCGGGATCAGAACGGGTTCGAGTCCGATCCAGTTCGATTGTTGGAGCTTACCACCCGAGCCCGAGCGACACCGTGCTCTTGCTTGGCTGCGCACCATGCAGCGTGTTGATCAGATCCATCAGCGCCGCAAGTGCGGGCGATCGTGGCGGGGCGTCGTCCGGATCTTCCCGGCTCAGACTTCGTGTCAGCGTTGCAGAGGCTTTCTCCGCCGCGTCGATCGCTATCTCCATCGCAGGTGTCACGACGATGCGACGCCTCAAACTGTTCGTCGCGCTTTTAGCGTCGGCTTTTACGATCTCGCCCATGCCGTGTGTGGCCGTCTCTACTCGATTGATCCAAGGCCGAAGGATCGTCGCGATCAGCGGCGGAATATCTGCCGCGATCAGAATGTTTTGCATCGTGTTTGCACCTCAGGCGCCGGGAGCTTCCACGCGCGTCTCCGGAGGCTCGCACCAATGACGCCCCGAGAGCAAGCCGCCTTCGCCGCCGGAATCCAGGCTGCGCGCCAAGCTGCCATGACGGCTGCCGTCACCATCGCGGTCCGCGACGACGCCCGAGAGTCTCGCCAGCAGGCCGCAGCGGCAGCGCTCCATGGCCTCGCCGCAGGGCTGAAGGTGGCATTCCTCGACCCGCCGGCCAAGCCAGACCCCACATCGCCCACCTGCATTCCGTCTGAGTTTGCAGGAGCCGACGACGGAACAACCATCATAGTTGCCACCTATGGAAGCGGCATGACAGGATAGACCATGAGCAGCGGATGCAAGTTCGAGCCGGGTCAGTCCGGCAACCCAGCCGGCATGTCCAAGGGTATGCGGCACCGCGCGACGCTCGCCATGGAGGCGCTGCTGGACGGCGAGGCGGAGACCCTGGCCCGCAAGGCGATCGAACTCGCCTGCGGCTGCGACACGGTCGCGCTGCGGCTCTGCCTGGATCGGCTCGCGCCCGTGCGGAAGGACCGGCATGCGGTCTTCGACCGGCCCGCGATCGACACCACAGCCGACCTGCCGAAGGCTACCAACGCCCTCCTGCAGGCCATTGCGGCTGGCGAGCTGACCCCATCCGAGGCCGCCGACATCGGCGTGGCCGTGGACGCCCACGTCCGCGCCATCGAGGTCACGGACCTACACCAGTGCCTTGCGCGCCTTGAGGAGGGAACGCAGCAATGACCTCCCGCGTCATCGACCTTGGTCTCCGAAAGATCGAGAAGCAGCGCCATACCGACCGCTTCGACGGCATGTCCGAGTCCGAATTGAACGAGGAGATCAACCAAAGGCTCGCCACGGTCTGCTTCGGCTACCCGTCGGTCAACGCCGCTGCCGATGCCTTCCGGGCATCCCCCAGCCTCGAAGACCACCAACTCGCCGAACAGCTCGACTGGTACATCGGCTATGTCGCCAAGGAGCGCGCCGCAGGTCGCATGCAATAGGGGGCGGCTCACGCCCTGCGCCGGTATCCTCTGCGTCACCGGCCCGGAACTGACGGCAGACGAGTGGGCGGCGCGGCACGTCACGGAGCATTGAGATCCGGTTCCCCAGCTGGCGCTTCAGCTCGCCATAGCTCGCATCTCAGGCGCACCTTCACGAAGCACGTAGCCGCGGCCCCAGATCGTCTCTATGTAGTTCTTGCCCTGGCTGGCGTTAGCGAGCTTCTTGCGCAGCTTGCAGATAAACACATCGATGATCTTCAGCTCGGGTTCGTCCATGCCGCCGTAGAGTTGGTTGAGGAACATCTCCTTGGTGATCGTCGTGCCCTTCCGGAGCGCGAGGAGTTCCAGCATCTGGTACTCCTTACCGGTGAGCGGAACCCGTTTTCCGCTGATCTCAACGACCTTTTGATCGAGGTTGACGATCAGGTCGTCTGTCGTGATCACCGCCTCGGCGTGGCCTTGCGAGCGGCGGACGATCGCATGGATGCGGGCGACGAGTTCGTCCTTGTGGAACGGCTTGGTGAGGTAGTCGTCGGCACCGAAGCCGAGGCCCTTCACCTTGTCCTCGATGC
>CAZZZI010000204.1:6745-8385 GCA_964658415.1 uncultured Sphingomonas sp. | reverse complement strand
GTTGGAGGGTTTGAGGGGGAAGAGGACGTTGGCGGCGTAGCTGCCGCTGATCGAGCCGACGGCGAGGTTGAAGATGAACTCCGCCGGGTTGGGGTTGGTCCAGGTGTAGCCCTTGGTGTCAACCAGGGTGCCGTTGACATAGGTGTCGACCTTGCCGGCGCTGGTGCGCACGACCTTCGTCAGCCTGACATCGCCGACCAGCGGGCCGGTCAGTCGCTTGAGATAGCCTGCACCGACGTCGGATGTGGCCGGCGCCCATTCGTCGTTGTTGAGCTGGAAGTCCTGGGTCGCGGTGCCGCCATGGGTGAAGGCCGAGAAGATGTCGGGCCCCTTGTAGAAATCGAACCAGCTCTCGATGTCGATCTCGTCGGTGCTCGCTGTCGTGGAGGTGGTGTTCTTGCCGTAGAGCCAGGCGGCGCCCCACAAACCGTTCGGCTGGTTGGCCGGCAGGGCGTTCAGCTCGTCCGTCGTGTTGACCTGGCGGCTGGCCACGGCCTGCGGATAGTTGACCTGGGCGTCGAAGGCATAGTCGCCGTTCTTCAGGTCGAACGTGTCCTTGGCGACGATCTGCGCGGAGCGGATCGGCGGCACGAAGATCATCAGCTGGCCGGCCGGGTTCTGGTAGGTCTCGGGCTGGCTGATGAAGGTGAACTTCTTCTGGGTGGTCACCGTCTTCGTGGACTTGTCGACGCTGACGGCGCGGTAATCGTCGTTGCGCCGGAAGGCATTGTCCTTGGCGTAGCCGACGGCCATGCCCGAGGGCATGGAGGCCGGAATGGTGTCGAACACCATGGTGGTGGCGGTGCCGGCGGCATTGTCGGCGGTCGGCTGGGCAAGCTTCAGGGCATAGAACGGCGTCAGCACGGCGAGCGCATTGGTGACCGGATTGGTGGTGTTGGAGTTGAACATGGCAAGCAGGGTGATCTTGCCATCCGACCCGATCGAATCGACCCGGTAGATGCCGCGCGACTGCAGCACGATCATGTTGCCGACTTCGATCTTGGTGCCGGAGGCAAAACCGAACTGGGCCGGATCGATGGGCTTGGTGACGTCGATCGAGCCGCTGATCTGCCCGAAGACATTGGTGAAGCCGCCGGAATAGGCCGCATCCCCGCCGCCGAGAACGCCGGTCAGGTTGAGCCGGTCGCTGGCGAAGACATGGGTCTGGGCATCGCCTTCGGTATAGCGCTGCAGCTCGGAGCCGATCGTAACTTTTGCCGCATTGTTCTGGAAATAGTTGAACTTGCCGTCGAGCTGGGCCTTGTTGGTGATGGCCGTTTCGCCCGCCCCGGCGGTGGCATTGGTGCCGAAGACATAGGTTCCGAGCGGGGTCCAGCCGGCAATCGCGTCGTCGGCGGGAGCGGCTCGGGCAGGTGTCTGCCCGAGGATGATTGCGGTTGATAGGGCTAGGGCGGAGAGGAGCTTTTGCATGGCTTTTCCTTTGTGCCTGATCGACCGAGCCGGAAGATGGCTCATGGTGCACCGCAACAGGTGGTGTTCGGTTCCCGCTTGGGATAGGCGTGAAATTTGCGGGGTGTTAACTGGTCATTGACCGCCATTCGGGGCCTTCAACCGGGGCAGAAATCGTGCTTTCGCCATTTCAGCCCTGGGTTTTGCGAACCGTTTCGCACACCACACGC
>CAZZZI010000204.1:0-6645 GCA_964658415.1 uncultured Sphingomonas sp. | reverse complement strand
CTCCAGCTGGAGCACGCCGCGCTCCCGAGCAAATGCCACCAGCGCGTCGAGCAGCGCTTCGGCGATGCCCCTGCCCCGCGACGTGCTGCTGACATAAACCATCTGGATGGTGGCTCGATGCACCATCCTTTTGGCGCGCTGGCGGGCAAGCGCCATGATACCCACCGGCTTCAGCCCATCTTCAGCAACGAAAACACTGTTTTCCACGAGACGGCGACGCCACTCCGCATCCGGCAGATCCTGCCAGTCTTCGAGGCTGCTGGCAAAGCTCTCCGGCGCGTTGCTGAGGGCCTCGAGGCGAATGGACCGGAAGGCAGCGACGTCTTCATGCCCCAGCAGCCGGATCGCAGGATGGTCTCTCATGGCGTCTGCCTTCTCCCAAGAACTGCATCACAAAGACGCCGGCTGCCCCACCGCGTCAAGGCTCAAAACCGATCCAACCTTGCCCTCGCTGCGCCCGCCCTTCCCCCTTGCGCCAGAATCAGGAATAAGCTTGCCGCTCGAGTTCTCACAAGGACGCCGCCGTGTTTCGGGTTCCCCTCCTGGTCGCGCTGTCGCTGGCCATCGCGTTCGGCGGCGGCATTCTGTTCACGCTCTATGCGCTCGATGCCAGCGCCGGCTTCGGCGCGATCCGTCTGGGCGCCTGGCAGGCCTTTCCGGCGCTGCACACCGCCGATGCGGACCCCTACGCCAAATCCCATCGCGCCCGCGCCGGCCGTCTGCTCTACGGCACGGCGGAGGGGCTGGAATTCACCGCCGGCGACGACGACGGCCATGACCGGCTGTCGGCGCGATGCCGCTACCGGATCTCCGGCCAGACGCCGCCGGCGCGGTTGTGGACGCTGTTCTCGGTCGCGCCGGATGGCAAGCCCCTGGCGGCACAGCCCGGGCGCCCGGCGGCGATCAATTCGTGGAGCGTGCTGCGCGACAGCGATTCCAGCTTCTCGATCGTCGTCTCGCAGGATGCGGCCGCCGGCAACTGGCTGGCGCTGCCGCCGGCAGGCGATTTCAAGCTGGTGCTGACCCTGCTGGACACGCCGGCGGCCGGCAGCGCCGGGCTGATCGACCTTTCCATGCCGAAGGTCGAGAAGATTGGCTGCGACCATGTTTAAGATCCTGTTCGCCATCGTCGTCGGCCTGCTCGGCGCCGCCCTGCTGCATCTGCTGATCATCCTGGCGCTGCCCGATTTCACCGATCGCGATGCGTTCCAGCGGGTCGAGGCGCTGGGCGACGAGGATAGTTTCCACGTGCTCGACGGGACCGCCAATACGGGCGGCCTTTCGAACGGCGACCCCTACTTGCACACGGCCGTCTGCGCCTTCGACCTCGACGACATGCCGGTCCACCTGACGGCCGCCGGGCGGGTGCCGTTCTGGTCGCTGGCGATCTACGACAGTGGGTCGAACGAAGTGTTCAGCATGAGCGACCGGACATCGGTCGGCGGGGCGCTCGACGTGCTCGTGGCAGCGCCGGTGCAGCTTGCCGGTATCCGCAAGGCGTTGCCCGCGGAGCTCGCGCAGTCCATTCTGGTGGAGATGGCCGGGGGCCAGGGATATGTGGTGCTGCGCACCATGGCGCCGCAGCCGAGCTTCGACGCGGGCGCCCGCGATTTTCTTGCCAAGGCACAATGCGACGCCTTCAACGCGGGATAGTTCGATACGGGAGGCTGTCGTCAGCCCTGTTTTCTCGACTTCGTCTTCGTCCCCTTGGTGCCCGGTCCCGCGCAGGGTTTGACAGGCTCCAGCCGCTCGTAGCGGACGCCGGTGAACAGCAGCAGGCGCGCGCCGACAGTGCCATCGGCTTGCGGCGGCGGCCTCCTGTTGCGGTGGTCTTCCAGTCTTATAATATCAGCCATGTCTCGTCTCCGTTGCAGTCTTGAGACGGATGAATGTGCGTTCGATTTCACCCTGTCCGCCGTTTCGGCGGACCAGCGCTCCCTCTGGGCGGTCTTGCTGGGAAGATCCTGCCCGAAGGGCATTCGCGCCTTTCCTTGCAGCAGTGCGGTGTGTGTCCGGAAGTGTGCCGGTCGGTCCCGAAGGCCTGATCCGGCGTCTGCGATTCGACCAGACGGTCGCACCCGCTGTGCTCGACGGCGATTGAGACAGGGGATCGTTAACGAAACCTTAACGGTCAACGCCGGCGCGGCCGGCAGCGCCGCCCGCTGGCGTGCCGTCAGCGCGACCTTCGATCCCGACTTGGCACAAACGACCACCTGGCGTTGCGGAAGAATTTCCTAAAACACCATGGAAACATATTGTTAGCGGATCCGGGCGTGACGGCGTTCGCCCTGCCGGACACGGGGTGTGACACGAAAACGTCATTCAAATATTATTTGCGGGTTTTCCGGTTTCGCGTATCATGGATCCACCGGCCTGACATGCGGATGCCGGCTTTCACTGCGTCCGAACTTTCCGTCCCACGGCATGGGAGATCTAGCATGACGCTTTTATTTAACTCGGCCCTGACCACCGATGACGTCGACGTGATGCGCGGCGCGCTCGATTGCTGGTGCTCGGAAAAACGGGTCGATATCAAGAGCAGCCAGGCGCAGTTCGCAGCCTCGGCGGCCCTCGACCTGTTTCAGTCGGGCCATGACACCCGCGACAGCCTGCTCTGCGCGCTGCGCAGCCACCGCGCCCTCTCGTCAACGGCGCCGGCGCAGCATCCCTAGTGCACAGCAGGTACGCCCGCGCCTTTCTCGCGCCGTCCCCTTGCGGGACAGGTCGCTCCCATTTTCCGCAAATTTTTCACAGCCTATTAACCCTGATCGCGCTATCGTGACGACATAGCCAGATCCGGACGCGAGCGTCCGCCGGGTCCGATCGTCTTTTCCGCGATGGTGTTCGCGAAGGGGCGGTTCGCCCGGCTGCCCAGCGTGCTGATCTCCGGTTGCCCGTCTTTGTTCTGTGTGTGGGTGGTAGCGTGCGTGATCGGTTTCGAGACCTGGAAGGACCGCTTGGCGAGCGCAAGAAGGATGTGGTCCTGATGGCGACGGTGAGCAGCTTCGAGGAGCGCCAGCATCCGGGCAAATCCGAGCTCAGGCAGTTTGCCGAGCTGTTCATGCCGCTGTTTCTCGCCTCCAGCGACGAGGCCAAGCGCCAGGCCGTGGCAGCGCTCGCCCAGTGCGCCCACATACCGCCGGCCGTGGCGCTGTTCATCGGCTCCCAGCCGATCTCCATCGCCGCGCCCTTCATCGCCGGTGCCGAGGCCATCGACGACGACACGCTGATCACCATTGCCCGCACGCAAGGGCACGAGCATGCCCGGGTCATCGTGCAGCGCGACAATCTCTCGCCCGCCGTGATCGATGCGCTGGTCGGCCTGCGCCACGCCGATGCCGCTCGCGGCAAGGCTGCCGCAACCCCGCCGACGCCGACCGCCGAGCGCCCGCCGCTGCTCGATGCGCCCGACAGCGCGATGGCCTCACGGCTTGCCCGCGAGGAGGCCCTGCGCCAGCAATTGCGCCAGATCGCCCGCCACCTCTCCCACGACGAGACCGACCGCCTCGGCCTGCGCAGCCTGACGGATGTGCAGGAGGCGCTGCTGGTGCGCTTTGCCCGCGAGCGCGAGGCCCAGAATTTTGCGACCGCCCTCTCCGACGCGCTGTCGTCGAGCCACTGGCTTGCCGAGCGCATCCTGCTCGATCTCTCCGGCCAGCAGCTGGCGGTGACGCTGACCAGCCTCGGCATGAATTTCGCCGACGCCGTGTTCGTGCTGGAGCGTTTCTATCCGCATCTCGGCGAGGGTACGGGGAGCGTCAGCCGTGCCTGGCGGATCATGGATTCGATCGATCCCGCCGACAGCCAGGCCCGTGTCGAAACCTGGCGCCGCGCCGACCGCTACACCTACGTCACCCCGGACCAGGCGAGCGAACCCGCGCCCCGCAGCCATGATGCCGGCAGCAACGTCTACCCCGTGCGGGCCGGCGGCCGGGCGCGCTAAAGCCCTGCCCCGGATCTGCCCGTCTGCCGCGCAGGCCTGCCCTAGGCGGCCTCCCTGATCGGTCCTCGAAGGTCGTCACCGCCCGAGCGTCGAAGGCGTCAGAGCGGATTTTGCCGCTGGTCGGCGATCGGCACGATATCGCCGATATCGTCGGTTTCGAGTTCGAGCACCCAGAGGTCGGCATCGAAATTCTGCTCGCGCTCGAGCATACGCCGCACCGCATCCGCATCCTGACGCTCCAGCCGGATCTCGAAAAGCCGGTCGCCCGCCTCTTCCTCGTCGAACAGGCTTTGCGGCGCCGGTCCGAACAGCGTTTCCAGCCCGTCGCGAAAGCGCTGGCGAATGAAGATCGCCCCCGAGGCCTCCGCCCCCTTGCGCTCGACCGCTGCAAAGTCGCCGCGGCCGAACAGCCGGCGGATCAGGGCGGAAACGAAGATGTCGCTGCGTAATCTCATCCGTCGGGTATAGCCGCCAAAGGCGCCCTCAACAATCGCCTTGAGCAAGGTCCCGAGATAGCCGCTCGACGGATGCAACCTTAAATAACTTGCTTTGAGTAATATCAACTTGAAATAGGCGCGCAACGAGTGCAGGGTAATCGCATTGGTAGCATTCATGCGATAACTGCAACCGCCACCTTGAGGGAGAGGCGCCTATGACCGTGTCTTTATTCGCCAGGACCATCCACTGGCTCGGAGTGATGTTGATGATACTGACCGCGACGGCGCTATTTGCCTCGCCGGCCTCCGCCGCCGAAGGCAGAAAGCGCGCGGCAGTCGCCGCAGCCCGGCCCGTGCCGATGCTTTCGGCAACGGCATTTCGCCAGCAGCAGGAGTGGCGGAAGACCATTGCCACCGTGCCGAAACCCAGCAAGGGCTGCTTCACCGCAAAATACCCGTCGACAAAATGGAAGGCGGTGCCTTGCGTGGCGTCTCCGAATTATCCCATGCCGCCCCGCACCGGCATCGTGCCCCAGATCGTCGGCGGCGGTAACGACATTGCGGCGCAGGCGCCGAGCGGTGTCATCTCGTCGGCGATCGGAACCTTCGACACGCTAACCAACGTCACCAGCGAAACCGGCCAGGTCGGCGCTGCCGGGCCGATGACCCCCAACACCTACACGCTGCAGATCAACACGGACTTCTTCAAGAGCAGCGTCTGCGCCGGCTCTCCCAACCCCGACTGCCGTGGCTGGGAGCAATTCGTGTTCGAAAACAACAATGTCTCGCATCGCGCCTACATCCAGTACTGGCTGATCCAATACAACACGACCTGCCCGTCCGGGTGGCAGCAGTTTCCCATCAGCGGCAACATCTATTGCGTGATCCTCAGCAATTCCACCGGTGCAGTCGGCACCCCGCCGGTACCGGTGACCAACCTCGGTCAGGTAACCCTCACAGGCAATGCCGATGCCGCCGGCGACAGTGTCGTCATGACCATCGGCGGCACCGCCTACGCGCGCGTCGGCGACGACGCCGTCAAGGCATCCTCAGGCTGGAGCATCGCCGAGTTCAATGTGTTCGGCGATGGCGGCAACTCTTCCGGCGTCGGCGGCCAGGCGAACTTCAATGCCGGGGCCGCGCTGACGACAAGGACGCATATCGTCTATGGCGGCAACGGCCCGCCGAACTGCGTCGCCCAGGGCTTTACCGCCGAGACCAACAACCTCAGCTTCGGCCCGACCGCGCCGGCCGCTTCCGCACCGGGACCGGCAATCCTCTTCAACGAAAGCATCGCCGGCGGCAGCCCTTCGAACTGCGCCGCCTCGACGGCCGTCGGCGACACCCATCTGACCACGCTCAGCGGCCTGCTCTACGACTTCCAGGCCTCCGGCGACTTCGTCATGCTGCACACGGGGTCCGGTTTCGACGTGCAGAACAGGCAGGTCTCGGGTGCTCCGAACTGGCCCAATGCGGCCGTCAGCTCGGTCGTTGCGGCACGGCTCGGCAAGACGGAAGTTGCCGTCTGCGTGAAGCCTCGGGGGGTCTTCATCGACGGCAAGCCGGTGACCGTGACCGAGAAGAAGCCAATTGCGCTCGCGGACGGGACGCAGGTCACACTGACCGGCAACACCTACCTTATCCGGGGTGCCACCGGCGACTGGATGCAGGCCGGCGTCAATGTCGGGAGTGGCACCGACTACATCAACCTCAAGGTCGGCCTCGGCCAGTGGCCGACCGAGGCGCATGGCCTCCTTGCCAACGTCAAGGAGAACCCGAACCTGCTTGCGACGCGGGAGGGCGAGGTCCTGAAGAACCCCTTCTCGTTCGAGCAGATCTACCGTCCCTATGCCGACAGCTGGCGCGTCAGATCGGGTGAATCGATGCTTGATGTCTGCGGCGAACGGACGATGGTCGGCATTCCCACCAAGCCCTTCACCTCCCGGGAACTGGACCCGAAAACCATGAAGAACGCCCAGCTTGCCTGTGCCCGGGCGGGCGTCAAGGAAGGCCCCCTCCTCGAGGCCTGCCTGATCGACGTGGCCATGATCGGCAACGCGGCCGCCGCAAATGTTCACGCGAACACGGTCGCACCGAAGGTGCTGGGGCTGCTGCGGTAGGTTGTCGGACACAGACGTGTGGGGGCATCGGGCGCAAGCCCGGTGCCCCCAGGCTGCTGACAAAGGTATTATCTGACAACTCGGGAGTTCACCGGGCAATTTGAGCCGGTCTCCAGACTCCCCCGATCCTCGCCCTTGTGGCGGG
>CAZZZI010000203.1:0-8404 GCA_964658415.1 uncultured Sphingomonas sp. | reverse complement strand
TCTTGCGGGCGCCGGGGATGGGGACGATGAAGTCGCCCTTGGCCAGCACCCAGGCCAGCGCCAGCTGCGCGGCCGTTGCACCCTTTTCGGCCGCCATCTCCTCGACGAGCTTTACCAGCGCCAGATTGGCGGCCATGTTGTCGGCCTCGAAACGCGGCAGGTTCTTGCGGAAATCGCCCTCGCCGAACTCGGACGTGTTCTGGATCTTGCCGGTCAGGAAGCCGCGTCCGAGCGGGCTGAAGGGTACGAAGCCGATGTTGAGCTCACGGCAGGTATCGAGGATCTCGCCCTCGGGATCGCGTGTCCAGAGCGAATACTCGCTCTGCAGCGCCGAGACCGGCTGTACGGCATGGGCGCGGCGGATGTGCTCGGCGCTCGCTTCCGAGAGACCGAAGGCGCGCACCTTGCCGGCCTTGATGAGATCGGCCACGGCACCGGCGGTGTCCTCGATCGGCACTTCCGGGTCGGGACGGTGCTGGTAGAACAGATCGATCACCTCGACGCCGAGCCGCTTCAACGAGGCCTCCGCCACCTCGCGGACATGCTCCGGCCGGCTGTCGAGGCCGGACATGGCCTGCGAATCCGTCTTGTCAGGATCGATCTTGAAGCCGAATTTGGTGGCGATGGTCACCTTGTCGCGGACGCTTCTGAGGCCCTTGCCGACCAGGATTTCGTTGGCGAAGGGGCCATAGACCTCGGCCGTGTCGAAGAAGGTGACGCCGATCTCGACGGAGCGGTGCAGGGTGCGGATCGCGTCTTCTTCCTCCTGGCCTCCATAGGCATGGCTCATGCCCATGCAGCCGAGGCCAATGGCGGAGACGGTGAGTTCGGTGCCGAGTTTGCGGGTCTTCATGAAATCTCTCCTTGGAACGGTCGGCCTTGCCGGCGACACGATACAACCTGCAAAATAGGGCACGCGAGTGCCTTTGAATATGGGTGCAAAAGGCAATGTGCTGTTCTATCATTTAGACCAATGAACAGAAATCAGCTCTCGCAATTGGCGGTTCTTGCCGCCGTCGCCGCGCATCGCAGCTTCAGGGCTGCGGCCAAGGAACTGGCGATCGCCCCTTCGGCTGTCAGCCATGCCATATCCAGCCTGGAGGCGAGCCTCGGCGTCCGCCTTTTGGCCCGCACCACCCGCAGCGTCGCGCCGACAGAGGAGGGGCAGCGCCTGCTGGCGCGCCTGCGGCCGGCGCTCGATGAGATCGGCATTGCGCTGGAGGCAGCCATCGACGCGCGCCACCGGCCGGCCGGCAACCTGCGCATCACTGCGCCGCGATTTGCTTCCGACATCCTGCTCGGGCCCCGCATCGGCGACTTCCTCAATGCCTATCCTGACATCACGCTGGAAATCGCCAATGAGGATGGCTTCACCGACATCGTTGATCAGGGCTATGACGCCGGCATCCGGATGGAAGAAAGTCTCGATGCCGACATGATCGCTGTGCGCATCTCGCCTGATATGCGCACCGTCATCGCCGCCTCGCCCGGTTATTTCGCAAAGCATCCGATCCCCCTCCATCCCCGCGACCTCGCCGCCCACCGCTGCATCAAGCGCCGCTTTTCGAACGGCTCGATCTATCGCTGGGAGTTCGACAAGGACGGCGAGTCCCTGGTGGTCTCGGTCGACGGCCCGCTCATCGTCGGCGAAGACCGGCTGGCGCTGCTGGCAGCGCTCAGCGGCGCCGGTCTCGCCTATCTCTTCAACATCCGCGTCGAGGACGAGGTGGCCGGCGGGCGGCTGGTCCGGGTGCTGGAGGACTGGTGCCAGCCCTATCCGGGGCCCTTCCTTTACTACCCCAGCCGCCGCCAGCTCCGGCCTGCGTTGCGCGCCTTCATCGATTTCTTCAAGGTCGGCGGGTGAGGTGTAGCATTTCGGGTGGCCGGCATGAAAATGCGGCTTACCGTGGCGGGGAGGAGAGCGGCATGAAGAAACCGGCATCGATGCGCGGATTGGAGGATCTCGGCCGGGTGCGGCTGTCGGATAACTTCTTCCTGCGCGACTTCCTGCATTCCGAGATCGGCAACCTCTACGGCATCCCAAATATCCCCGACGACCCGGATCTCGCCATTGCGGCCGGCAGCCGGCTGTGCGCGGAGCTGCTGGAGCCCTTGCAGGCGACGTTCGGCAGATTGCACCTGCGCTCCGGCTACCGCTCCCACGCGCTCAACAGCTACGGCAACGCCCACAACCTCAACTGCGCCCGCAACGATGCGGCAGGCCATGTCTGGGACCGGAGGGATGCCGAGGGTTTCATGGGCGCCACGGCCTGCGTGGTCGTCCCCTGGGTCTGGGATCATTATAAAGAGACGGGCGACTGGCAGAAACTCGCCTGGTGGATCCACGACCATCTGCCCTATGCCTCGCTGCAGTTCTTCCCCAAACTCTGGGCCGTCAACATCTCCTGGCACGAGCGCCCGAAACGTCTGATCAGCAGCTATGCCGAACCACGCGGCATCCTGACACCGGAGGGCATGGCGAACTGGGCCGGCGATCACGCCGGGCTCTATGCCGGCTTCCCGCCGCTTAAAGGGTGATACGGTAGCGGATATGGCCGTCGCTCTCGACATAGCGGTCGTAGAGCTTGCGGGCCGTGGCGTTGGTCTCGTCGGTGTGCCAGTAGAGCCGTGACCAGCCCTTGGACTTGGAGAGGGCGACCAGATCGTCGAGCAGCGCCCGGCCGACGCCCTTGCCGCGAACTGCCGCGTCGACGAAAAGGTCCTCCAGGTAGCAATCGAGGCTCGATGTCCAGGTGCCCTCATGGGTGAGGCAGAGGGCAAAGCCGACGACCTCCCCGTCGACGTCAGCCACCCGCATGAAAATCGCCGACGCCGGTTCGAACACCCGGCGCCAGGTGAGATCGGTGACATCATCCGCGATATCGACGCCATAGAAGGAGAGATAGTCCGCCCAGAGGGCGCGCCAGCGCGCTTCGTCCTGTGGCTGGGCTTCGCGGATCGTCACAGTCATGTCGTCTCCCTATTCCGCGCCGGCCTTGTCGAGCAGCGCCATCGCCTCCGGCGTCAATGTCAGCTGGGCAGACTTCACCAAAGCCTCCAGCTGCGCAAGGCTGGTGGCCGATGCGATCGGCGCGGTCACGGTCTTTTTCTGCTGCAGCCAGGCCAGCGAAATCTCGGCCGGCGTCGCCCCGGTTTCCTTGGCGACGGTATCGAGTGCCGACAGGATGCGGAGCCCCTTGTCATCAAGATACTTCGACACCCGGTTCTCGCGCGCCTTGCCTTCGGTATCCGCCTTGGTCCGGTATTTCCCGGAGAGGAAGCCGGAGGCCAGGCTGAAATAGGTGATGACGCCGATGTCTTCGCGCAGGCAGAGGTCGGCAAGCGGCCCCTCGAAGCTGCCCCGGTCATAGAGATTGTATTCCGGCTGCAGCACGTCGTAGCGCTGCACGCCCGCCTTGTCGGCGGCATCGAGCGAGGCCTGCAGCTGGGTGGCATCGAGATTGGAGCAGCCGACGGCGCGGATCTTGCCCTGCTGGCGGAGCTTGGCATAGGCGCCGAGGGTTTCCTCGTAAGGCGTCTCCGGGTCGGCCCAATGGGAGAGATAGAGATCGATGTAGTCGGTCTGCAGCCGCTTCAGCGAATCCTCGACGGCCTTGAGGATATAGCTCTCCTTCAGCCCCTTCATGCCGGGTCCCATTTCCGATCCGACCTTGGTGATGATGATCGCCTTGTCGCGCGCGACATGGCCCTGCTTCAGCCAGCGGCCGATAATCTCTTCCGAATCGCCGCCCTTGTTGCCCGGCACCCAGCGCGAATAGACGTCGGCGGTGTCGATGGTGTTGAAACCGGCGTCGAAGAAGGCGTCGAGAATGTCGAAGGAGGTCTTTTCATCGGCCGTCCAGCCGAAGACATTGCCGCCGAAGACGATGGGCGCGATCGAAAGGCCTGTTTTACCGAGGGGGCGCATCTGCATGCCGTACTCCTGAGTGAGGTGGCGCTGAAACAATGGCACAGCGCTGAGCCGTCCCTCCTATGTAGCGCGGTGGCATCGGGAAGGAACCCAAAATCCCGTGAATTGCCGCATCGATGTTGCGCCCTAGTTCACCGCTGCCTATGCTTGGCAAAAACACGGATGAGGAGACATCGATGTTGCGTTTTGGAATTCTATCGACGGCCAAGATCGGCCGGGAACTCGTTGTGCCGGCCATCCAGGATGCCGAAAACTGTGTCGTCACGGCGATTGCCAGCCGCGATCTCGGCCGCGCCCGCGCCATGGCCGACCGCTTCTCGGTGCCGCATGCCTTCGGTTCCTACGAGGAAATGCTGGCCTCGGACACGATCGATGCCGTGTACATCCCGCTGCCGACCTCGCAGCATGTCGAATGGTCGATCAAGGCGGCAGACGCCGGCAAGCACGTGCTCTGCGAGAAGCCGATTGCGCTGAAGGCTGCCGAGATCGACAGCCTGATCGCTGCGCGCGACCGCAACAAGGTGTTGATCAGCGAAGCCTACATGGTCGTCTACACGCCGGTGTGGAAGAAGGTCCGCGATCTCCTGTCCGAAGGTGCCATCGGTCGCCTTCGCCATGTGCAGGGCGCCTTCACCTATTTCAACCGCGATGCCGGCAATATGCGCAATATCCCGGCACTCGGCGGCGGCGGCCTGCCTGATATCGGCGTCTATCCCTCGATCACCACCCGCTTTGCGACCGGCAAGGAGCCGCAGCGCATCCAGGCCGTCACCGAGCGCGATCCCGAGTTCGGCACCGATATCTATTCCAGCGTCAAGGCCGATTTCGGCGACTTCGAGATGAGCTTCTATATCTCGACCCAGATGGCCAGCCGCCAGGTCATGGTCTTCCACGGCACGGAGGGCTTCATCGAGGTGAAATCGCCGTTCAATGCCGACCGCTACGGTGCCGAGGAAGTCGAGCTTTCCAACCGCAGCCACGGCCACTCGCAGATCTTCCGCTTCCCCGACAGCCGCCAGTACAAGCTGGAAGCGGAAGCCTTCGCCGATGCCGCCACCGGTGGCGCGTCCGAGGTGGTGACGCTCGAAAGCTCCAGGCGCAATCAGGCAATGATCGACGCCATCTATCGCGCGAGCGAAAAGGACGGCTGGGAAACGGTCTGACCTCCCAAAATTCTCAGCGGCGGAAGACGAAGCGTGAATAGCCGAAAAAGCTGAACGCCGTCGCCGCCGCCGAGGCGACGATCAGCGCGAAGGTCGGCCGCAGGATCGGGATCGAGAGCAGCAGCCCGGAATAGATGCCATAGTTGATCAGCGCCGAGACGACGCCGACCGACCCATAGCGAAAACCCTCGACGGCCAGCGACTGGCTGGATTTTTCGAATGTGAAGGTGTGGTTGAAAAACCACGTCGCCAGCATTGCCGACGGAATGCTGATCGCCCGTGCGCCGAACGGCCCGATCGGGGTGAAGTGCAGGATCAGCATCAATACGCCGGCATCGACAACGAAGCCGACGCTGCCGGCAATGGCAAACCAGAAAAGTTTCTTCATGCCGCACCGCCGGGCCTGTGGCCGGATGCACTGCGTGTCGCGGTTAGGGGGGCGGTTAGGGCTTTACTCAGGGGCATGATCGCTCGTTCACAGTCGTTGCTGAGGCCGCCGGTGCAATGCCCATCGACAACCCATCTCATTCGCGACCTTCTCACCATTTCCTCAATATTTTCTGACGGCTGAGGCCGGGCTGCTTTACCCTTTCTTGATGCCGGAACGGTAGATTGCTCCGGGCAGCAAGGGCGAGTGCGGGATCACCACATGATGGATGTGACGGATATGCGGCCGATCAAAGGCATCGACGGAAAAACCGCGACCGCGTCGCTCTGGTCGAAGCCCTGGTTTCTGGCGCTCGCCTACAGCCTCGTTCTGATCGTCGTCCTGCTGATCCTCAATCGCAACGCGGTCGATTATATCGGTGGCGACAACGACGATTCCATGCGCCTTGTCGAGGTCCGCGATCTGCTGGCCGGCCAGGGCTGGTTCGACATGATGCAATATAGGCTCGGGCTCAGCGGCGGAACGCTGATGCACTGGTCGCGCTTCATCGATCTGCCGATTGCGAGCCTCATCCTCTTCTTCCGTCTCTTTGCCTCTCCCGAACGGGCCGAAATGCTGGCCGTAACCGTCTGGCCGCTGTTCCTGGTCATTCCGTTCATGGGCGCCATGGCGCTAGTCGGGCGCCGCCTCGCCGGGGTTCCTGGCATCCACGTCACCCTTTTGCAGACCGCCTTTCTGATCGTCACCTCCGTGCGCTACCTGCCGGGATCGATCGATCACGACAACGTCCAGATGGGCCTGGTGGCTTTGATCGTCGCCATGCTGATCGACGAGCGTTTCCGCGCGTCGAATTTTGCGATTGCCGCCGTTGCCGCCGCTGTTGCCATCGGCATCGGAGCCGAAACCACACCTTTCGTCGCCGTGGCCTGCATGGTCGTTGCCGCCCTGTGGGCCTGGGAGGGCCAGGTCTTTGCGTCCGCTGCCGCAGCCTTCGCGCTGACGCTCACCATCGCCATCAGCGCGGCCTTCTTCGCGACCGTGCCGCCGCACTTCTATTCCATGGTCACCTGCGACAATCTCTCGCTCGGCTTTTACGGGATTACGGCTGTCGGAGGCGTCGGGCTGCTGCTGTCGGCACTGTTTGCCAGCCATTTCCCGCGTCCGGTCCGCCTTGCCGTGCTCGCCGCCAACGGTGTCGCCGTCGCGGCGGCAGCGTTGCTGCTTGCGCCCCAGTGCCTCGGCAACCCTTTGGCCGGGCTCAATCCCATGCTGGTCGACCTCTGGCTCAACAGCGTCAGCGAAGCGCAGTCCATCGTCATGCTCAGTGTCACCGATCCGACCTCGATCGGTGCCTTCTATGCGGTGGGCCTGCTCGGGATCGTCGTCTGCCTCTTCCGCATCGTCCGCGGCGAGCGCGCGCAGCTGCATGCCATCCTGCTGGCGCTATTGGCCATCAATTGGATCATTGCCCTGGTGCAGGTGCGCGGCGCTGTCTTTGCCAACCTCCTGGCCATCCCACCGCTGACGCTGTTCGTGCTCGACCTCAGACGCATTTCCAACGCCGATTCCGAAGATATCCGCGCGGCCTTCTTCTATGTGGCCGGCGTGCTGGTCTCGGTGCCGGCGGTCTGGGCGGTCGGTGGCGGCCTGGCAAAAAGCGATGTCGGCAATATCTTCTCGGGCAAGCCTGCCCTGGCCGATGTCGACGGTGACCAGAGCACATGCGCCTCCGCGCAAGCCCTGGCACCGCTGGCGGCTCTCGATCCCGGCGTCGTCGTGGCCGCCTCCAACCTCGGCTCGCCGATCCTTCGTTTCACCCGCCATCGCACCCTTTCCGGGCCCTATCATCGGGATGCCGACGGGATGCTGGCCGAAATGAAGATCGGCCTTGCGCCGCCCGACGAAGCGCGGACGCTGCTGCAACAGGCGGGCGTGACGCTGGTGGCCTTTTGCGGCATGGATCCGCAGGTGGAAAGATTTGCAAAGCACAGCCCCGCCGGGCTCTATGCGCAATTGGCCAAGGGCAATGTCCCGGCCTATCTGGAGCCACTTTCGACGAGGCAGGGCCCCGGCCTCCAGCTCTTTCGGGTCAGGCCCTGAGCCAGCGCCGCTCTCTTCGGGCCGTTGAAAACGGCCAGGCGGTCAGGCCGGACGGTGTCTCGTCAGCGCGAGGAACAGGACGAGTTCTGCGGCAAAGGCGCTGTTGAAGCCGAGGATCGCCAGGACCAGCGACACAGGAGAGGCGCCCGTCGGCGACAGCAATGCTGCGGCAATGAAGACGAGGCCAATCAAGGCGGCCGATAGCACGATGCTGGCAACGGAGCGTGTCATGGACACGGCAACGCCAATTGCCAAGGCAATGATGAAAACCATCTGGGTAGATCCTGCGGAAGATGACCGGCGTTATACGCTTGCCTCGCTAAAAAAGACTGAAGTCGGGCGCGTCAATTGTTCGAATCTTCGGAAATGGCGTCGTTTTATAAAGGCGCGAGATCGCAGCTGCCGCGCTGTCTGGGACCAGCGCCTGGATGGGGAAAATCCCTTTCTGCGCCGTGCCCTGGCTGATCTCGGGGCGCAGTTGCGCTAGAAGGAGGCATGAGCAGTCTCTTCGAAAATGATTCGCCGTCGAACCTTGCCGAATATTCGGTCTCGGAACTGTCCGGCTCGATCAAGCGGACGGTCGAAAATGCCTTCGACCAGGTGCGGGTGCGCGGCGAAATCTCCGGCTATCGCGGCCCTCATTCTTCCGGCCACGCTTATTTCTCGCTGAAGGACGACCGCTCGCGTATCGATGCCGTCATCTGGAAGGGAAGCTTCTCCAAGCTCAAGTTCAAGCCCGAAGAGGGCATGGAAGTCATTGCCACCGGCAAGGTCACCACCTTCCCGGGCTCGTCGAAATACCAGATCGTCATCGAGACGCTG
>CAZZZI010000202.1:0-8404 GCA_964658415.1 uncultured Sphingomonas sp. | reverse complement strand
CGCTGCCTTCCTTGGCAGTGACGAGCTTGTCCTTGATCTGGCTGACGATGCTGATCGAGCTGTCCATTGCGGTGTAGGCTGTGTCGACTTTTGCAGCACCGAGGCCGAGGGCGTCGGATACGGCACCGAGTGCGCCGACGTCGGACTTCATGGTGGTGGCGACCGACCAGTAGGTGGCGTTATCGGCAGCCTTGGAAATGCGCAGACCGGTAGAGACGGCGGTCTGAGTCATTGTCAGATTGCTGTTGACGTTGCGCAACGTCTGGAGAGCCGACATTGCTGCATTATTGGTGTTGATGCTCGTCATAGGATTCATTGCCCCTTTGGCACTGGTTAATAGAAGGGACATTCCGGGTCAGGGCCGGAAACGGCATCCAGCGTCATGCCTGTTAACCTTTAGTCTTAGGGTTAACTCGCCGTTTCATAGGCCTAGATGACACCAATAGAGTTAAGGAAAGAAGAATACTCGAAAAAAGAAATAGATTAAAAAAAACCGCGCCTTAGAGAGGCGCGGTTAACTTTTCGTTTAGGAAGCTTTACCGATCGAAAACGACCGGGCCTGGTCGCTTAACGGAACAGCGACAGGATGCTCTGCGACGACGAGTTGGCGATCGACAGAGACTGGACGGCGAGCTGCTGCTGGGTCTGCAGGGCAGACAGCTTGCTCGATTCCTGTTCCATGTTTGCATCGACCAGCTTGCCGACACCAGACGTGATGGAGTCGCTGAGCGAAGAGGCGAACGAGGTCTGCAGGTCGATACGGCTCGACAGCGAACCGAGCTGTGCAGCAGCGCTGGTCATGGCGGACAGGGCCGATTCGACCATGTTCATGGCGCTGTCGATGCCGGCGCCCGTCATGCCCTTGATGTCGAGGCTGTAGACGGAGAAGCTCGAAGAGCCGATCGACTTTTCCGTGCCGAGGATGCCGGTGGTCAGGTTGGCGCCGCCGGAGCCGTCGGAGCCGAACAGGACGTTGCCCTGCGAGCCGGTCTTGAACTCGAAGGCGGAGGTGGTGACCGAAACGCCGCCCGAGGCGTCACGTACGAAGGACGATACGACCGAAGCCGAGCCACCCGAAGCAGCAACGACCCAGTTTTCGCCGTTGAACGATGCGGATGTGGCAACGCTCTTCAGCTGCGCCTGGAGCTGGGTGAGTTCGCCCTGGACCTTGGACTTGTCGACGCTGCCTTCCTTGGCAGTGACGAGCTTGTCCTTGATCTGGCTGACGATGCTGATCGAGCTGTCCATTGCGGTGTAGGCTGTGTCGACTTTTGCAGCACCGAGGCCGAGGGCGTCGGATACGGCACCGAGTGCGCCGACGTCGGACTTCATGGTGGTGGCGACCGACCAGTAGGTGGCGTTATCGGCAGCCTTGGAAATGCGCAGACCGGTAGAGACGGCGGTCTGAGTCATTGTCAGATTGCTGTTGACGTTGCGCAACGTCTGGAGAGCCGACATTGCTGCATTATTGGTGTTGATGCTCGTCATAGGATTCATTGCCCCTTTGGCACTGGTTAATAGAAGGGACATTCCGGGTCAGGGCCGGAAACGGCATCCAGCGTCATGCCTGTTAACCTTTAGTCTTAGGGTTAACTCGCCGTTTCATAGGCCTAGATGACACCAATAGAGTTAAGGAAAGAAGAATACTCGAAAAAAGAAATAGATTAAAAAAAACCGCGCCTTAGAGAGGCGCGGTTAACTTTTCGTTTAGGAAGCTTTACCGATCGAAAACGACCGGGCCTGGTCGCTTAACGGAACAGCGACAGGATGCTCTGCGACGACGAGTTGGCGATCGACAGAGACTGGACGGCGAGCTGCTGCTGGGTCTGCAGGGCAGACAGCTTGCTCGATTCCTGTTCCATGTTGGCATCCACCAGCTTGCCGACGCCCGAGGTGATTTGGTCGCTGAGCGACGAGGCAAACGACGTCTGGAGGTCGATACGGCTGGACAGCGAACCGAGCTGTGCAGCAGCGCTGGTCATGGACGAGAGAGCCTTTTCGACCATGCTCATGGCGCTGTCGATCTGGCCGCCGGTCATGCCCTTGATGTCAAGGTTGGCGACAGAGAAGTTACCGGCGCTGGCGTCCTTGGTTCCGAGAATGCCCGAAGTCAGGTCGATGCTGCCATGGCTCGAGCCAAACAGAACGTTGCCGTTGGCGCTCGCATTGAAGGTGTAGCTTGCGGACGATACCGAGACGCCGCCGGAGGCATCGCGAACGAAGGACGATACGACAGAAGCATCGCCACCCGAAGCAGCAACGACCCAGTTTTCGCCGTTAAACGAAGCCGACTGGGCAACGCTCTGCAGCTGTGCCTGAAGCTGGCTCAGTTCGCCCTGAACCTTGGTCTTGTCGACGCTGCCTTCCTTGGCAGTGACGAGCTTGTCCTTGATCTGGCTGACGATGCTGATGGAGCTGTCCATCGCGGTGTAAGCAGTGTCGACCTTTGCAGCACCGAGGCCCAGAGCGTCGGAAACCGCACCGAGGGCGCCGACGTCGGACTTCATGGTCGTGGCGACCGACCAGTACGTGGCGTTGTCCGATGCCTTGGAGATGCGCAGGCCGGTCGAAACAGCGGTCTGCGTGCTCGTCAGGCTGGAGTTGACATTGCGCAAGGTCTGCAGCGCTGCCATTGCGGAATTGTTGGTCTGAATACTCGTCATTAGGTGTGTCCCCTGGAAACTGGATACAAATGGAGGACATTACCGGACTCTTTTACCGGCGATCACGGAGCGGCTTCATGCCTCGATGTCATCGCAATGAACACCAAACCCGTCATGTGATCTCAAAATCCCATCTATTTATTTCCAACTACTTAACCCCCGCCGGATCGGTAGGAGTGCTTGGAGTCATTATTAACGAGGGCTGAATCCGCCGATTTGTGCTCCGGCCTGACGCAAGCTCCGGGCGCGATGATGGTGACCGAATCCCTGGAGGCGGGTGTCATCCGTCCCTGACCGTCATCACGATCCGCGTGGAGTTTGGCTCTTGAACAACAAAGCAGCTTTTTCGATCGCTTCCGATCACTTCCGAAAAGGCCAATACACGCGTGCCCTCGAGGTCCTGAACGGGCTGATCGACGTCGACACCTCGCCGAAGACCTACGCCCTGCTGGGAAAGACGCTGCAAAAACTCGGCTTCAGGTCCGAGGCCGCCAGTGCGTTCGAGCTTGCGGGGCGTCAGAAGCCCGTGCGGGAGGATTATCTGCGCGAAGCATTGCTGTTGCACTTCGACAGCGGCAACGAAGACGAGGCGCTGGCCATCGGCTCGCTGATCTTCAACAAGGCCCTCAAGGATCCTGACGTCGCCTACGTGCTGGCGACCATCCTGCTCGCGAGACAGCAGAAGGAATTGCTGGGTGGCCTGAAGAAGATCCTCGCCGACGGATTGCACCTGCGCCACCTGACGCTCGCTGCAAAGCTGTTGAGCGACGACCTCTACGACGACGGCAACCGCCATATCGCCACGACGCTCTTCAAGCGATATCCCGACAACATCACCTTCCGGACGCTGAGCCTGATCTTCAGCCGCGAATTTTCCGATCTCGCCACGATCGACATCCAGGCAGCTCCCATTTACGCGGCGACAGCGGCCGGCAAGCTGGACTACGTCCGCTTCGACAACCCCTTCTTCCACCTGCACTGGTGCGGCGACGAAGCCCTCAACAAGCTCGCCGTGCACGACTCGACGCCGATTGCGGACGGGCACAGCGACACCAGGCGCAAGATGCCGCATGTCTGGGGCGACAAGATCCGCATCGGCTACCTGTCATCGGACTTCTGGCCCGGTCACGCGACGATGAAGCTGATGCAGCGCGTTCTCGAGCTGCAGGACAGGGACCGTTTCGAAATCGTCCTCTTCGACCATTCGCCGCACGACAGCCAGCAGGCCCAGCCCTTCGACTTCTCCAAATGGGGTCGCGTGGTCGATGTCCGCGACATGAGCGACAAGGCAGCAGCCGAACTCATCCGATCGAACAACATCGACATTCTCGTCGATCTCAAGGGCCATACCAAGGATACGAGGGCCAAGATCCTCAACCACATGCCGGCCCCCATCCAGGTTGCCTGGCTCGGCTTTCCCGGCACGACCGTCAATATCGATCTGGATTACATCATCGGCGACCATTTTGTGCTTCCCGATCATTCCATGGCGCATTTCCACGAAAAATTCTGCCGCCTGCCGGAGTGCTACCAGCCCAACGATCCGACCCATCGCCCGAAGCCGCGCCCGACGAGCCGCGAGAAGCATGGGCTGCCGCAAGACGCCTTCGTCTATGCGTCGTTCAACGGCAACCGCAAGATCACCTCGCAGATGGTCGACGTCTGGTGCAACATCCTCAAGCGGACCAAGAACACCGTGCTATGGATCCTTTGCAACGGACCGCGCGCGGAAGCCAATCTCGCCGCCCGCTTCGAGGCCCGCGGCATCCACCGCAAGCGCATCGTCTTTACGACCCGTATCCGCTACGACGAGCATATCGACCGCCAGGCGCTGGCCGACCTCGGCATCGATACCTTCCCCGTCAACGGTCACACCACGACGTCGGAACAGCTTTGGGGCGGCCTGCCTGTCCTGACCCTCAAGGGCACGAACTTCGCATCGAGGGTCAGCGAGAGCCTGCTCAACGCCATCGGCGTGCCCGAGCTGGTCGCTCCCGACATGCAGGGCTACGAGGACATGGCCGTCGCGCTGGCCAGCGACCGCGCGCGCGTGCAGGAATACAGGGACCGGCTGATCCGCAATCGCTACGTCATGCCGCTGTTCGACGCGGAGCGCTTCTGCGATCACCTGCAGCTGGCCTTCGAGACGATGTACGCGCGCGCAAGACAAGGGCTGGAGCCGGATCATTTCGACGTCCCCGCCCTGCCCTCGCGCACGGCGCCGTTCATGGTAGAGGACGAAAATCCGCACGCAATCGCCGCAGAGTAACGCATAACGCACCGGGGAAAACCTCGGCGCGTAGGCCTGGAAAGCGGTCGGTTGAAATCAGGTCAGTGGAACGATCGCACGAGACTGCCGACCAAAAGGTTCCAGCCGTCGATCAGCACGAAGAACAGGATCTTGAAGGGCAGCGAGATCGATGTCGGCGGCAGCATCATCATGCCCATCGCCATGACGATGGTCGAGACGATCAGATCGATCACCAGAAACGGCAGGACGACCAGGAAGCCGATTTCGAAGCCGCGGCGGATCTCGGAGATCATGAAGGCCGGAATGATGACGCGATAGTCGACCTTGCTGTCGACAACGACGGTCTGTCCCCGCTCCTGCGCCAGGTCGACGAAAAGCTTGATGTCCTTCTCGCGCGTATTGGCCGCCATGAAGGTCCGGAAGGGCTCGGCCATGCGCTGCACGGCCTCAGTCTCGTTGATCTGGTTTGCCAGCAGCGGTGCGCCGCCATCCTTCCACGCCTGGTCGAAGGTCGGCGCCATGACGTAAAAGGTCATGAACAGCGAAAGGCTTAGCAGGATCATGTTCGATGGCGTCGTCGACAGGCCCATGCCCGAGCGCAGAATCGAAAACGCGATGATGAAGCGCGGGAAGCTGGTGACCATCACGAGGATGCCCGGCGCGATGGACAGGATGGTCAACAGGCCGAATGTTCGAATGATCCAGGACGCAGCCGAACCGCTCACCGGCGCATTGAAAAGGTCTGTCGGAAGCTGTTGCGCCGCCGCCAACTCAGGCACTGCCATGATGGCAACGAAAAGACAGATGAATCGAATCATTCGATGACGAAGGTCCTGAACATCACCTTCGATACGCGCCCTTCCGAGCGCAGGTCAACACGTTCCTGGATGTCGTCCCTAAGATATTGAAAGCCGCGCGGACCCTCGATCTGCTGGAGCGAAACGGTGCGGATGTAGGCGAGAATATCCTGATGGATGTCCTCCGCCATCTTCACGTCGGTCGGCCCCTTGAAGACCAGCGCGACCTCCAGCCGAACCCAGTTTTCCGAGGGATAGGCGAGGTTCGAGGTGATCGGATCGAGCTGGAGAATGCCGTTGGCTTCGGGCACCACCGTCGGCAGCGCGCCCTCCTCGCCCTTCTTGCCGCCGGCGGCCGGAGGCGCCGCTGCGGCCTTGGCCTTTTCCGCGGTGACTATGGTGGGCGACACCATCTTGCCGATGGCCCAGCCGCCGCCGGCACCGACCAGCGTCAGCACGAGCAGACCGCCGACCAACGGGATCAGCGTGCTCTTCTTTTTCTTGCCGTCTTCTTCGTCTGCCATCTCGTCCGCCTTCTCGTTCTGTCTCGCCTCGAGCCGTCAGAGCGGCGACAGGAGGTCGACGGCCTGCTGGCCGCGCGGCGGCTGCTGGATTTCCGTCAGGCGGCCACGGCCACCGTAGGAGATGCGGGCCTCGGCGATCTTCTCGTAGGAGATGGTGTTTTCGGCGGTGACGTCCTGCGGCCGGACGATACCGGCGACGTTGAGGATACGGATTTCCTGGTTCATGCGGACTTCCTGCGAGCCGCTGATGACGAGGTTGCCATTCTCGAGGATACCGGTGACGACGGCGGCCACCAGCAGCGTGACCTGCTCCGAGCGCTGCATCTTGCCCTTGGCATCGGTCGAGGTGTCAGACCCGTAGGTTCCGGTGCCCGTCGTCTTCGGGTTCCAGCCGAGGATGTTGGCATTGACGTCGTAGTTCATGCCGCTCTTGTTGGTCCGGTCGCGATTGGTTTCGTTGTCCCAGTTGGCCTTGTCGTTGATCGAGATGTTGACGGTCATGATGTCGCCGACGTTCAGCGCGCGGGCGTCCTTGAACAGGGCGGCCTGGCTGTCGCTCCAGAGCGAATAGCCTTGGGCCACCTGATGCGGCCGCTTGGGATATAGCGACATCTGGGGCGTCTGGGCATATTGCAGGCCGCTGCCGATCGGGCTCATGGCCGGCGCGCGGCCGATCTCCTTGATCGCCTGCGACTGGCAGCCACCGAGGAACACCATTGCGGCCAATGTAACGGGAAGCGACTTGTTCATTGTGTGTCCTTGGCCTTCGATGTGTTCGGATCAGACGCGCTGGACATGATGTTGGTCACGGTCGCCGCCTTTTGCGGGTCCATTTCGCTGAGGATGAGGCTCGCCTGGCTCGGCTTCAGCTTCATGATGATCCCCGAAGCGATGGTGATCTTCACGTCGTTGAGGCTGGCAGCGGCCGCATCCGGCTTCATGTTCTTGTAGATCTGCACGAGGCCGTCATCGGCCTTGGCCAGGAAATCGTTGCGGCGCTTCAGCCAGTCCTCGTACTCCGCCTTGCGCTGGTCCATGATGGCGATGCGGGCGTCGACGTCGGCCTGAAGTTTCTCCAGCGCCTGCTTCTGCAGGAGGTAGCGCTGATCGCGGGCGGGATCTGCGATGTTGGTGCAGAACTGCTGGATCTCGTTCTGGCTGCTGGAAGGATCGACTGGAGGCTTGGCCGCATCCTCGGCAAATGCGCCTGGGATGATCAGCAGGGCAGCGCCCGCCGCCGCGAGGGCGACGGTCCGGCAGCTGGCTTGAAAATGCGCGAGGACACCTATGCCGATCATTGAAGAACGAGCTCCGCCTGGAGTGCGCCGGCCGACTTGATGCCCTGCAGGATGGCGATGATACCGTCAGGCTTGACGCCGATATTGTTGAGACCCGACACCAGGGTCTTGAGATCCGGTCCCTGCAAGACGGCGACCCGGCCGCCGGACTTCTTCGCAGTAATGTCGGTTTGATCCTGGATGGCCGTCTCGCCGTTGCTGAACGGCTGCGGCTGGATGACTTGCGGGTTCTCGCTGACCTGCACGGTCAGGGTTCCGTAGCTGACGGCAACCGGCGACACGCGAACATCGGCGCCGATGATGATCGTTCCGGTGCGCTCATTGATGACCACCTTGGCCGGCGTATCGGTCTGGACCTCGAGGTTCTCGAGATCGGCCATCAGCCGCGTCAGGTCGGCGGTTTTCGGTTTGGCGATCGCCACCTCCTGGGAATCCTTGGCTTCGGCGATCGGCGCGCCGAACCGCGAGGAGGCATAGGCATTGACCGTGTCGGCAATGCGGATCGAGGTCGAGAAATCCGGGTTGCGCAATTGCAGGACGAGATTGACCGAGTCCTTGAAGCGCGACGGCAGTTCGCGTTCGACGATGGCGCCGCCGGGCACGCGACCGGCCGTCGTCACGCCTTCGGTGACGGTGGCGGCAGCACCCTGCGCCTGGAAGCCGGAGACGATGACGGAGCCCTGCGCGACGGCATAGATCTGCCCGTCGGCACCGCTCAGCGATGTCATGATCAGGGTGCCGCCGCGCAGCGAGCTGGCGTCGCCGAGCGAGCTGACCGTGACGTCGATGCGGCTGCCGGGGCTGGCAAAGGGCGGGAGGTTGGAGGTCACCATGACGGCTGCGGTGTTCTTCGCGCTGGACTGGCCGCCCT
>CAZZZI010000201.1:0-8421 GCA_964658415.1 uncultured Sphingomonas sp. | reverse complement strand
CGGCAGGCGTCGTCGTCGGTGCCGCAGGCGAGGCCGGTGCATCGTCCGACGGTGCGGCATCGCTCGGAGCGGTGCCGTCCTCGTTCAGCTGCTGCTTTTCCGGCTGGATCTTGTCGATAACGTTGGTGCGGATCATCTGCGCGAATTTCTCCGGCAGCGCGGCTTCCAGTTTGACGACCATCGAATCGAGGAAAGGCTTGGATTTGGCGTTGTTGACCCAGTCCGGACGATGCGCTTCATCCACCAGCCAGTTCCAGAAGGCGACGGCGACGACGAGCAGCAGCACGCCTCGGGCAGCGCCGAACAGGAAACCGAGCGTCCGGTCGAGTGCACCGATGCGGCTGTCGATGATGAAATCGGCGATCTTCATGGTGATGAAGGAGATGATGATCAGCGCCACCAGGAAGACGACGGCGGCAGAGCCTACGATGGCGATGCGGTCGTCATCGGTGTAGTGCTTGGCGTAGGGAACCAGCTTCGCGTAAAGATAGTAGGCGGCAACGGCGGAGCCGCCCCAGCTGACGATCGACAGAATTTCGCGGGAGAAACCGCGCACCATGGCGAGAACGGCGGAAAACAGCACGACGCCGATAACAATACCGTCGAAAATCGTAATGGGCATCTATACTTCACTCCAAGACCGGCCATGGGCGCCATGGCTATCGTCTGCCTGAATGCGTCTCTCCTTTCCGCCTGCGCGAAAAGGTTCAGTCCTCGTCTTCCGTCGGCCGCAATGCGCCCTTCGATCCCGCAACCCTGACGACCATGTCGGTCAGGCTGTCGATCTCGTTCCAGCGCCCGCCGCTGCCTTTCGGCAGCTCGGCCGAGCCGGCGGGCAGCAATGCCTGCGTAAAGCCCAGCTTCTCGGCTTCCTTCAGGCGCTGACCCGTGTGACCCACGGGCCGGACGGCGCCAGACAGGCTGACTTCGCCGAAATAGACGCAATCGGCGGGAAGGGCAATACCGGCAAGGGACGAAACCAGTGCAGAGGCAACGGCAAGGTCGGCCGCAGGCTCGGAAATCCGGTAGCCGCCGGCAATGTTGAGGTAGACATCGTGGCTGCCGAGCCGCACGCCGCAATGGGCCTCGAGGACCGCAAGGATCATCGACAGCCGCGACGAATCCCAGCCGACCACCGCACGCCGGGCCGTACCGAGCGACGTCGGCGCCACCAGAGCCTGGACCTCGACGAGGATCGGCCTTGTGCCTTCCATGCCGGCAAACACAGCAGCGCCGGGCGATTTGGAGTTTCTCTCGCCGAGAAACAGCTCCGACGGGTTGGCGACTTCACGCAGGCCGATGTCCGACATTTCGAACACGCCGATCTCGTCCGTCGGTCCGAAGCGGTTCTTGACGGTGCGCAGAATGCGGTAGTGGTGCCCGCGGTCTCCCTCGAAATAGAGCACCGCATCGACCATGTGCTCGACGACGCGGGGTCCGGCGATCTGCCCGTCCTTGGTGACGTGGCCGACCAGCACCATGGTCGCACCCGTCTGCTTGGCAAAGCGGATCATCGCCTGCACGCCCGTTCTGACCTGGGTCACCGTGCCCGGTGCCGAATCGGCGAGCTCGCTCCACAGCGTCTGGATGGAATCGATGATCACGAGGTCCGGGCGCTTGCCTTCGGCAATCGTCGCCAGGATATCCTCGACGTTGGTCTCGGCTGCCAACATGACGTCGGTGTCGGCCGCCTTGAGCCGCTGCGCCCGCAGCCTGATCTGGGCCACAGCCTCTTCGCCCGATACGTAGACGATCTTGTGGCCACGGCGCGCCAGCGCGGCAGCAGCCTGCATCAGCAGGGTCGATTTTCCGATACCGGGATCGCCGCCGACCAGAACTGCCGAGCCGCGCACGAAGCCGCCGCCCGTTGCCCGGTCGAGTTCGGAAATGCCGGTATAAATCCGCGGGGCTTCCTCGATCTCGCCGGACAGCGCCACCAGCGTCACGGCTCTGCCCTTCTTCGGCACGCGGCCAGGGCCGGAGCCTATGCCACCCATCGGGTCTTCCTCGACGATGGTGTTCCAGGCGCCACAGGATTCGCACTTGCCCGCCCAGCGATTGTGGATCGTGCCGCAGTTCTGACAGATGAATTGAGTTCTGGCCTTGGCCATTAAGAGCTGCTTTCGGTAAAGTCTTCAGGCGAGGTGTCTTGATGGCCGTGTAGGACGCGGATGACAAAAAGCTCCTGATCTCTGACGATGAAGTAGACGACTCGCTGGCGATAGGCAAAGCTTCGAATGCCGGCTTTCAGAGTGTCGCGACTGACGCCGGTGAGGCCAAGTCTGGCGAGCGAGCGAACCTTCCGCTCGAGAGCGAGGATGAAACGGTCTGCGGCAAGGGGATTGCTTTCGGCGATATGGCGATATTGCTCGATGAGATCGGCCCGCGCTGTGCCGGACCAGATGAGCCGCCGTCGTTTAATGATCGGCCCCTATTTTCTTCGGCGGGTGGGACGCGGCCATCTGTTGGATGTCTTTCAGCAGGTCTTCGGCTGTCTCATACTCGTAAACACGTCCCGCTTCGACGTCGTCGAGGCCCTCCTGCAGAAGGCGCTGCAACTCCATTACCTTGCCTTCTTTGCTGCCGAGCAGTCTAAGGCCCGCGGCAATGACGGCGTCGGCGCTCTCATAAATTCCGGTTTGCACCTGATCTTCGATGAACGCGCGGTCCTGATCGCTGAGATGGATATCCGTCATCCCGATCTCCTTTTGTTCACGGTCTATCACAGGAACATAAGAGGTGGAAGTCCCCTCATTCCTCGACGAGATACCGCCGTTGGTGCCTGAGCCCCATGCTGGTCAGCATCTCGTAGCCGATCGTGCCGGCAGCGCGGGCTGCGTCGTCGACGAGGATGTTGCTGCCGAACAGTTCGACGTAATCGCCGGCCCGGACCAATCCCTCGGGCAGGTCGGTGACGTCGAAGATCGTCAGGTCCATGGTGATGCGGCCGGCGACCGGCACCCGGTGGCCGGCGATGAAGCCATGGCCTGCCTCGATCCCCGTCCGGCGTAACGGCACCCCGCCGCTCGACTGGCTGCGCATGTAGCCATCGGCATAACCTGCAGAAACAACGGCCAGGCGGCTGTCGCGGGTCAATTGCATGGCGCGGCCATAGCTCACGGCTTCACCGGCCTTGACGTTGCGCACCTGCAGGACGCGGGCCTCGGCGGTGGCGACCGGTCGCATCGGATTGGCAACGCCGGGCACGGCCTCGCCGCCGTAGAGGGCAATGCCCGGGCGGGTGAGGTCGAAATGGTACTCCGGCCCGAGGAAGATGCCGGCTGAGGCTGACAGGCTTGATTCGATCCCTTCAAAGGCGCGGCTAACCTGCCGGAATGAATCGAGTTGCTGCCGGTTCATCGGCGAGGCCGGATCGTCGCCGCAGGCGAGGTGGCTGACCACCAGCACGGGCGAAAAACTGGCCGGGCGGGAGACGTCGTCGGCCAGCGCCATGGCTTCGGGGACGGTGAGGCCGAGCCGGTTGAACCCGGTATCGACCTGCAGCGCGCAAGGATATTCGCCGTAGTCTGCCAGCACCGACATCCAGAAGGCCAGCTGTTCCTCGGAGGAGATGATCGGCACGAGGTCGTTTTCGAAGAATTGCCGCTGCATGCCCGGCCAGATACCGGCGAGCACGAAGATCCGCGCATCCGGCGCATAAAGCCTCAGCGTCACGCCTTCTTCGACCGTGGCAACGAAGAAGTCGCGGGCGCCGGCGATATAGAGGGTTTCCCCGACCTCCTCGATGCCGAGGCCATAGGCATCCGCCTTGACGACGGCGGCCGTGCGGGCTCGCCCAGAACGCCGCGCCATGTCCTGCCAGTTGGCGACCAGCGCGCCGAGATCCACGGTCAGTCGCAGTCCTGCGGCGTCAAAGGCGTCGAGGTCGTCATCGAAGTCTTCGGAAAGGTCGGTCATGAAACCTCAAAAAGAATAGGCCGGAGAAGATATCTCCGACCATGATAGGGATGATTCCGGTTGAAAAGAAGACAGCCCGCCGTCATTTCGACGTCCGGCGCCTCAATGCTCCTCGTAGGGCGTGAATGAGCCATCCGCGAGGTCGGCAAAACGGGTGAACTCGGCCTGGAAGGCGAGCTTGACCGTGCCGGTTGGTCCGTGGCGCTGCTTGGAGATGATGACGTCGGCGGTGCCCTTGACCTTGTCGAACAGCTGTTCCCATTCGTTATATTTCGGGTCAGCAGGATCGCGCGGCTCCTGGTTCTTGACGTAATATTCCTCGCGGAACACGAACAGCACCACGTCGGCATCCTGCTCGATCGAGCCCGATTCACGCAAGTCCGACAGCTGCGGCCGTTTGTCGTCGCGGTTTTCCACCTGACGCGACAGCTGCGAGAGGGCGATGATCGGCACGTTCAGCTCCTTGCCGAGCGCCTTCAGGCCGGTGGTGATCTGGGTGACTTCCTGCACGCGGTTCTCGCCCGACTTGCCCGAGCCGGTCATCAGCTGGATATAGTCGATGACCAGCACGTCGAGGCCGCGCTGCCGCTTCAGGCGGCGGGCGCGGGCGGCGAGCTGCGCGATGGAGATACCACCGGTCTGGTCGATGAAAAGAGGCACCTTCTGCATCATCATCGAGCAGGCGACGAGCTTTTCGAAATCGGCGTCGTTGATGTCGCCGCGGCGGATCTTCGACGAGGAGACTTCCGTCTGCTCGGAGATGATACGCGTCGCCAGCTGTTCCGACGACATTTCCAGCGAGTAGAAGCCGACGACGCCGCCGTTCTTGGCCTTGGTCGAGCCATCGGCCTGCACCTCGCCTTCGTAGGCGGCAGCGATGTTGTAGGCGATGTTGGTGGCGAGCGATGTCTTGCCCATGCCCGGGCGTCCGGCAAGCACGATCAAGTCCGAGCGCTGCAGGCCACCCATCTTGCTGTCGAGCGAGTGGATGCCGGTCGAAATGCCGGAAAGACCGCCGTCGCGCTCCTTGGCCACGGCCGCCATGTCGATCGCCATCGCCACGGCGTCGTTGAAGGCCTGGAAGCCGCCGTCATAGCGGCCGTTTTCGGCGAGTTCGAACAGCCGGCGCTCGGTGTCCTCGATCTGGCTTTGCGGCGGCATGTCGAGCGGCGCGTCATAGGCGATGTTGACGACATCCTCGCCGATGGTGATCAGCGCGCGGCGGAGCGCCAGGTCGTAGATGGCGCGACCGTAGTCCTCGGCATTGATGATCGACACGGCTTCGGCGGCAAGGCGCGCCAGATACTGCGCAACGGTCATGTCGCCGACCTTTTCGTCGGCCTTCAGGAAGGTCTTGATCGTCACCGGATTGGCAATCTTGCCCATGCGGATGATGTCGCCGGCGACCTCGAAGATGCGGCGATGCAGGGGCTCATAGAGATGCGCCGGCTTCAGGAAGTCGGAGACGCGGTAATAGGCGTCGTTGTTGACGAGGATGGCGCCGAGCAATGCCTGTTCGGCCTCGATGTTGTTCGGGGCTTCGCGATAATGCTGTTCGGCGGAAGCCGTCGCGGCGCTCTTTCGACCTGCGTCGTTCATGACATCCATCTTGATCTCCCTACCTTCACGTGGCGGTGGTGTTCGACCCTACAGCCTCGGGCGTCAAGGCCGTGAGCCTGAAAATGCACCCGGCATGGGTGATTCGTCAGCCCTGAGACCTTTGTCCACAGGGCCACAGAAAACCGTGAAAACTTTGACCTTGCCGCTTGTCATTGCTTTCGGGCGACTCACCGGCCACGGGATGAAAATTAGTCCATTTGATTATCGTCCGTATTCGAGCACGATACATCCGTCGCTTGAAAAGATGGTGGAAGCCGCTAATCTGGCCTGCCTTAGAGCAACAAAAGCGTGAGACATGCCCGATAAAGCGACGAGCCGAGAATTCTTCGATGAGCTTTCCGCTTTTAACAGGAAGCTGCGGTCCGGCTTCGATGCGCTGGTGCGCAAGCGCGGCATGACGCTGGCCCGGGCGCGCGTTTTCTTCGCGCTGGCCAAGAAGGACGGCATCAACCAGCGCGAACTGGCAGAGCTTCTGGAGCTGGAGACGCCGACCCTGGTGCGCATCCTCGATGCGATGGAAGGCCAGAAGTTCATCGAGCGCCGCGCCGTGGAGACAGACCGCCGCGCCAAGCAGATCCACACGACGGAAGCCGGCAAGCTGATCGCGGGGGAAATCGACGAACTGGCTGCCCGCGTGCGCGCCGACATTCTCGAGGGCATCTCGGATGCCGACCGGGCGACCGCCTTGAAAGTCATCCGGACCATGGCGGCCAATCTGCCGAACATCGGCAAAGACGAGATTGCGTGAGCGCCGTCGGTACCAGTGAAGCAGATGCTGCGGGCGGCCTGACCGCCAGCCCGCCGCCGGCTCCGGCTGTTGCCGCCGCGCCACCGATGCCGGGCTGGAAGGCTTTGGGCTACATGATGTCGTCGGTGATGTTCTTCCTCACGCAAGGGCTGGGGATGAACCTGGCGCTCGCCAACCTGACGCAGGTCCAGGGCACGATCGCCGCAACGACCACCGAATCCGCCTGGCTGTCGGCCGCTTATATGGCACCGAACGTCAGCCTCGCCATCGGTCTCGTCAAGATCCGCATGCAATACGGCGTGCGCAACTTTGCCGAGATCAGCATCATCGGTTTCGTCGTCGCCTCTGTCCTCAATCTCTTCGTCTCCGACCTGCAGTCGGCGATCATCGTCCGCTTTCTCAGCGGCATAGCCGCAGCCCCTCTGTCGACGCTCGGCTTCCTCTACATGCTCGAAGCCTTTCCACCCGCGAAGAAGCTCACCGTCGGCCTGAGCCTGGCGATGATGAACACCACGCTTGCCGCGCCGATCACCCGGCTGGTGTCGCCGACGCTGCTGGATTTCGGCGAGTGGCGCGGCCTCTATACGCTGGAGATGGGACTGGCGCTGCTGGTGATGCCGATCATCTACCTGCTGCCGCTGACCGCGCCGCCCCGGGTGAAAGTGATCAATTTCGGCGACATCGTCGTCTACCTGCTGGTTGCCCTTGGGTTCGGCTGTCTTGCCGTCGTGCTCTCCGTCGGTCGGCTCTACTGGTGGCTCGAGGTGCCCTGGCTCGGCGTCGTGCTGGCCGTCAGTATCGTCACGCTGCTGGCGGCTGTGCTGATCGACCTGAGAAGGCTGACGCCGCTCATCGACATACGCTGGCTCCTGACCTGGCCGAATGTGCGCATGACCATCGTCCTGCTGGTCTTTCGCATGATCAGCTCCGAGCAGAACTCGATCCTGCTGATCTATTACCAGAACATCGGCCTCCTCTATGACCAGCTGCAGATGCTCTATTTGATCATCCTTGTGTTCTCGCTGGTGGGCGGGCTCACCTGCGCGGCGCTGATGAATGTCGGGCTGGGGTGGCAGATCCAGATGATCGCGCTGCCGATGATGATCGCGGCGGCCTTCATGGATAGCCAGGTGACCAGCCTGACGCGTCCGGAACAGATGTATCTGAGCCAGGCGCTGATGTCGGCCGGCATCACCCTGTTCCTGCCGCCAGCGCTGTCGCCCGGCTTCCGCGCCGCCTTTGCCAAGGGGCCCGGCTATCTCGTGACGTTCTTTGTCATCTTCCTGTTCACCCAGAGCATCGGCTCGTTGATCGGCACCGCCTTCTACGGCACCCTCATCATCATCCGCGAGAAATTCCATTCGAGCGTGCTGGTCGAGCATGTCCTGCTCACAGATCCGATCGTCGCCCAGCGGGCCGCCCAGCTGGCGGCGTCCTACGGCAAGGTCATCGGCGACTCCCGCCTGCTGAACGGCGAGGGGTTGGCGATGCTCGGCGCCCAGGTCACGCGCCAGGCCTACAGCCTGGCCTTCGGCGACGCTTTCTTCGTTGCCGGAGTGATCGCCGTGCTGGCCTTTGCCGTATTGATCCTCAATCGATTGATTGCCGTCGTCAGGGCGCGGATCGCCGATGCTCCGACCACCGTATCCGCAAGCTGAGAAAAAGGTCGCCCATGTCGAGACTCGTCCGATCCCCCATCGAAGTCGTTGCCGTCCTTGCCGGCATCGGCGGCGTGATGCTGGTGCTCTACGCCTGGCATCTGCCACCGTTCAGGACCTCGACGGAAACGACGGACGATGCCTATGTCAAAGGCTATGTCACCATCATCAGCCCGCAGGTTAGCGGCTACGTGACCGATGTCCGCGTCAAGGACTACGAGCGCGTCAAGCAGGGCGAGGTGCTGGCCAAGATCGACGACCGCATCTACATGCAGAAACTGGCGCAGGCCCGCGCCACGCTCGACGGCCAGAAGGCGGCGCAGGCCAATTCCCGCCAGCAGGAACTCGCCGCTCGCGCCCAGATCACTTCGAGCCAGGCGGCCGTCGACAGCGTCCAGGCCGGCCTGACACGCGCCCAGCTCGCCTGGGAACGGATCGAATCGCTTGTGCAGAAGGGCGTCTCCACCACCAGCGACG
>CAZZZI010000200.1:2102-8474 GCA_964658415.1 uncultured Sphingomonas sp. | reverse complement strand
CGCTGTTCCAGGCGCGGTTGCCGGTCTTCATGTCGATGAAATGGTAGTAGAAGCCACGGTGACCGGTGGCGGCGCGTTCCTCGCCCTGATCGCTGTCGGCAAAGAAATTGAGGGTCGTCAGGATGATTTCGGCAGCTTCGGTGCGATCGATCCAGCCGCGTTCGATGGCGACCGGGTAGCTCGATAGCGCAAAGCCGACGGCGGCGATGCTGCAGTGGCTGCCCTTGATCGAGGTATCCGCCACCAGTCCGTTTTCCCGGTTGGTGTGGCGCAGGAAGTAGGTGAAGGCTGATTTTTGCAGGCGGTCGACGAGGACGTCGTCGGTTTCCTCACTGCGCTGAAGCATTGCAAATCCATCCATTGTCCGCTCCTCCATGTGCTGCGGGGCCTGCGAAACGTCAACTGCAAATCAACGTGATCGATGCTGGCATGCGTTCATCAACGATTGCTTAAGAAAGCGGCGTCTGCCCCTCCAGTGAGCAAAAATAGTTGCGCAAGTCAGCCTCGCCGCAACTTCGGGAGGCGTCGATCGGGTTTGCGGGTGGGGCGCGGCGATAACCGAGATCGTAAAATCTTGTCCAGCCCGCCCGCAGCGTCGCTTTCCTTTTTGCATTCGGGCATTAGTTTGGGCACTGTTGCCGCCCTGTACCTCAGTCTGCCGGGCGTTCGATGCCCGCACAACGATGCAACGGATATATCATGGCCCTGGTGAAGACCTCCGATCTGGCCGCGAAGCGGAATGCTGCCAAGCCCCCGGTTCCGGCCCCCGAATCACCGGAGAAAGCAACGGCCACCCGTCGCGCCCACGACCGGTCGCGCATTCGCCAGCAGAAGGCCGCCGAGCGGATCGGCGCGGCAACGGAAGAGCTGGCCGTCGGCGTTGCCGAGGCGGCGTCCGCCGCCGAGCAGCTGCGCCGTGCGCTCGAGCAGATTGCCGCCGGCGCCGAAGAGGCGGCCGGTGCAGCCCACGAATCCCTGTCGGCAACCGTGCACCTTGCCGGCCGCTTCTCCGAGGCACGGCTTGCCGCCGAGGCCGCGCGCCGGCGCACCGAGACATTGCAGGCCTCCGTCCTGGATTTCACCACCCGGATCGATGCCTCCATCATCGCCATCGCCTCCAATGCCGAGCGGCAGCTGTCGTCGGTGGCGATCATCGACAAGCTGCAGGCGCAGGCGGAAAGCATCGGCGCCACCACCCTGATGGTGGCCGATATCTCCGACCGGACCAATCTCCTGGCGCTCAACGCCGCCATAGAGGCCGCGCGGGCCGGGGCCGAGGGCAAGGGCTTTGCCGTCGTCGCGGACGAGGTCCGGGCGCTTGCCGAGACGGCGGAGCGCAGCTCCCGCGACGTGACGGAGAATGCCGGCACCATCGTCGACGGCGTGCGCGGCGTTGCGGACCGTATCCGCACGGCCGCCAAAACCGCCCAGACCCAGTCCGAGGCCAGCCGCGCCATCACCGAGGAATTGCATGCCATCCGTGCCAATCTCTCCGTCCTGTCGGACAGCAGCCAGCTGATCCTGACGGCCGCGATCGAGGCCGACATGGCCACGCGGGAGGCCCAGAAGGGCTCCGAGATCGTCGCTTCCGCCGCCGAGCAGCAGGCGGCGGCGGCCGCTGAGGCACAGCGCTCCGTGCAGCAGCAGAGTGCCGCGCTCGATGAGAGCCAGGCAACGGCGCAGTCGCTGGCGGCGCTCGCCGACGAACTGCTCGGCGACGGCAAGACGGCTTCGCTTTCGGAGCAGGTGGCATCGGCGGCCGAGGAGCTGTCGGCGACGGTCCAGGAGCTTTCCGGGGCCGCCGGCGAAATCCTGATTGCCATCGAGCAGATCAGCCGGGGCGCCGAAGCGCAGGCCTCCGCCACCCAGCAGGCCAACGCGGCCATGACCCAGATCGAGCGCAACGCCACCCAGACCCACCAGAATGCCGATCATGCCCGCCATCAGGCCGGCGAGATCATCCAGCTCATCAAACGCACCAAGGCGAGCGTCGATGCCGTCGTCGGCGGAATGCTGACGGCGCTTGGCGACACCCGCAAGGCGCTGGACGCGCTGAGTGCGCTCGGGGAAATCGGATTCCGCATCGGGCGCACCGTCGACCGTATCGTGCTCGTGGCGGTCCAGACCAGCATGCTTGCGGTCAGCGGTTCCGTCGAGGCGGCGCGGGCCGGGGACACGGGCCGCGGCTTCGCGCTGGTGTCGGCCGACATCCGCAAGCTCGCCTCGGATGCCGCCGAGAACATCGACAGCGTCAAGGACGTGGTCCGCGCCCTGCAGATCCAGATTGCCGTCGTGCAGCGCGAACTCGAGCTCAATATCGTGGCATCCGAGGCCGAGATCGCCAAGAGCGAGCAGATCATCGAGAAACTGGTCGCCATCGAGGCCGATGTCGGCGGGATCAGCCAGAGCAACGGCAGCGTCATCGATGCGGCCGAGGCTATCCTCTCGGCTGTGCGGGAAGTCCAGTCGGGCACGCAGCAGATCGCCGTGGTCGCCCAGCAGGCAAGCGCCTCCACCGTGCAAGCGGCGACCGCCGCCCGGCAGCAGTCGCGCGGCGCCGAGGACCTCGCCGCCGCCGTGGAAGAAATCGCCTCCCTGGCGGACGAGCTGCAGCTGGTGGAGTCCTAGGCCGATGGACGAGGCCCTGCCTGTACCGCCGGACGCGCGGCGTCGTCTGGTGTTTCGCCTGGGCGACGGCCTCTATGCCATCGATGCCGAAAACGTGCTAGAGGTGATCCAGACCCCGCCGATCACCCGGGTGCCGCTCGGCTTTCCGGCGCTGTCCGGCATCGCCAACCTGCGCGGCACGCCGCTGCCGGTCGTCGAGGTGGCGCGGCTCCAGGACGAGACCTGCCAGCGCGGCGCGGGGCGACGGGTCATCGTCTACGAATACGGCGAGCGGCTCGGACTGCTGGTCGACGATGTCCTGCAATTCGGCGAGGTGGAGGTCGACGAACGGCACCTGGCCATCGACCTCGACGGCCTGCTTCGCGACGAGCTCGTGGCGCGGCAGAAAAGCCGCCCGCCGCTTCGAACGTCTTCCGCGGCCGTGGCGCCGTCCGGTGCTGCTCCGGCAGAGCCGGTCCTTGCCTTGCTCACCTTCGGGGTTGCCGGGCAGACCTTCGGTCTGCCGCTTGCAAGCATTCATGAAGTGCTTGCCTGGCCCGACGACCTCAAGGCGACGGCCGGCGAAAGGGCGCTCGGCACGATGGCGTTTCGTGACGGCAGCGTGCCGGTCTTTTCGCTGGCGTCGCTGCTTGCCTTGCCGGACAGCGGCCTGCAGGGCGGGCGGATCGTCGTCGTCGATCACGACACCGATCGCATCGGCCTTGCCGTCGACCGGATCGAGGCAATCCGCCGCATGCCCGACAGCGCCATCGACCCGGTGCCGCCGCTTTTGGCGCATAGCGGCGAAAGCACGGCTGAAATCGAGGCGATCGGCCGGATCGACGGGGGGCGGACCCTGATATCCATTCTTTCGACGCAGACATTGTTCAGCGCTGACGTCGTCGAACAATCGCGCAACAACAGGGTTGGAGACGCATCGATGCCCGATCAGGCAGAGGACACGGCCTTCGAGCGTTTCCTGATCTTTACGCTCGGCGAGGAAAGCTATGGCCTGCCGATCGGTGCGGTCGAGGAAGTCATTCGTTTGCCGGATTCGATCACGCCGATACCGAATACCCCGTCCTTCGTCGCGGGGGTGATCAACCTGCGCGGAAAGGCCGTTCCCCTGATCGACCAGCGGCAGAGGTTCGAGGCGAGCAACAGCGCGCGTGCGTCGAGGCCGCGCGCCATCGTCGTGACGGTCGACCAGCTGAGAGCCGGATTCATTGTCGACAGTGCCAGCGACGTGGTGGCCATTCCGGTCGCGGCCCTGTCTCCGGCACCGGATCTTGCCGCGACGCGGGGTGGCGTCGTCTTAGATCGCATCGCTCATATCGACACCGCCGTCGAGACCGGTGGGCGGATGATCCTGCTCGTCGATCCCCGGGAATTGCTGACGCGGGCAGAGCGCGACATCGTCACTGCCCTCACCGCGACAGCGGCATTGGCGGCCGTCTCGTGATCCGGCTGCTGGTGGTCGACGATTCCGCGCTGATGCGCAAATTGCTGGGCCGCATCTTCGCGGCCGAGGGCGATTTCGAGGTGGCGATGGCCCGGGACGGACTGGAAGCGCTGGCGACCATTGCCGCCTTCAAGCCCGATGTCGTCACGCTCGACATCCACATGCCCGGCCTCGACGGCCTTGCCTGTCTCGACAGGATCATGCTGGAGCATCCCTGCCCTGTCGTGATGGTGTCGTCGCTGACCGAAGACGGGGCCGAGGAGACGCTGAGCGCCCTCGACATGGGCGCCGTGGATTTCATCGCCAAGCCGGGCGGGGCGATTTCGCTGGATATCGACCGGCTGGCGCCGGTGCTGGTGGAAAAGGTACGCAATGCCGCGACCGTCCGGATCCGCCGTAGCCGCCGCCTGCTGGAGCGCGTGCGGAGCAACGAGAGACAGAGGCCGCCGGCGCCCCCCTCGGCCGCACCGAGGCTGCCAGCAAGGCCTGGCCTGGTAGCCGCCGAGATCGACCGCGTCGTGCTGATCGGCACGTCGACCGGCGGGCCGCCGGCGCTTGATGCGGTGCTGTCGCTTCTGCCTGCCGACTTTCCCTGGCCGGTGATCGTCGCGCAGCACATGCCCGCTTCCTTCACCGGGCCGCTGGCACGCCGGCTGAATGCCATCTGCGCGCTGGAGGTCCAGGAGGTCGTCGCCCAGACCCGCCTCGAAGCCGGCAATATCTATATCGGCAAGGGCGACGCGGACATCATCGTGGCATCGCGGGCGGGACGCCTCGTCTGCCTGCCGACGCCTTCCGACCCGCAGCATCTGTGGCACCCGAGCGTCGACCGGCTGGTGCGCTCGGCCTCTGCCCAGATCCCGGCAGACCGGCTGATCGGCGTCCTGATGACCGGCATGGGCAATGACGGTGCCGCCGCCATGGCCGCGCTTCGGCTGGCCGGGGGACGCACCATCGCGGAATCCGAGGAAACCGCCGTCGTCTGGGGCATGCCGGGGGCGCTGGTTCGCCTGGAGGGCGCCACCCGCGTCGCACCGCTCGGCCGGATCGCCGCAACATTGATGGACATGGTGCCATGACATCCAATGCCCCGAATGACAGGCCGTCAGGCGACGCGCCGATGGGCGCGGCGGAACTGGAGGAGATCTGCGCCTTCGTCTATGCCCGCACCGGCATGGTTTTCGGCGAATCCAAGCGCTACTACATCGAGCGTCGTATCGCCGACCTGATCGAAGCCAGCGGCGTGGGCTCGGTGCGCGCCTATGCGGCGCGGCTCAAGACCGATCCTGAGGAGGCGGAGCGGCTGATCAACAGCTTCACCGTCAACGAGACCTACTTCTATCGCGAGGTGCATCAGCTTGCCTGCCTCACCAGCTCGATCCTGCCCGAGATCATCAAGGCCAAGAAGCCCGGCGATCGCATCCGCATCTGGTCGATGCCGTGCTCGAGCGGCGAGGAGCCCTATTCGATCGCCATCTGGCTGCTGGAAAACTGGCCGCTGGTCGATGCCTACAATGTCGAGATCATCGGCTCCGACATCGACACGGCGGTGCTGAAACTGGCTGCCGATGCCGTTTACAGCCAGCGCGCCTTGTCGCGACTGCCGGACGAGGTGCTGCAGCATTATTTCGAGCCGGAGCAGGACCTGCAGCGGCGGCTGATCGCCGATCTGCGCGAATCGGTCATTTTCCGCCAGGCCAATGTCGTCGACCGCAAGAGCCTCGAGGCGATCGGCCAGTTCGACGTCATCTTCTGCCGCAACCTGCTGATCTACTTCGATGCTGCCGCCCGCGAGACGGCCGTCGACAACCTGCACGACTTCCTGGCGCCGGGGGGCTATATCTGTCTCGGGCATACGGAGTCGATGACGCGCATCTCGGATCTTTTCGAAGCCGCGCGTTTTCCCGATGCCATCGTCTACCGCAGGATCGGGGGAGAGTGATGGACGACTTGATGCCGCAGTTCGCCCTGGAGGCGCGTGAACTCGCCCAGCAGGCCTCCGACGACCTGCTGACGCTCGAGCGGCACCCGCGCGACCGTGCGCGCCTCGAAAGCGCGTTCCGCGCCATCCATACCCTCAAGGGCTCGGTCGGACTGTTCGATTTTGGGCCGATGCACGGCGTGCTGCATCTGGCCGAGGATCTGCTGACCGGCGCCCGCAATGACACGATCGAGGTCGATGTGGGCCTCATCGATCCGTTGCTCGCCGTCGTCGAATGGGTCGACCGCTGCGTCGACGACATCGCCCGCGACGGATCGCTGTCGGCGCCCGTGGCCGGAGAGGCGGAGGCGCTGCTCGCCCT
>CAZZZI010000200.1:0-2002 GCA_964658415.1 uncultured Sphingomonas sp. | reverse complement strand
CTCCAGGTCGCGACGCGCGATCCCTGGCCGGAGGCGGGGGATTTCGATCCGTTCCGCTGCAACCTGATAATCACCGCCGCCTCCGCCGCCCCGCTCGACGAGATCGCAGCGGTGTTTCGCCTGATCCCCGACCAGGTGCGGCTGATCGCTTCAGCGCCTGCTAGCGCCGAGCCGGAGGCAGCGGCTGCCAAGGCTGTTGCGGCGGTGGAAAACCAGCCGGCGACCATGCGGGTCGACGCTTCGCGCATCGATGCGCTGGTCGAGATCGCCGGCGAGCTGATCACCGCGAAGAACGGGCTGCTGCCGCTGGCCACTGCCGCGCAGCGCGAGACCGGCAACGAACGGCTGTCGCGGCAGATCCTCAGCAGCCATCACGAGATCGAGCGGCTGGTCGGCGCGCTCTACAACGCGGTGACGAAGACACGGCTCATTCCGCTCAGCCAGACGTTCCGGCGGTTTCCGCGCCTGGTGCGCGAGACGGCGGCGCGGCTTGGAAAGACCATCGACCTCGTCATCGAGGGCGATGCCGTCGAGGCCGACAGGGAGATCGTCGAGGATCTTTTCGAGCCGCTGCTGCATCTGTTGCGCAACGCCCTCGACCATGGGATCGAAACCGAAGCGGAAAGGCTTGTCGCCGGCAAGCCCGCCCGCGCCACCCTGACGCTCAGGGCCCGACAGCGCGGCGAGCAGATCGAGGTCGAACTGCTGGACGACGGTCGCGGCATGGAGCCCCGGCGGATTGCCGAGGCGGCCGTGGCCAAGGGCCTGGTGCGTGCCGACGAAGCTGCGGCCCTCAGCGACGAAACCGCGCTGCAGCTGGTGTTTCGGGCGGGATTTTCGACGGCTGCCGCCGTCAGCGACCTCTCGGGCCGCGGCGTCGGCCTCGATGCCGTCCGCAGCGCGGTGGTCCGGCTTGGCGGCAAGGTGGAGCTGTCGAGCCAGCCCGGGGCCGGCACGGTCTTCCGGCTATCGCTCCCCGTCAGCTTCTCCATGTCGCGGCTGATGGTGGTCGAGGCTGCCGGCGAGCGCTACGGCATTCCGATCGAGAGCATCGTCGAGACGTTGCGGCTGGCGCCCGAGGCGATCCTGCCGATCCGCGCCGGCGAAGCCTTCGTGCTGCGCGACCGCACCATCCCGCTCCTGCATCTGGCGTCGCTGCTGGATCTGCGGCGGGACGCGCCCGATGCCGGAGACCGGCGCGTCCTGATCGTCGAGGCGGGATCCGAGCGGGTAGGCATTGCCGTCGACGCGATCGCCGAGCGTGCAGAGACGCTGATGCGGCCGTTGTCGGGCGTCTTGCGCGGCATGCCGGGCATTGCCGGCACGACGTTGCTCGGTGACGGCAAGGTGCTGCTGGTTCTGGATCTGGAGGGACTGATCGGATGACTGTTCGGCTGGAAGCCCATGCCATCGTTCTCGAAGGCCGTTGCGGCGTCGACGAAGCCGAGGCCCTCCTGACGCTTCTCGAATCGCATCCTGCGCTTCCCGTCGACATTGCGGCGGCGGAAGCGGTGCATACGGCGCTTTGGCAGGTCGTCCTGATGGCAAAGCCGAAAATTTGCGGTGCAACCGATGGCAATTTTGTTGCCGATCATCTTCTACCGGCCCTCGACATCGATTATCAGTGATTGAATCGCGGCAAGATCTCGTCAGAACTTGAGATTGACCCACCATCGACCTACATACCCCGTTCGATAGCACTGTGCCTTGAGAAGATTTTGGAGAACCAAGCATGCCGGTAACAGTTCTGGTCGTCGACGATAGCAAGCTCGCCAGGATCGTCGCCTGTAAAGCTATCGCCGCCCACCAGCCGGACTGGCTGCGCGTGGAGGCCAGCAACGCTAAAGAAGCGCTCGATATTGTCGCCACACAGGCCATCGATCTTGCCGTTCTCGACTTCAACATGCCCGAAAAGGACGGTCTCGAACTCGCGGCCGAGCTGCGGGCCGCCCATCCCCACATGCCGCTCGCCGTCATCACCGCCAATATCCAGGACGAGATC
>CAZZZI010000199.1:0-8529 GCA_964658415.1 uncultured Sphingomonas sp. | reverse complement strand
GGACCGCGCGGGTCCCGTCAACAGATCTTCTGGAGCAGTTCCATCAGCATCATGCGTTCCGCTGTTGTCAGCGGGCCAAGGGTCTGCTGCGAGATCTCCAGCGCGATGGAAAGATTGCGCTCGACCATGGCCTGGCCTTCTTCGGTCAGCGTCAGCACGAGACGCCGCGCATCCGCCGCGTCGGGCGCCGTATGCACGAGGCCGCGCTTCACGAGCCGGTCGACGACGCCCTTGATGGTCGCCATGTCCATCGCCGTCTCGCGGCCGAGATTGCCCTGCGAGCAGGGTTGCAGGTCCTTCAGCTTGACGAGCGCCGCCCACTGGGTGGTCGTCAGCTTCTCGGCGATCAGGCTGGCGAAAATCGACACGTGGCGCTGGTTGGCCTGGCGCAGGAAGAAGCCGATCTGCTCGCCCAGCGTATACTGCGCCTGGTCGCGCTTCGGCGCCGGCGTTGCTGCACCGTTCGATTCCCGGGCGTTGTCCTTGAGTGGAATGTCCATCTTCTCTCTCAACCGGGCTCAAGGCTGCCGAAAACCGGCGACCCATGAAAAGCCGTCATGCGGACCACCAATCCAGAATGGCGTCCGTCGTCAAAATTTCAATCTGCTCCGAAAACCTCGGCGCCAGCCGCGTCAACACCATTTCATGGGCGACCATGTCGCCGCTGGCCAGGGCATCGCTGGCAAGGATCACCTTGTATCCGAGGTCCACGGCATCGAGCGCGCTGGCATAGACGCACACATCCGTCTCGACACCGGTGAACACGATCGTATCGATACCCTGTTCTTCCAGGCGCTCCGCAAAGCCCGGAGTCTCGAAGACGGAATAGGTTCTCTTGTCCACGATCGAACCCGGCCGTGCCAGCGACGCCAGCGGCGCGACAAGATCGAGCATTGCCGGATCGAGTTCATCGAGCGTCACCGCCTTCCAGCGCTCGTAGTAGCTCTGCCATTGTCCCCTCGCTTCGGCCGGCTGTTGGGGCACAACGAACCGGGCGAACACGGTCCTGTCCGGCCGCACTTCAGCAAGCTTCGCCACATTCGGCACGATGGCGGCGAGGCCAGGCGTGAACCAGGCCGTCTCTTCGGCAAAGAGCCGTTGCATGTCGATGACGACAAGCAACACGTTGCTGGAAAGCGGCGCGCCCGTCATCGTCAATCCAGAACGCAGACGGTGTGTTCCGGCGACCAGTTCAGTGTCACCGTATCGCCTTCGCTGAGCAACGTACCGTCCCTGTTCTGCACGAAGAGCTTGAGGGGGATGCCATCGGCCGTTTCGAGCAGATAGGAGAGCACCGCTCCGGCATAGATCACCGTCGTGATGCGTGCCGTCAGGTTGTTGCCTTCGCCATTGCCGGCGGCAATGGACATCTTCTCGGGGCGGACTGCCAGCGTCGCCTTGGTGCCGATGGCCGGCAGGGGACTGGCGCTGCGCACCATCGTGCCGTCCGGGAGCTTAACCCCGCCGTCCACGACCGTTCCGGTGAGAAAGTTGGAATCGCCGAGGAACTCCGCAGCAAACCGCGTCAGCGGCTTTTCGTAGACGGCGTCGGGCGCGCCGATCTGGATGATGCGCCCCTTGTCGAGGATCGCGACCCTGTCGGAAAGGGTCAGGGCTTCTTCCTGGTCGTGGGTGACGAAGATCGTCGTAAGCCCGCTCTCGCGCTGGATGCGCAGCAGTTCGACCTGCATTTCCTGGCGAAGCCTGCGGTCGAGCGCCGACAGCGGCTCGTCGAGCAGCAGCACGCTCGGCTTGATGACGATGGCGCGCGCCAGCGCAACACGCTGCTGCTGGCCGCCGGAGAGTTGCTTCGGCATACGGTTGGCAAAGCCGGGCAGGCGCACCATCTCGAGGGCCCGATCGACTTCCTTGCGGGCAGCCGCTCCCTTGATACCACGGCGCTCGAGACCGAAAGCCACGTTCTGGGCGATCGTCATGTGCGGGAACAGCGCGTAGGACTGAAACATCATGCCGATGTTGCGGCCCCAGACGGGCACGTTGGTGACATCCTTGCTGCCGATGGTCACGACACCCTGGTCGGGCTTGATGAAGCCGGCGATGATGCGCAGGAGCGTCGTCTTGCCGGAGCCGGACGGTCCGAGAAGGCTGGTGAACGAGCCCTCCGGAAACTCGGTGGTGATATCGGCGAGAACAGGCGTTGTGCCGTAGGTCTTGGCAACGGAATGGACGTTAACGTTTGTCACTTGTGTCTCCGGGCTTGGCGAAGCGCGCAAAAATCAGGATCACGGTCATCGAACCAAGAAGAAGAACGGTCGAGATCGCGTTGATTTCAGGGGTGAAGCCCTTGCGGATCGAGGAGTAAATCTGAACCGGCAATGTGGTGAAGCCGGGCGTTGCGAGGAAATAGGAGATCACGAACTGGTCGAGCGAGACCGCGAAGGCGAACAGGGCAGCCCCCAGGATGCTCGGATAGAGCAGCGGCAGGGTCACCGAGAAGAAGGCATGGACGGGGGTGGAGCCCAGGCTCATGGCGGCTTCCTCGAGGTCGACCCGGATCGTTCGGAAGCCCGTTCCGACCACCAGCACCACATAGGGAATGGCAAGGGCGACATGGCCGATGATGATCGCATGCATGCCGCGACCGATGCCGGTCCAGTAGAAGAAGATCAGCATGGCCGTGCCGGTGATCAGCCAGGGAATGGCGATCGGCGGCAGCAGCATGATCTGCAGGAAGCTCTTGCCGCGAAACGTGCTGCGCGACAGGGCAACCGATGCCATCGTGCCGAGCGTGGTCGCCAAAACAGCGGTGATGACGGCGATGATGATGCTGTTCATGCCTGCGGTCAGCAGGATGCTGTTGTCCCAGAGCGCCTCATACCAGCGGGTGGAGAAGGTAAAGGGCAGTTCGTAGAGCGGCGAGGCGTTGAAGCCCATGGCCATCATCACGAGGATCGGCGTGTAGAGAAAGACCAGGATGGCGATCAGATAGAAACGACCAAGCGATTTCATTCGGTGTCTCCTCCCTAGGCTGTCGTGCCACGGCGCAGGACGCCGGAGAACGTTGCAAAGATAGCCAGCACGACGGCAAGCAGCGTGAAGGACAGCGCGGCGCCCAGCGGCCAGTTGAAGGCCTGCGTGAACTGGTCCTCGATGACGGTGCCCATCGTCACGCCGACGCGGCCGCCGAGAATGCGAGGTTCCATGAAGGAGCCGATCACCGGAATGAAGGTCAGCACGGCGCCCGAGACAAGGCCGGGTGCGGCCATGGGCACGAGGATCTTGAAGAGAATGGTCCACCAGCGCGCGCCGAGACTGGAGGCAGCCTCGATGATCGCTTCATCGATGGTCACCAGCGCGATGTAGCAGGTGAGGATCATGTAGGGCAGGTAGCCATGCACCAGGCCGACGACGATCGCGTAACGGCTGTAGAGAAAGCCGATCGAGCCGGCATCCGGAAAGACCATGTGGAAGAGGGTGTCGAGGAAGCCGTTCTCGCGCAGCACCATCGTCCAGGAAAAGACGCGGACCAGACCGTTGGTCCAGAACGGCAGGAGGATGAGGATCAGCAGCATTTCGCGCGTCTTGCCGAAGGTCGAGCGGGTGAGCGCGACAGCCGCCAGAAATCCGATCACGGCGCAGCAAAGCGTCGTCCAAAAGCCGATCAGCAGCGACGTGACGGCAATGCCGACCAGATAGGGCTGATCGATGAAGGCCCGGTACTGTTTCAGGGTGAAGACGATCGGCGCCTTGCCCATCGGGGTGGCCGACATGAAGCTGAAGACCAGCATGGTCAGCAGCGGCAGGAAAACAGCGAGGGTCAGCCAGCCATAGGTCGGCATCAGCAGCGCCGTCGTCGACACCCAGGATGGAAGGGCGCGTCGTGAGCGCAGACCCGAAGGTCCGCGCTCCGACGTCGATGTACCAGTCTCATTCCGCATAGAAGGCTTTCACTTCCTGCCACAGGTTGTTGAATGCCTCGCGGCGATCGTCCGGCAGGGCCGACATGATGCCCATGGTCTTGAGGTATTCCGGCTTGTGAACCTGGCGGCTCAGGTCGTCGGCCGGGAGAGCGGCAAGGGCTGCCGAGTTGGACGATGCCGGCGCGCCGACCTTGGTCGCCCATTCGAGGTAGAAGGTCGGGTCGATCAGCCAGTTTGCGAAGGCCAGTGCACCTTCCGCGTTCGGGGCGGATGCCGGAATGCCGAGACCGTCCACCCAGCCAATGCCGCCTTCCTTGGGAACGACGAAATCGACAGGCAGCTTCGAATTGCGCTTTGAGCGCACGGAGCCACCTGACCAGAACAGCGAAAGATCGAATTCCTTGGCTGCGAACGACTTGTTCCACTGGTCTTCCGTCGACCACAGCAGCTTTACGTTGGGCTTGATGGACTTCAGCGCATCGCGGACGGCACCGAGATCCTTGGGATTGTTGATGTCCTGGCCGGTCATCAGCGCGCCGGCGGCAACGCAGATGATCGCGTCGTCGTCCATGGCAACGCGGCCCTTGTAGGCCGGATCCGCCAACACCTTGTAGCTGTCCGGAACAGGCATGCCGTCACGGATTGCAAGCGAGGTCATGCCCCAGACCCATGGAACCGCGTAGCCCTTGCCGTCCTTCAGGAAGTTGGCGTTGGAGCGGAGGTTGGGATCGATCGTGGCGGCGTTCGGAACCTTGCTGAAATCGATCGGCTGCAGCAGATCCTCCGCCGTTGCCTGCGCGCAGCGGGCGGCATTCAGGACGACCATGTCGTAGGCGCCCGGATTGGTGCGCAGCTTGGTCAGCATTTCCGATTCCGAGCTGTAGTAGTCGTGGACGACTTCGATGCCGGTCTTTTCGGCAAAGGCCTTGATCGACCAGGCTTCGTCGGTGCCGTAGCCCTGCCAGTTCAGGACCGTGATCTTGCCGGCCGAAAAGGCACGGCTCGGCAGACCCGAGAATGCGGCACCGGCAATCATTGCGCCGGACATCAGCTTCAGCGCGTTGCGTCTCGTGATTTCAGTCATTGTGTAACCCCTCATGAAAATTCACTGTTTTCAGTGTCCACGGCCGAAGCCGACGACCCAGGCGATATGGAAATCAAAGGCAAGTCGCGCTCGAGATAACGCGCCATATGATTTGTACACAAACTAATCTAGGGGAGGGAAACAACCTGAACATGCGGATCTGAAGGCAAGCGTCTTCGCAGCGCCGTTCGGCACAGCACCAATATAAACGCAATTCTATCAGTCACAGTCAGCAGGATGTCGACATCACGAGCAGAGCGCCCCGATGCGCAGACTTCCGTTCAACCCTCTTGATCTTTCGGCAGTCTTTTTAATTTGTATGCAAAGTAATATGCGTATTTGTCACATGTCAAGTTCCATCAAGTGCCATTGATGTCCGCGCTGTCAAAAAAATAGAGATTCAATTTCCGGCCAAGGGCGGATGGCGGAATTTCGACGCGGACGCCGTCCGCAGCCGCCTCGAAAGCAATGTCCTTTCCATCGAGCCGAGCCGCCACGATGCTGCCGGGAGCGACGTGCGGAAGGCCGATGAAACCGGCGCCATCCACCGGTCCGATCATGCAGGCAAAACGTGCATCGCTGAAGGCGATCTGCGACAGGGTCGCTTGGAGATCGGTCGTGAGCGATGGGCGTCCGTCCAGCGTCATTTCCAGCAGGCCACCGGCAATGGATACCGACATCATTCCGGAAGGAGACAGCATCGGCCCGATCGAAAGATCGGCGCCCGCGTTGTGCAGCGTCCAGCCTTTCCACGGATCGAAATCGACAATCTCGCCGACGGCCATCAGCGGCAGCATCGCCGCCCAGATATAGAAGGGATCCGTATCGCCCTGGTCCATCGCTTCGCCGGTCACGGCATTGTAGTTTTCCGATGCGATGCGGTCCTTGGTCCAGTTTTTCATGAAGAGCTCGTAACTTTGACGCGCGAGCTTGCCTGCCTCGGCCGCAAAACCGTAGCGGCGCAGGCCGAGCCAGACCATGTAGTTGACGTTCGGCCAGATGCGGCCGCGCCAGTAGACGTTGTCGGCAAAGGCGGGGTCGTCGCGCGTCGCATTCGGCAGGACATAGTCGCCGCCGAAGGTGGTCTCGTCGCCGAGGTGCCGCAGCAGCCGCTCGGCCTGCGCCGGACTGGCCGCGCCACACAGCAGGGGATAGAAGCTGGTCGGCGAAAGCGAACGGACGAAGCCGCCGTGACGCTGGCGGTTGGCGAATATGCCTCGGCTCTCGTCCCAGAGATGCTCCGAGATCAGCTTGCGGCACCGCTCGGCGATGCCCCCGAATTCCCGGGCATCGTCATCCTTGCCGAGCACGGCGGCCATTTTCGCCAGCATTTCGGCATCGAGCACGGCCGCGCAATTCAGCCCCAGATCGAATGTCGACAGGGTGCGGGTGACCGGATCGTAAATGGCCTCGTCATGGGTGGCGGAATTGTCCATGCCGGTCTCGTTGCGCGCGGCGAAATGCGTGCCCTTGTAGAGGCCTTCGCCGACATCGGACGTGCCGCAGGACAGCAGCCCGAAGGCATCGGGATCGCGATGCTCGCGCCACCAGCGTTGATTGCGGGCCAGCGCGTCGTAGCTTGCCGCCAGCAGCGAGCGTTCGCCGGTGCGCTGGTGGAGCTGCCAGGCGACGAGTGCGCCGTTCGGATGCTGGCTGCGATCCACCCAGGCATCGTTCGAGGTGACGATGCAGGCGATGTTGCCCTGGGGCGTGGCGCTCGCCATTGCCGTCGCCATATTCTCGCGCGCAAGATCGGCATCGAAGACGCCGGCGAGCAGTGCCGCAAACAGCTGGTCGTTGTACCAGACTGCAAATTTTCCGAGATTCCAGATGCGTGTCACGGCCGTGTAGGGTCGGGCATTGGTCTCGTCCCAGATCGTGTTCCAGGCAACCACATCGCGGATCGCATCAAGCGATCCTTCATAGTTGCCTTCATGGGCGCCTGGAACGGCGGCCGCCTTGCCGGCGGCAAGGCAGGCCTCGGCCTTTGCGATGGCAAGCTCCGCACTGTCGGCCACTGCGGCGGCATAGGCGCCCTGGCGCATCATTTCCAGATTGAAGCGCAGCCCGATGACCGGCGCTTCGTTCTTCCGGCTCGCGGTGTAGAAATAGCCATTTGCCTCGAAATCGGCCCGCAGCGCCTCGATCGAGTCGTGGCCCGTCACATGTACCGGCGCTTCCGCCGTGGCGACGGCCACGAAGCGCGTGCCGACCTTGACGAGGGTAATGCCGCGGCCTGTCTCGTAAGTGACCACTTCGGCGCCATCGGCCGAGATTGCCAGCGTCAGCCAGAAGCGCAGGCCCCATTCACCGGCTGCCTTGCCCTCCCAACTGCCGCGAACCGCGAAAGGATCGGCCTTGTCAGTCCTGAACGCAACGGTCGTACCACTGTGGTCGGTTTGGAGCTCGATCAGCGATCCATCGATCGCGTGGCGGCCGAGCCGCACGGTGTCGCGCCGTGGCTCCATGATGGATGTTGTCCGGCTGCGCGTGGAATAGAGAACGGGCGTGATGCGCACGCCGAGCGGCAGGAACACCATTTCGGCGGGCCTGTCGGACCAGCTGTTCCAGGCGCGCATCAGGGGGACTGTCGAGTGTTTCAGCATGATCTCATTCCGGTCGGTTTCGCAGAGGCACGAGGAGAGGCGGGCACCCAACCCGCTAATGTCCAGGTGCTGCCGAGATAGGTGTGTTGTGGTAGTAGCGGTTTGCCGCCGTATTGGCGACATGAAGCTCGAGTTGATGCCTGCCGGCGGCAAGGCAAAATCGACAAATTGCGGCCAGCAGATCGCCTTGTCCGGGATGCTGTGCCAGAACCAGTCGGCGGATGGGCGAAACGCAGCTGTCGGCGTCCGGAAGAGCGTCCGACTGTCGAAATCCGCAATGGATGCTGTTTCCGGCAATGCGTCATCCTCAGTGTGCGGTGGCCGCCGCGCGTTGGATAGCGGCCGAAGCGTCGTTCCATGCCGGCTTGTCCGGGGCAAAGCGGGCCCGGAGATAGGTGGTGAGATCCTTCAGCTGGGTCTCGTCCAGTGTATTGCGGAATGACGGCATCGACATGACTTCGGGTGCCTCGCGCCCTGTCGTCGCGGCGAGGATCGCCGGCGCGTCGACGCCACCGAGGATTGCCTGGATGACATTGTCGGGCGTATCGGTGTGCAGGTTGCTGTTCAGAGCCAGGGACGAGAGGACCGTGTTGCCCGCATGGCAGGTGGCGCAGGCGCCGTTGAAGATCCGCTCGCCCTTCGGGGAGGCCAGCGCTGCATCGCGTTTGGCAGCGTCGCTGGCAGCAATGGCGGCCTGGCTCTGAACCGCGGCCTTCGCGGGATCGGCATCCTTGTTGAGGCTGGCAAGATAGTTTGCCATGGCGCGGATATCCGAATCCGGCAGCGGCTGCATGACCTCCACCACATGGGCCATCGGACCGGCGGCGCTGCCGTGGTCACTTGAATGGCCGCTGCGCAGGTAGTCATAGAAGGCGTCTTCCGTCCAGCCGACGGGCCCCTTGGCCATGGCATTGAGCGCAGGCGCCTCCCAACCGTCGGCAAAGCCGCCGGAAAGATG
>CAZZZI010000198.1:0-8571 GCA_964658415.1 uncultured Sphingomonas sp. | reverse complement strand
GGAATTATGCGCGATCGGAAACCACATTAGAATGTGGGGTGTTCGCAATGCTTACAATGTAGCTGAGCGCCAGGATCGAGATGAAGCCGGGCGGGACGAACAGCAGGCCGGCGATCATGCCGCCCTTGGTCTTGTTGAGCAGCCAGCCGATGGAGATAGCAAGCTGATGGGCTTCGGGGCCGGGCAGAAGCATGCAATAGTTCAGGGCGTGCAGGAAACGATGCTCTCCCACCCACCGTTCCTCATCGACGACGATGCGGTGCATGACGGCGATCTGGCCCGCCGGACCGCCGAAGCTGAGCGCCGCGACACGCGCCCACACCTTTACGGCTTCGGAAAGCGGCACGATGTCTCTGTTCGAGACCGGGTAGTTGGCAGCAGAGGTTTTCGCGAGATCGGTCATGATCGTTATTCCTTCTCGGATTTGGCATGGCGTTGACCGACCTCATAGTCGTCACTCGTGTTGCGTTTTAGCTAGGTTCGCGCCAGCTTTCATTCTCGTTTACCAGCTGATTGCAATTACAATACTGGCCGAAAATACTGTCTCGCAATATGGATGAATCCTGGCAAAACAGAAAAATGGGCCAAGCCCATTCGGCAATCCACAGCTCGCCAATTCAGAAGAAGCCGGCTCTCGGGGCAGCTGGCCGGTTCTTAAGGGCCGTCCTCCGGCACCAGCTCGGATTGTTCCGCTGGAAATAGCATCTCCAAATGCACGATACCGATAGGTGGAAGGCTCAGTGCGGTGCGGTTGTGCTTCGATAGTAATAGCACGATTGGCTTTGGCGGAATTCCGAAGTGTTTAACGAGCACTTGCCGGTCAAGGATCTCGATTTCGGACTTAATGTCGTCGAGATGGGAGACGAGCCCCGCATTTGTCGTGTACGCGATCATACCGGCGATAGGCTGGGTCGTATAAACTGAATCGGTGGTGAAGAAGCAACCGATCCCCTCTTCTGCAAGATAACGGCTCCCGATGTCAGCAAACGCTCTCAAAGGCTTGGCTTCTAAAGCAAACTGGGGGGCGTTTGGACTAAGCTGGGAATAGACGAAGAAGTCGACTTTTCTTGAGTACCGGCCTGTTCGATTTGAGCTCTCGACGAGATACTCGGTCTCGAAAACAACCTCCTGCTGCCTTAGAAAATCGTCAAAGCCCACCGCGCGACGCAAACGTCTCGCAATATGGCCGAGCTCTGCTGTAATCCCATCCTCGATAGGAACGCGTTCGACCTTCGTTTTGCCCTTCCGCCTTGGCGTCGAAACTGCACCGCGTTTGGCAATGTACGTCGACCACGCATCTGGTTGACGGAGCCTGTCGCCAGCCTCGTCAAGGATTTGAACCGTCGCTTCGACGAACCGCGACCAGAGTTCCGCCTTCACCTCGGAAAATCCAACATCTATCAGGACGTCGAAAAGGGCCGGCTGATCATGCGCGATGCTCATCAGCGCTCCTCGCTGAAAGCGCGCATAAAGTGCAGACTGTCCGAAAATGCGCTTTCGAGTGTCCAGCGGTAGAACTCTAGAGGCTTTACAGACGTGACCAGGTCGGAAGAATTTTGAATGATGGACAGACTGTCGTCAAAGCTGTTGGCGGCCGAGTGGAGGTACCGCCGGATGGCGTGCTCGCCAGCGCTGGCCAAGTCGTGTTCCTTTTCACCTGAGCCCGTACGGCGAGACACAAATTGAACAGAGACTGCAGCCAGATCGAGATCGTCGTTGCGAACAATCTCAACCTCAAAAGCGCCTTTTCGTCCCATCAATCCATCTAATCGCTGACGCATCAAATCGCGATAGCAACCGAGGTCGTGGTCATCCGGCCTGGCTAGTGCAACGATCGGCACGTCTCCGTCACGAAAGCCGAGACGGAACGCGAGAAACTCTTCGATCGCACGCTGGAGGTCGCCCTCTATTCCGAAGAGCCTGAGCAAGCTTTGATCGAGCTCAGTTCCTGATGCCCTTAGCACCTCGTCGATGCGAGGATCGTCGAGATGCGTAAAAGGTACGTAGAGAGACTTGACGTCTTCAGGCTCGACATTGCGGCGATCCATCAACCAGCGCCGACCAGTTGTCGCAACAAGATAGTGACCGATTTGGGAGGATAGAAAGCGACGTACGGCCTCGAGGAGCCTCAGTTCTTTTTCAGTAACGTCGGCGGCCGGCTTGTCAAAGAACATGGCGATCGTGCTGGACGTAAAGCCATAAGGCAGTCTTTGAATTCGCACATGTTTAAGGTTGCGCGGAATGAGCAGGACGTTGCCACCGAAGCGATGGCGATAGGATTGACGAACGCGCTCCAACTCTTCAGCTGGGAGTAGATTTTCGCTCATATAAGCGTAGGGAAAAAGGGTAGAAGTGTCATCTTCGGGTTTAGCCGGAGCATCGTTCAGGTACAGGCGATTAACCCCAGTCTCGCTCGAGTTCCCACCACGGCTGATCCGTGCGTCTACCGTTCCACACAGGATCTCCAAGCTAGCAAGCTGCTCGGTCTCAACTTGATCGGCCAAAAACTGTCGGATATATCGATCAACGGGCCTTAGCATGAACATGTCAAACCAGGAACGCCGGTCGCCGATAGCGGTCTCGTAGCGCATTGTTTGCACTTCAGCCCTATCAAAAACGACCGTCCAAGGCCATTCTTTCCTTGCGAGAGGCTGCGAGATCGATAGCGGCGAATAGATCCAGACCAAGTCTCGCCTCGAAGGCGGAGCAGCCCTCACAAACGCCGCCACTACAGCTTGGCGCGCGCTTGCGAAGAGGCGATAGCGTAGATGCGCGAAGTTTGCCGCTCCAATGACGGTGTGGCGAGATGCGAGCGTCTGGCGGAAAGTTGCTGACGTCGGATTGATGAAGCTCTTGGCAGGAAGAAGGAAACCAAGGAGCCCGCCAGGGAGGAGGTGGTGATCGAGAGCCTTCCAGGTGAAAAGCTCGGCCGCTTGATCGTTACCGATCGGCGCTGACTTCCGATTTGCATCACGCCAGTTTTCTGCGGGCTCGGATTCGAGCTTATCGACACTCTGCCAAGGAGGATTTCCCACGATGCAAGAAAAGCGTTCGGGGATCTCGGTCATTGGTCTGTCGACGTCGAAAAAGTCTCGTGGCTGAATGTTCTTACCAACCAGTGGCGGAAACAGTCGCTCCGGATCCTCGCCGGCCGCGACCCGTGTCAAATCTCTTGGGCTGACGTAGTCGAGCAGTGTCAGATAGAGGCTGAAGGCAGCGACATGACAAGCGTCCGGATTGCGTTCAATGCCAAAGATGTTGCGGGTAAGAAGTCCCCGAAGTTCGTCCAAGGGCAAGCCGTCGATGGATTGCTTCCAGCGAGCTCTCTCCACCATTCGACGGTAGGCACCCACAAGAAAGACGCCCGATCCTGCAGCAGGATCGAGAACTGTTATGCCGTCGCAGAGCGGCTGCTCTTCTTCGACGCGATCCAGCATGAAGTCGACAAGATACGGCGGAGTATAGAACGCGCCAGATATCCTTTGCTCGCCGGAACGGAGATTTTTCAGAAACTGTTCGTAAACAGAGGAAAGTGTCTCCGTCCGCAGTATGCCGAGATAGAAGTCGAGAAAGCTCAGTTGCTCTCCGCCCGAGCGAAGGGGGAGAGAGCCATGTTTCATCACGCGCCGGACGAGATTGATGTGCTGAGCGCGTATTTCGTCTTTCTCTAGGTCGTTTAGCGGAAAAATGCTTCCGTTGAAAATGCCGTCAAGGTCATCAAACAGGCGCCACGTCGCATCAGGAGTCCAGACGGATGCCCTATCGTCCAAAGCAAGGGCATGGCCGCGCTGCGAAAGCCAGCTCTGATCGATAATGCGCCGATCGAAAAGGAAATAGATGTAGAGGAAGCGCCCTATCAGGCCATTTGCAGCGCCTGGGGATATCGGAATTTCGCCTTCGCCGCCGGTGATCAGCCGATCACTCAGAGCTTCAAGGCTAGCCAGCAATCTGCGGTCAACCCGTCCTGCCACATCAATCGAATGATCGCGCCAAAAGAGCGATGTGCGCAGGCGGACAGCACGCAGATCCCAAAGCTCGGCTGCTGAACCGAGCAGCCGGCCTGGATCTTCCGCCGAAACCGGAAGCTGTTTCACAACCGTCTGGTCGTATCGATGGACAAGCCCCTCCCAGTCATCGTGGCCGTACGAGAATCCAGGGCAGAGGATAAATTCATCGAGGCACGCGATAAGGAGGAATGGCACCAAGCCCTGACTCCATACACGGCGATGATTTTCGCGCGCCGCGGTAAGGTCCGGTGCAGTGGAAACGTAAACAAGGGGTGTAGAAACTACGGATGCGTCTTCGCCGGGATGCATCAAACAGAACGCGCCCACAAGCGATATCTCTGATCTCGCCTGTTGGAGAGCAAAGCGGTGCGTCGTAACTTTGTCGAACTCGGACGCAGCAACCCAGCCCATGTCGGTTTCGTAGCCCAGGCGTCGAAGAAGCTCCTGAAGCGGAGGAGTTAGCGCGCTTGTCATCTTAAGCCTATCGCCCGGAAGAGCGGGAGTTGCTCGCTTGGCGCCACTGTTCCAAGTCCTTTGGCGATGGCGGACATATGGCTATCGAGATGAATGGTGATTGCGTTGATAGATAAGCTGGTGGTCATGGCCCGCTCTAACCGGGATGATTTGGCAGATGGGAAGACAGCGGTTGCCCCTTGGAGAGCATGAAAGGCTTGCCCACGAAGTTGTCGCTGTATGTCTTCAAGCGCGCACTGAAAAGCAGCGAGTTCGACGTGGAAGTCATCCCTTAATGTGCGAGCAATCAGCAACACGAGAAGAGTCTGCCATGAGAAGCGGGCTTGCGTTCCCTTCCCCTTCGCGGGGATGTCCGGGACAACGATGCCTCTGCGGCCGGTCCATTCGCGGATCTGATCAGCAGAAAGGCCAGTAACTGCCTGAACTTCTTTCGTCCCAACGAGCATAAGACATTCAACCCCTTTTTGATGAAAGGGTTCATTCCCCACCAAACGGGTATCATACCCATTTAAACTCGTAAAGCGACAAGTGACGTATACCAGTTGGTGCGGGTAGAATAATAGCTGGAAAGACCTTCTCGGTGTGAGGAGATCCTCCGCAAAATAGATAAATGGGCCAATCCATGTGGCTATCCGCAGATATGCAAAAGGTAACGGAATGGGGTACTTCGCACGGTTCCGGTTTCGATCGGCAAGGGAGTTCAAGTCGGACGAAATCAATCAGGCGCGTGTATTTGCAGGGCGATCAATTGCAATTGAACAGGAAATCATCGCCGGTCCCCTAGCCAGAACCGTTTGGATCACGGTCACGGCGAGGAACTTCTCCACCGAGGAGGAGGCCGTTTCATTCGGTCAGCAGTTAAAGGCATCTTTAGCCGCAGCATCGGTCCGAAGCGGGATTGGTATCGATGTCGGAAATGATCGGGCATCGATAAGCTATTCGCGTAAACACCTAGACGATATTTTTCAAAGGAATGGCTACGAGAAGCGTCCGCAGGTACATGGGCTTCACGTTTACCCAGACGACAGAGACATACGGTTCGAGACTTTTGAAATGCAGTTGGCCATCGCTGAAAGTCCCGGTCCATTTCTGCGCGCAGTAGAAGAAGAACTCGAGGCTGAAAGAACGGAGCCAAATCCCGCGCCACTTAGGCTGCTGAACGCAGCGTTGATGGCGCGCGAACCACTTTCGCAACTCGTGCTTGCTGTTGCTGCCGTCGAATTTCTCGCTCACAGCTATGTAAAGCGAGAATGGTCGCCCGATCAAAAGCGGTTGCGCGAGAAGCTTTCAGAAATTGCCATTCAGGCGGAAAATCTGTCCCTTGAGGATGCCGGCGAGGTGGCAACTGCGATCGCCCGAGCCTTTCCGAGAGGCATCAACGAAGCCTGTAATATGCTGATAGCTCGGCTCGGACTCGAGGAAATCGGAAAACGTTGGAAGGACTTATACGGCAAGCGCAGCAAAATTTTTCACGGCGGCCTCGCGATGTCGCATGAAGACTACGCGACGCTGGCGATGGAGGCGGTGAAACTTGCCACTACCATTGTCCTAGCTGATCGCGCGGACACTGGCTCTCGATCCAACTTGCCGAGTTCAGCGGGTAAAAAGATCTAAGTTGCAAACGGGTTCTGGTTTTCTTGAGCCCAGACATGCATCTGCACTCGGCGCCACTAACGCCATTTTCGCAATGTGTACGCCTATGTCATTGTTGCAGATAGCTTGGATCCAGATGGCCTGCGACACACTGGTCCGAATCCCTTCAAGGCGGCGATTTCTTAGTCGCCTTCGATTGCTTCGCATACCGCCAAGGACGCGTTTCCCGCGCGAAATCTCGTTGTCAATCGCAAGTTCGCAGTTCGATCTTGCGAACCCGATCGCATGAAGTGGTATGCGCGATTGTGTCTGCGATCAGTCTAGCGACGGCTCCGGGCATCTCTGCCGGCAATTAAGGATTTAGGAGCGATTGTCGAGCTACAGCTAGCCGGTACCTGTATCCTGGTCGCAACGCGGCTAGGATTTACAATGCCACCGGCTGTTTTCGCGGAGTGTCTCAACAGATGTGGCTCAAATTGGATACGCTGCGCGACAAGCTCGAACATAAAGGTCTACTCGGCCCTGAGCTAAGAAAAGCCGGTATCGCCGCTGAGCCACCAAGTCGCTATCGATTGGAAAGGGGCGACTATAAATGGACTGATAACGAGCCATTCGCGACCGTTGAGCTGTTCAAATGGCTTTTACCCCGCTTCAAGCCGCAGATAGCCGCCCCCCAAGACCCGCCGATCGGATCCCGGTTGACTATGTCCATCAAGTTGAAGGGAAAGACGGCGTATCTCGACCTTCCTGAATATAAGATCTTGGCCAGGGACGCGTTTCACCTCAATGCCGGCCACGAAATTACGCATGCCTTGGCTTGCCGCGGTGGCTGGTCAGGAAAGGCTCTTTTCCTTTTGGAATTGCTCCTCTTCCTGGGTCTTATGCTCATTGTCCCCATCCTTCTCAACATGGTTTACCCACACCTGCTTGATACGAGCTGGGCCTTATGTTCGGCCTTGCTTGGGATTTTGATCACCTTTCTCACATTCGTACTCGTTCCGAATACCAATCGGCGCAGGGGTTTCGAGCGGACGGGCTCCCTGCTCAGCTATGATCGCGAGGAGGTCGTCGCAGAGATCGGTGCCTGCCTACTTTATGCGAAAGCCGGTGGCATTGACGATTGGCCAGACTGGTCCGTTAAAAAAATCGCCTCGCGACTGAGCGCCGCCGAACCTGAGCACCGCGAAAGGGTCCTTGTCCAATCTTTCGCTGAAGCTTGCCGCAGGCTGATGAGCCTTAGCGTCATAAAGGAGCCAGCTCGATAGCTTGCGAGAACATAGTGCGGACTGCGCCTTGTAGGCGATGATGCCGGTCGCCCAGAAACTGTCATTGCCAATTTTTGGTCGCGATCCCCGCCGCCGCGTCGCGATCGCCTTGCTGCCCGACCGGGCACCTGCGACTGCCTGGCTGGTCCAGCAGCCAGATCGAGATCGTCGCACGAGTCCGCGTGGCTCCAGGACTGACAGTGATGATTTGTCCGAGTTGTCGGAAGGCGCGCTTGGCGAACTTGGGCCAGTGCTTGCGGCGGTTCAGAGGGCATTGGAACAGGAATTGCATGCTCAACGGGTCTACATCGGCCGCTACGGTCACTCACCCGGCTATCCGATCCATTTCCATGTGATCCCGATCTATGATTGGGTCGAGGCGCTGTTCTGGAAGGACGAGAGATATCGTCTGCTTGGCAACTTCGCGGAAGGACCGGGGGAAACCGTGACGGATGGTGCTGAACTCACGCTGTTTGTATGGCGAGAGTTTTGCGAGCGTGCGGAGCCGCCCACGATCAAGGGGCCAACGGTCTCTGAGGTCGTGGGATTGTTGCGAGAGGTGGTATGCCTTTCATCCCGGACCCTGCCTGATCAGGAGATGATGAGATGCGACCGGAAGAGACGCTGAAGCAGTATGAAGCCCGGATCAACCTGCACGATTTCGACCAGCTGGTGCCCTTGATCTCACCAGACGCAATATTCTGGTTCAACGACGGCTCGCATGTCGGCCTGGATGATATCCGCAAAGCATTTGAGGCAACGTGGCGTAGATTTCCTCTGGAAGACTACTGGCTTGAAGACACGAACTGGATCGCGATGGGCGATGCCGCCGCCGCCTGCACCTATCATTTCCGATGGAGAGTCACGACCGCAGGAAAGCCTTTATCGGACGGCGGGCGAGGCACGACGATCCTCGGCAAGGAGCGCGACACATGGAAGATCGTCCATGAGCATCTCAGTCAACATCCTTCGCCATGAACGTCTTTGGCAGCGATACACTATATTCGCGACAAACGGGGGCCGTGGCTACCAGCGATCCAGGCGGCGCCAATCGACCGGTACGGGAGCCGGATCGAGTCCAAGATCGCGGTAAAGAGAAGCTGGCGGCGATGGAGACCGCTTCCACTTCCACCATTGCATCAACCCATGAAAAAGTCGCATGATTGTACCGGCGTTACCTTGTTAAAGAAGGGAACTTTCGTGGGCTTTGACGGAAAATGGAAATGAAGTCT
>CAZZZI010000197.1:0-8581 GCA_964658415.1 uncultured Sphingomonas sp. | reverse complement strand
GGCTCGACGCCATCGGCTCTGCCTGGGCCCAGGGTGTCTCGCGCATCACCTTCGTTACATCGGGCTCGACCGGACTGCCGAAGCGCTGCGTGCATGACGGGACGGCGCTCATCGAGGAGGCCGCCTTCCTGGCGACGCTCTTTTCCTCGCGCCGTCGCATCGTCGCCCTTGCCCCGGCGCATCATATCTACGGCTGCCTGCTGGCCGGCTTCCTCGCCGATCGGCTCGCGGTGGATGTCGTTCCCGGCTCGGCCTGTTCGCCGCGCTTCCTGAACAGCGCCCTGTTGCCGGGAGATCTCATCGTCTCCTTCCCCGACCGGTGGTCGGCCATCGACCGGACCGTCTCCGCCTGGGCCGACGATGTCGAGGGCGTGGTGTCGACTGCGCCGTGTTCGCCGCAGCTGGTCGCGTCGCTGCTCGGTCGCGGCCTCGGCGGCATGACCGAACTCTATGGATCGAGCGAGACGGCGGGCATCGGCTGGCGCCGGCATCCGTCCGAGGTTTTCACCCTGATGCCGCACTGGAATTTTGCAGCCGGCGGGGGTGACGATGGCAAGGGCATGGGAATTCTTCGTCAGGACGGCGTTATCCGCGAGCTGCCCGATCGCGTAGAAACGGTCGGCGACCGGCAGTTTACCGTCGGGGGCAGGCGCGATGGCGCCGTTCAGGTCGGCGGCGTGAATGTCTGGCCGGGGCGGATTGCCGCCGAGTTGGAGCGCCATCCCAGGGTCAGGGCGGCTTCCGTGCGTCTCTCGCACCGGCCGGCGGGTGCCCGCCTTAAGGCCTTCGTCGTTCCCGCTTCGGCCGCGCCCGAGGATGGCCTCAGTGCCGATCTCGAGAGCTGGTGCAGGATGCGGCTTCCGCCGGCGGCCATTCCGCGCGCCTGGACCTTCGGCGCCGCGCTGCCCGTCACCGCGCTCGGCAAGCCTGCGGACTGGCATGACGAAACCGACTGAGCGAGGTGCCTCTCGGGGGCGGCGGCCCGGGAGAGGCGCACGGCGCTCACGGCGAAGCGGCGGCACTCTTGCCGATCGTATCGGCCGGCGGTGCGGTGGCGAGGATTTGGGAGCCACTGTCGTCGGCGCTCGGCCCTGCCAGCCACCACCCACAGGCCGCCGAAGCGACCATCAGGATGCCGGCGATGATCCAGGAGGACTTCCGTTTCTTGTCGCTGGGCTGTGCGCCCTTGCCGATGTCCATTTTATCGTCCTTTCCAAAACCTAGATGCCGAATGCGGCGGTTGCGGCGTTGGTCGTCAGCGGCGGATCGAGCACATCGGGGGGGTCTCCGAGCGATTTCGCCAAAACATCGAATACGTCATGCGGCACGTCTGCGGTGCCGCGCGGCCTGGCGTCGATGGCCATCACCCACAGCATCGGGCGATCGGCGCCTCTCTGGGGCAGGGAAAACTCCCGGCTCTCCGGGGCAATGAAGCCGGTGCCGCACAGCGTCCACATCACCTTCGCCAGCAATGCATCGGTCAGTGCTGCCGCTTTCCGCAGGGCGTCCATCACGGTCGGCCCTGAAAGCCATCCACCGCCTACAGCCGACGCCACCAGCACGGCCCCGACGAGGATCCAGGTCGTTCGCCGTCTGCTTTTGCGAGGCACCGCCCCTTGACTGGTTTCCATCGGCTTGACCTTTGCGGACCTCAGCTGGCGTGCGCGGCCCTGGCGGAATCGGCAGCCAGGGGACGGGCCGGCACATGCCGGAGCGCGTCGCCGAGCGATTTTGCCAGGACCGTGAGAATCTCGGGCGGAACGCCCTGCAGGGCAGCGGCATAGGCACGCCTTGCCGAGACCTGCAGCTGGCGCAGATTGTCGGCTCCCTTTTCGGTCACCGAAAGCCTGCCGCCTTCATCGGCGATGCTGCCGCCGTCGCACAGCGACCACATCACTTCCGTCAGCAATTCGTCCGTCACCGAGGCCGCTTCCTTGAGCGCATCGAAGGTCGTCGGGCCCGACATGACGAGGTGGCGGAGCACGTTGAGTTCGACAAAGGTGAACTTGTCGTCGGCGAATGCCGACGGGACGGTGTCGCAGACGACATCGGCCACCAGGGCAGTCAGACGGTCCAGACTGACAGCCACGTCGAGCACCGTTTTCTCGTCCATTTCAGTCATCGTTCACTCCTCCCGGATCGGTCTATGGTTGCTGGCTCTTGCCCGCGCTGACATAGCCGGAGCCGATCGCCACATTCAGAGAGACATAGTCGTTGGCGCTCTGCTGGACGGCAGCGGCAAGGCTCTCCTTTGCGGTGGCGAGCGACAGCTGCGCGTCGATGACGTTGAGCAGCGACGACGCGCCGTCCTTGTAGCTGGAAGTCGAAAGCTCCAGGGCCTCCTGGTAGGAGCGCACCTGGGCGCGCAGCGCCGAAATCGTCTGGGCGTCGCGACCGACGGCCGAAAGGGCGTTCTCGACGTCTTCGACGGCGGTCAGAACGGTCGACTTCCAGGTCAGGTAGGAGGTCCGGGCGTTGGATTCGGCAATCTTGACATTGGCGCGCAGCGCGCCGCCGTCGAGGATCGGCAGGTTCAGCGTCGGCCCGAAGGACCACGAGGTCAGGCCGCCGTGGGAGCCGCCGGATTTGACGTAGGAAGGTGAAATCGAACCGCTGAGCGAGATGCTCGGATAGAGCTTGGCTTCGGCCACGCCGATGTCGGCGGTGGCTGCGGCGAGATCGCGCTCCGCCTTGCGGATGTCCGGGCGATTGCGGATGAGGTCTGCGGGAACACCGGTGGCGACGTTGCCGCGGAAGACGGGCTGTCCACCGCCGCCGCGCATGTTGGCGATGACTGTCGCTGCCGGCTGGTTGAGCAGCGTGGCGATGTGGTGAACCTGCTGCCTGTAGCTGATCTCGAGGCCCGGCGCTTCCGACAGCGTCGAATTGACCAGCCCCTCGGCCTGCACCACGTCGAGGCGCGAGGCCGCACCGGCATCCATCTGGAATTTCGTCAGTTCCAGTGTCTTGCGGCGCGAGGCGAGGCTTTCCTGGGCAATCGTGATGCGCGCCTGGTAGTAGCGGGCGTTGACGTAGCTGCTCACCAGATCCTGGAGGTAGGTGAGCCGCGTGACGTCGACCGTGGCATAGGCGGCGTCGAGCGTATCGAGCGCGCCTTCGCGGGCCCGGCGGTACTGGCCGAACAGATCGAGCAGCCAGGAGGCGGTCAGGTCGCCGCCGGTCGTGTTGGTGGTCTTGAGCTGGGTGCGCAGCTTGCCCTTTTCGCCGCTGGTCGTATTCGATGCGTCGGCCGACAGGCTGGGAAGCGCCCCTGCGCCGGCGACGGTCACGTCGCCCTCGGCGGCAACGGTCGCCTCGATCGACGACAGGATGGACACGTTCTGGGCAAGCCCGGTGGCAACCAGGCTCTCGAGCTTCTGGTCGTGATAGGCCGTCCACCACTGGCGGCCGGGGACGTCCTGGTTGCCCTTCGTGCCGCCTTCGGAGAACGTGGCAGGCAGTGGCATGACAGGCGGCTTGTGATCCGGCCCGCTGACGCAGCCGGACAGAAGCAGGAGAAGGGCGGACGAGGCCGTACGGGAAGAAATCATGAACACCATCTTGTGAATTGATCGAACCGAACCGTTCGGTTCGACTCACCTACAGAGTTTGGAGGGAACCGGCAAGTCCGCTTGCAATGCCGGTATGCCCGTCCGGTCAGGCTGTATGGATCAGCAGGGAAGCAATCCGTTCAGGACCATGTCGAGATGCGCCTCGATGGATGCATCCCTGTCGAATTCACGTCGGTCGTCGAAAATCAGCCTCTGGACCATCGCCATCATGAGGGGAGACATGGCAATATCGGCTACGGCGCCGGGCCCCGCCTTGAACTCTCCCTTGGCGACGCCCTCGTCGATGATCGACTGCATGAAATTGATCAGCGGCTCGAAGAACTGCCTGTGGTTTTCGTCGATGACGTGGGGGAAGCGAGAGCCCTCGGCGATCACGAAACGCAGCAGTTCGCGCAGCCGCCGGCTGGCGAGGAATTCGTCGTAGAGGAGCGTGATCAGGTTGCGCAACCGGGTTTTGCAATTCCCCTCGAGCTTTTTGCCGTTCGCGAGGATATCTTCAAAAGCCAGAGCGATGTTTCGGATCATCGCCGAGAACAAAACTTCCTTCGTTTCGAAGTATACGTAGATGGTTCCCTTGGTTACTCCGACCCGTTCAGCAATATCTTCCACGCGCGCGGCGACGTAGCCGTGTTCGACGAATTCTTCGAAGGCGGCTTCGAGAATCTGCTTCGGACGTCGCAATTTCTGCTCTGCGCGGGTGATCTTTGCTTCATTAGGCATTTTGTATGTTCTTTCTGTTTAACTGCCAGTGGAAAACGGCGGAGAAATCCATTGACTGTTGGGTTAGTCAATTATATCAAGCTGACACTGATAACAAGAGGCCACTTCATGAAAAGCGTGTTTAGCATTGTGCTGCTGGCTTCGGCCGCCGCCGTGCTTTGCTCCTGCAACAAGCAGGATAGCGGCGAGGCAAAGCCGAAATTGGTGGATACGGTCGTTGCGGCACCCGCGGCCGTTGCCGAAAGCAATACCATCACCGGCGAGATAGACGCTCGGGTCCAGTCCGATCTTTCCTTCAGGGTGAGCGGACAGATCGTCGAGCGTCTTGTCGATGTGGGAACCGCCGTGAAGGCCGGGCAGGTGCTCGCGCGGATCGATCCAGCCGAACAGAAGGCCGATCTTGCCGTGTCCAAGGCGACCCTCGAATCTGCGCAGGCGTCCGAAACGCAGGCGCGCCTGGCATTCGAGCGCCAGCAGAACCTGTTCAAGACCCAGGTGACGACCAAGGCTTCGCTCGACCAGGCGCAGGAAACCTGGCTGACGGCGCAGGGAACCACGAAGTCGGCCCAGGCCTCCCTCGAAACATCCCAGGACGCGCTCTCCTATACGGAACTGCGCGCCGATGCCGACGGCGTGATCACCGCCCGCAATGCGGAAGTCGGCCAGGTGGCCCAGGCGGCATCCGCCGTGTTCACCCTGGCCCATGACGGCCCGCGCGATGCTGTCTTCAACGTCTACGAATCGCTCTTCCTGCGCGACAAGCCGATCGACAAGGTCACCATCACGCTCCTAACCGACCCCACCCGCCACGTCGACGCCACGATACGCGAGATCTCGCCGACGATCGATTCCACGACCGGTACGATCAAGGTCAAGGTCGCAATGCCACAAGCCGACAGCATGCCGCTCGGCTCTGTCGTCAGCGGCACGTTCCGCGCCGACGCGCAGCAGGCGATCGAGCTTCCCTGGTCGGCAATGGCGTCCAAGGCCGGGCATACCGCCGTCTGGGTCGTCGATCCCGCCACGTCCAAGGTTTCCATCCGCCCCGTCGACGTCACCACCTACGCGACAGGCAAATTTGGTGTCAGCAGCGGTGTCTCCGCCGGCGACATTATCGTCGCGGACGGCACCAAGTTTCTCCGTCCCGGCCAAGTTGTTTCCTACGGAAAAGGATCCGCAGAATGACCGTCCGTTATATCGTCCTGGCCGTTCTCGGGCCGGTCCTGCTGGCGTCATGCCAGAAGGAGGAAGCCCGCCCTGAACCCATCCGGCCGGTGCTGTCCACCGTCGCCAAAATGACCGAAAAATCCACCCTCTCGCTGCCGGGGACCGTCGAGGCCAAGATCGAGACACAGCTTGCGTTTCGCGTGCTCGGCCGGATCATCGCCCGCAATGTCAGCGTCGGCGACTTGGTGAAGAAGGGCGACGTCGTCGCCGCCATCGATCCCCTGTCGCTGGAACTGGCAGTCCGCAGCTCGCAATCCGATCTGGCCAACAGCCAGGCGGAGCTTGTCAATGCGGCGTCCAGCGAAGATCGCCAGCGCGCTCTGGCAGCCTCGAAGTCGGGCACCGAAGCGTCGCTCGAGCAGGCGGTGCAGGCGCACAAGAGCGCCATCGCCGATGTCGGCAAGGCGCAGGCCAATCTCGACAAGGCGCAGGAGCAGCTCGGTTACGCCAAGCTGCTGGCGGAATTCGACGGCGTCGTGACGGCCACATCGGCAGAAGTCGGCCAGGTGGTGTCGGCCGGATCGAGCGTGGTCACCATTGCACGGCCCGAACAGCGCGAGGCCGTTATCGACGTCCCCGATGGAAGTTTCGGAAAACTCAGCGTCGGCGCCCCGTTCCAGGTGGCGCTGCAGCTGGACCCGACAGTGATAGCCAAGGGCGTGGTCCGCGAAATTGCCCCCGAGGCCGAATCGCTGACCCGCACCAGCCGCACGAAGATCACGCTGATCGACCCACCCGATGCCTTTCGCATCGGCTCGGTGATCACCGCGTCGGCTACCGTGCCGTCCAAGCCTTCGATCGTGCTGCCGTCCTCGGCCATCCTTCTGAAGGACGACAAGCCGAATGTCTGGCTGGTCGACACGGCTGCGGCCAAAGTCTCGCTTCATCCGGTGACGCTTGACGGGCCAGTCGTGGACGGCGGTACCGTGCACGTCACGGGAGGCATCAATCCTGGCGAACGCGTCGTCGTCGCCGGAGTTCATAAACTGAGCGACGGCCAGGCTGTCCGGATCGATCAAGGTGAAAACCAGTGAAAAAATTCAACCTCTCCGACTGGGCGATCGAGCACCGTTCGCTCGTCTGGTATTTCATGATCGTCTTTGGCATTGCGGGTATTTTCTCCTACATCGGTCTCGGCCGCGAGGAAGATCCGAATTTCACCATCAAGACGATGATCATCCAGGCCCAGTGGCCGGGGGCCTCTGCCGACGAGATGAGCCGGCAGGTCACCGACCGCATCGAGAAGAAACTCGAGGAACTGAACGCGCTCGACGTCACCCGCAGCGAAACCACTGCCGGGCAGAGCACCGTCTTCGTCGACCTGCTCGATACCACCAAAGCCAAGGACGTCCCGGCGACCTGGATGCGGGTTCGCAATCTGATCGCCGATATCAGCGGCGACTTTCCGTCCGGTGTCGTGGGCCCGACCTTCAACGACGCCTTCGGTGACGTCTACGGCAATATCTTCGCGTTCACCGCCGACGGCCTGACCCAGCGCCAGCTGCGCGACCTCGTGGAAAATGCCCGCTCGAAGATCCTGACCGTCCCCAATGTCGGGAAAGTCAATATTGACGGAGCGCAGGACGAGGCCGTCTACCTCGAATTCTCGACCCGCAAGATCGCCGCACTGGGCATCGACCGCCAGACAGTGATCGACGCGCTGCAAAACCAGAACGCCGTGACCCAGTCCGGTTTCGTCGATGCCGGCCCGGAGCGGATCGCCTTGCGCGTCGGTGGCCAGTTTACCTCGGAGGAGAGCCTCAAGGCGATCAACCTCCGCGTCAACAACAGGTTCTTCCCGCTTTCGGATATCGCCACGATCAAGCGTGGCTACGTCGATCCGCCGACGTCGCTGTTTCGCTACAACGGCCAGCCCGCCATCGGGCTGTCGATCGGCATGCGCGCCGGCGCCAACCTGCTCGATTTCGGCAAGGGCCTCGACGAGAAGATGGAACAGATCGTTGCCGATCTGCCGATCGGCGTCGATGTCGCGCGCGTCTCCAACCAGCCGGCCGTGGTCGACGAGGCCGTCTCCGGCTTTACCCGGGCTCTCTTCGAAGCCATCGCGATCGTTCTCGTCATCAGCTTCGTCAGCCTCGGCGCCCGCGCCGGGCTGGTCGTCGCGATCTCGATCCCTCTCGTTCTCGCGATCACCTTCGTGGTCATGAGCTATACCGGCATCTCGCTGCAGCGAATATCGCTCGGCGCCCTGATCATCGCGCTCGGGCTGCTGGTCGACGACGCCATGATCGCCGTCGAAATGATGGTTGCCCGACTGGAGGTCGGTGACGATCTCAAGACGGCAGCGACGTATGTCTACACGTCTACGGCGTTTCCGATGCTGACCGGGACCCTCGTGACGGTGTCCGGCTTCATCCCGGTCGGCCTCAACAGCAGCGCCGCCGGTGAGTTCACCTTCACGCTGTTCGTCGTCATCGCGGTGTCGCTGATCGTGTCCTGGATCGTCGCCGTGGTGTTCACGCCGCTGCTCGGCGTGTCACTGCTGCCCAAGACGATGAAATCTCACCACGAGAACAAGGGGCGCGTCGCACGGGCTTTCTCCTGGATCCTGGGGATCGCCATGCGCTTCCGCTGGGTGACGATCGCGGTGACCGTCGCGGCCTTCGCGCTTGCTGTCGGCGGCATGGGGATCGTGCAGCAGCAGTTCTTCCCGTCCTCGGACCGGCCGGAACTCGTCATCGACTGGAACCTGCCGCATAACAGCTCGATCGCCGAAACGAACAGGCAGATGGCGCAGTTCGAAAAGGAAGCGCTCGCCGGCAACAGCGACATCACGCATTGGACGACCTATGTCGGGTCAGGCGCACCGCGCTTCATCCTGTCCTTCGACGTCCAGACGCCCGATGTGTCTTTCGGCGAAATGGTGATCGTCACCAAGAGCATCGAGGTGCGCGACCAGGTGCGCGCCAAGCTGCAGGCCTATCTCAACAAGACCTTCCCCGGGACCGACGCCTTCGTCAAACTGCTCGACATCGGTCCTCCTGTCGGCAAGCCTGTCCAATATCGCATCAGCGGTCCGGACATCCAGGCACTGCGGGGCT
>CAZZZI010000196.1:0-8584 GCA_964658415.1 uncultured Sphingomonas sp. | reverse complement strand
CAGCAGCAGGTCGCCGTCCTCGAGCCTGGAGAGGATTGTCGAAGACAGCGAACCGGCGGCCACCCGGGACGAAAGCAGGCTCCACCGGGCAAAACCTTCGTCGACGGCAATCCGGTCGAGAGCCTGGTGGAGCGGAATGCCGGCGCTGCGGGCCATGAGCTTCGCCCGGCGTTTCAATTGGAACAGGGGTGCAGACAGTTTCATGCGTAACCTCCATCACGAGCCGAAAACGCAACCCCTCCTTATGCGATGCCCGAACAGATGGTTCGATGAATGCGAGTCACCCTGCATGTGCGATACTTCCCCGAAAGGAGGGGGGAGGCGCGGGCCAAGCCTGCCACGGAAGCTAGCCACGCGCGCGAGTCGCGGCAAGGGTAAAATGTGGGTGGGGTGGGTTTTCGTTGGGCGGGGTGGATTGGGAGGGGGCAAAGCTCCGCAGGCGGGGACAAGGTCGCTTGCGCGTTCTACTCAAGAAAGGAGTGGTTCACGAACTGATTAAGTTCATCCGCCGGCCTATAGGGCTCGCGCCGCAGCGTGATGGAGCGTTCGCGGAATTCGGGCGCTGATGCCGGCATCGCAAGGACCTGGCCCTGACCGGACACGCTGCTGAACTGGTACAAGGAGACGCCGATATGATCGAAAGCCGCCTCGCTGGAACGGAACCGCCCGGGCGCGCCATTGGCTTGCTCGAACAGCCTGATGACCGCCAGAGCCCCGAGCTGAAAAACTGGCTGATCCAGAAAATGCGCCTCCTCGTGTGCCGCCTCCACCGTCACCCCATGCAAGAGACCATCCCTGTATTCAAGCAGGATCGGCGTTCCCGCCAGCGTCAGGTTCTGGGTGGAAAAATTGACAAGGTCCTGCGCGGCTCGCCTCATGGCGGCAATCGTTTCGCTCGACAGTTCGGGATCGGATTGCTCGATGATGTTTTTGATCTCGGCGGCAAACGAAGCCTGGGCCATAAGAGGACCGGCTTTGCCATAAAGGGAAGCCATGGACGCGACCGCATCCGGTGTAAGGCCAAACGAAAGGCGGCCGACGCCCTCATGCGGCGTAATCTGCCAGTCTGGGTTCATTCTCGGACCTCGAGCCGGATCTGCGGCGGTAGGCGTGGCGATGAGCAAAGCGCCTAAAACGACTGTTGCAACTGTTATTATCGCAAAAACTATGCCGGAAAGACAGCTCGTTTCTACGACATATTACCCGCCTCGTCTTTCACCAACGTGTTCCGCAATTGTTGAACTATCGCGAAAATCAGCACTTTCGATTTTGCGAAAAAAGCAGTCTTATGACAGACGCAATATCCGCTCCTCGCGATATTTCGCGCCGGTGAAGCCGAAATCATAGGACGCCCCGACGGAGAGATCTCCATCAAGCGAACCACTATTACGCCGAAAGGTGATAAAATATGCCTAAACTAACTCGTCAGTTAAAGTCTTTATGCGCGGTATTAGGTCTATTAATACTAACGATATCGACCGACGCAAATGGGCAAAATTTAACGACCTCCGAAAATTTTGATGCGGCCAAGGCGTTCTGTGAACGTCAGACCTTTGCTCTGGAAGACATAAATGAAGTGAAGCCGTGGCTGGATTATTTCAGCGGGCTTAGAAATGGAAGATCGTCGAGCCCACCTGATTCCTGCCCCAGTTCGACTATGCGCGCCATCGTAGGCATTGTTGGAAGTGGTAGCGTCGAGAAGGCGCAGGACGCTCGTGCAGCTTTCTTGAGTCTATATGTGTCACGAGGCACAGAGATGGAGCTCGCCGACAGACGACGCGACAGTGATGGGTCCTTCCGCTATCGAAACGATATCGTGCTTGCTGGCTTTGTTTGGTTATTGTGCCCCGGACACGGCGATCAGCGGCTGTCGTGTGTGAAAGAAGTCATCCACAACTTTCCTGCTGAGTTCGTTAGCACCAGTCCCGTGTTCTGTGATTTCGCGGGACCGAAGCAGGGCAAGGTCGAGTGGCCCCCGCAACGCGCGCTGTATCCGTTAGTTTGCACAGACAATGGACAAGAGAATTCAGATGCTTGGTTGCGGCAAGCCGGGATTACCCTCGGAGATTAAAGGCGTCCAGCTCATGCCGTCGACGGAGAGACTTAATGTTTTGGGACAACCAGCAATCGACCTGCCTGCCGATGTCGGAGATGGGCCGGTTGTCTCTATTCGGAAAGAAATTCCTTTGAGCCGCCGCTTGTCGAGGTCATCAACACCCTGATGACCGAGCTATGGGATCGGAACATCAGCCAGTCCGAAATTCGAGCCCCATTTGCGGCTGCGGTACGCGATATGCCCCGATACGCGCATGGCGAAGGGCGTCGAAGTATGGTTTTTACCAAACCGTTCACGACAAGCACCTAGAATTTCCTAAGTCCGCAATCGGCCAAAGCTGCTGCGGCCATCCGTTGGCTTGCCACTGCCTGGAAACGCGTGTGACGGCTGCCGCCAAATCGACTGCCTCTTGGACCGCCACCGTTGGGTTCGTGAGGCGAACAGAGACCCTTCGGGGAATGTCTGGCCTTGGCCGCTCTCGGCCCATTGCAGTCATCCGCACGCTGGCGGCAAGGTATCCGGGACCTCGGTTTACATGTCAGCCTTACAAGTTGGGGCGAAGATCCTTGGTGATTTCTTCGATGTTGGAAGGCATGACTTTCCACCGATCCGCATTCTCATATTCGAAATCGACATTGAAGCGATTGGTGGAGCGGTTGAACTGAAAAAGCATCTTGACGAGGGCTTTGTCATCCTCCTGCTTTAGCCACACGCGATAGGCATTCGCTTCTGGCCTAATCAAACGCGGACGTACCGAGAATGCTTCCCATTCCCCAAGTTCGTTAAAGGAATAACCATAGGTTTCATTGACATCCGACTCTTCAAAAAACCGATAACGAGTGAGAATTCCTGCCAATTGGCCTGCTCTATCTCGTCAGATGCCAATATGGCTTTGACCAAGTTTCCGACATATTCCGAATTTTCCGAAATTAATTACTCCATCTCTTTAAAGGGGACGCGACTAAATTTCTGTTCGGGTAAATTTGCATCGATAGACCGCTTCTGAAAACTTACTCGGTGTTGGCCGCTGCCAGGTAAGCATCGATAGCAGCGACATCGGCGGTGGAAAGGACCCACTTCGGGATTGGCACGAATGATGTTGGTGCCACGACCAGCAATACAACGCCCTGCGACGACAGGCAGGCTTTGAAAGCGTTCCAGGGATAGCGCGTGTCGCCCTGCGATGTCGCGATGGTAAAAGCTTCCGGCGCTATGATTCCGTGCCAAGTATGCCTAAAACGGTCGTCATTCCTCAGCACTCGGCGAACCTGCCAAGGGATCAGACCCTTGGTGATGACGAAGGGCAAAGCAACGATGCCACATGCGATGGCGGCCCAATCGGGAAGGCCAGTCATCCCGTCGCGATAAAATGCAAGCGAAATCATCACTACGAAACAGCACGTCGCCACGATCAGGAATCGAGGCTTCGAAACCCGCGCCCAGAACATCAGCCGCTGTGCTTCGATCAACTCGACCGCCGAAAGCTGGTACGCCACTTCGCGGCGATAGCCTGCGGCCTGCGAGACAGAAGAATTCGCTATTTCATCCACCACTTCACTCCTTTCCGGCAGGTCTGCGCCCGCCTTGCTTTTATTCAGACGCCTGTCGGGGGGCGTTTGGCCAAAGCCTTACGTAGGATTCCGCCCCCTTTCGTAAACAACGCCATATCGGCAAGCCGACCTGAAAGTGATCCAAGCGCCCGAACTCTGGATAATGCGTGGGTAGAAGCAGATTGCCAACGACGTTACGATCCGCAAGAAAATCACGAATGCTTCCATTCAACAGCGTCATTTGCTGGCGCGTCCTCCTGTAACCCTGGCGTGTCAACCTAACTATCGAAGCGACTAGCGTGCAATGACTGCTAGTGGCGCATTCCGGTCAACGCGCTCGGTTTGCTGTTGGCCCATTGCGGAAGTTTACGAGGTTGTGCGATGTCTCAGGCATGATCGATATTACGTTACAGCCCTTCGTCTCGGCTCTGTGCAAAAGCTGCGAAACCATTTGTGAGAAGGAATGCTGCGGCATCGGGGCATACAGCTTTTCCCCGTTCAATATAATCTACCATCTCACCAAGACTAATGCGGGCATCCGTGATAGAGATGTTGCTGAAATCCGTGCTGAATTGGCTGATCTTCTAGCTGTTCTTAGGAGGACGGCTCCGAGCGTTGAAAGAGTGGTCATATTGGAACTCAACGCCATCCTGACTGTGGAGCAGGTTATTGCTCTAGTGGGCGAGATTGATTCCGCCATCTCCGAAGCCTGTGCCATCTACTCTGGTCAACAGGAGCGGATCGACGAGAGGTACGAAAATTTCTTGCGGATCATCAAACCATCTAAATGACCGCTCCCGGCGCTTTCCAGCCTTAGCCGCAATCGGCCCCAAGCGGACCTCTCGAAACCGACGGTGCGACAACGGCGTATCGAGGCGGCGGATAATCAAAGCTGGCGAGCGTCGTATCGAAGGCGGTTACTTGCAATTGCCCCTTGATGGGCTGCAGCCCAATCGGCGAGATGCCTCGCAGTGTCGGACAGGGAATATCCGAGCGGCGTCAGCATGTATTCGACCTGCGGCGGCGTGGTGTGGCGAACGGTGCGTTCGACCATGCCGTCCCGTTCCAGCGTCTTGAGCGTCCGCGTCAGCATCTGTTGCGAAATACCGCCCACACGCCGCTTCATCGCGTTGAAACGCTGCGAGCCCGAGCGAAGAGCGACAACCACCTGGATTGTCCATTTGTCACCGACGCGGCTGAGGATTTCGCTCACTGCCCGGCAGTCGGCCCCCGCTGGCTTGGCAGTCACATCCATCTGACCTACTCCCAAAGATATGCTTTTGACGGCTTGTTTTAGGTCCCATACATGGTCGTGGTCAACATTCTAGACCTGATGTCCGAACCACAATATCCGGATGGGTCCCGACAAGGAGCCAAGTATGAACCTCTTCTATTATCCCGCCGCCTGCAGCCTGGCCGACCACATCGCGCTCATCGAGGCAGGGCTTCCCTACAAACTTCTCAGCATCGACCGCGAGAAGAAGACCGAAGACGGTCGCGATTTTTTGGCGATCAATCCGAAAGGTTATATCCCGACCCTTGAGACGGACGATGGGACGATCCTCACCGAGAATCAGGTCATCCTCGCCTATATTGCGGAACAGAGTGGCAAGCTCATGCCGGAAGATCGCGTTGTCCGGTGGCGCGCAATGGAGGCGCTTGCCTTCATGTCCTCCGAAATCCATGGCGCCTACAGCCCGTTTTTCAGGGGCTTCCCGGAACCGGAAAAGGTGCGCGCTCGCGAGAAGATCAAGAAAGCCTTCGCCATTCTCTCCGATCAGATGGGCGAACGGGCGTTCCTGGTCAGTGACGAGATGACAATCGCTGACTGCTATCTCTTCTGGATTCTGATGGTCGCGCCAAAGAGCGGCGTTGATCTGCCGGACAATCTGCACAACTGCCTGACCCGCATGAAAGCGATGCCTTCGGTCATTCGGGCGCTTGCAGAGGAGGGACTGGGCTGATCCGGCAGGTTTTCCATCTCGCTGGGCATTGCCTCGCCGAGCCCACCATCACAGTCGTGCGCTCGGGAAGGTCTCGGGCGAACGACCGCTTCTGACGCATTCTGGTCATGACCGCTCTCGGGCCGGAGTGGTCATTAAGGGCAGCCAAACCGACCCGCTGTTTTCAGCGCCGATGCGCAAATTTTATGTCCGTTATCTGCCGAAGTCGTCATCCATTGCCTCGCGCGGCTAAAACTATAGAGTGCCGGAGGAAATAGGACGACCGAATGGGCAAGGATGTCTCGCAAGCTGACGCATGTTTTCAGCGCGAATGGGCCGAATATCACGGTGAAGCTCCACCATTGGCCTTCGTGTTGAGAAACAGCTCGCAAAAGCTGTGGCTGCGTTTCCACGCGTTGCCAGGTTCAAAACGCTACGCGAGTGAAATTGTTGAACGACTATCCATCCGGGCCAGAGCCAACGCCTTGGCGTGTGAGGTGCTAGGGAACGGTGCAGACTGCTGGCTCGTCCAGTGCCGTATCGGCGAGTATACGAAACCGTTCTGGAAGCCATTGGCAATCGAGCCCATCGAAGGCCTTCGATTTCCCGACCCCGAAGATGACCATCACTGGCTAGCGATGGTTTCCGCAGTCCGGTGGAAAGTCGGTATGTTTGACGACCTATTGAACGAAATCGCGGATGATGAGACGGGACCGACGCTTTGGATGAGTAGAAGAAATGGTGCACTCTTCGCGCCATATGACGGCGGCTTCGATCTATTTCCTTCGACGGCATCCGAGGTTGTTAGGCTAAAGACTATCTATGGTGATTGGCTCTCAGATCATCCTGAAGGTCTTTGATGCGTAACCGACATGCGGAGCAGGTTCGCAGCAATGGCCGCTGTCGGCCCAAAACGCTCACCATGGGCCACACCCCTCAAAAAACGCAGATCGTGCCGCAATCCCTAATCCCCCTCGCCATGGCCCCGTCAAAAAGATTGCCATGACGGTTTCTCGCGCGGTCGCGAATCGTAGTCCTCGCGCGATTTTCGAAACTCGTCCGAGTTTTCGACGACCCATGTCCAGAGCGGGATCATGCGGATCAGCAGCGCCATTCCCAACTCCGTCAGCTCGTACTCCACGCGCGGCGGCATCTCCACCAGATCGTGGCGTGTGACGAGCCCGTCTCTCTCGAGTTGACGGAGGGTGCGGGTCAGCATCCGCTGGGTGACGCCATGCATTCTCCGGCCGATATCGGCATGGCGCAGTCTGCCGTAGACACCCAGGGTGTGGATGACGCCCAGCGACCATCTGTTGCCTGCGTGGGTCAAGACCTCGCGTCTTACCCCGTCCTCGTCCTCGCGAAGACCATCGCAAACCTCTTGGGAATAGCTGAGGATCTCGTCTCTCGTCATCGTCGGCCCCATGGTATCACCCGTGTACCTTCTTAACGTCCTTTCCGGGAGGTGCCATTTACGCGGTCATACGAAGAACATGATGCGAAAGGATTTCCCAAAATGAACGCCACCGCGACAACAGAGGAACAGTCGATCCTGGTCATTGGTGCCGGAGAGCTTGGTATGCCTGTACTACGCAATCTGGCGCGCAAGGCCAAGGATCATCCGGGCACAACGATCAGCGTTCTCCTGCGCGCGGCAACGGTCGATACGACCGATCCGGTAAAGCAGCGGGATGTCTCCGAGATCCGCGAACTCGGGATCGCGATCGTCACCGGCGACATCCTTGCTGCGACGATCAGTGAACTGGCGGAGATTTTCGGCCGTTTCAATACGGTGATCGGCTGTGCCGGCTTCTCCGCCGGACGCAACACGCCCATGAAACTTGCAAAGGCTGCCTTGGAAGCCAAGCTTGAGCGCTATTTCCCGTGGCAGTTCGGCGTCGACTTCGACGTCATCGGTCGCGGCAGCCCGCAGGACCTGTTCGATGCCCAGATCGACGTGCGTGAACTCTTGCGCGCGCAGGACAAGACCGACTGGGTCATCATCTCGACCGGCATGTTCACCAGCTTCCTGTTCGAACCGATCTTTGGGGTCGTCGATCTCGAAAACAACGTGGTCAACGCGCTGGGCAGCCTGGATACGCAGGTGACGCTGACCACGCCCGACGATATCGGTGCCTTGACGGCGGAAGTGGTGTTCGCCCGGCCGATGATCCGCAACGAGATCGTCTATCTCGCCGGCGACACCGTGACCTACGGCGAGGTGGCCGACACGCTGCAAACCGTGCTCGGGCGTTCTTTTCAGAAAGCGGAATGGACTGTTCCTCACCTCACGGCGGAACTGGCTCAGGACCCTGACAACCACATCATGAAATATCGGGCGGTCTTTGCCGAGGGCAAAGGCGTGGCATGGCCGAAGCGCGACAGCTTCAATGAGAAAAGAGGCATCGCCGTCACCACCGCTGAAGCGTGGATCCGCGAAAACCTGCGCGCCTGAGAGCGGCATGGCTCGGCGCAGCACGTCGCCCGCCGAGCCCGCACATAGGAATTGACGCGGGCGCTTTTCGCAACGATAGGGTCAACCCGAAAAATGTGGTACGCGCCAGTCAAACAACATCAGGAGTGTCATCGTGAGCGAAACGACCGTAGCAGAGGCAACGAACCGCGTTTATGAATCGCTGCAGGCGAACAATGCCGACATCGACACGCACATCGCCGCGCTCAAGGCAGCCTTGGCGGGAGCCGGCGTGAAAGAGGCCGTCTTCGATCCCGCGAGGCTCGTGCAGAACAATCGTTCCGGCCGGAAACTGATGCAGGCCTATTTCCGCCAGCGCGGCGTGACGGTGACATTCTCGGGCTCGTAAGGCGCAGTCTGGGGTCTGGCGGACCGCAGGAGAGGGCTGGCGCTGAGCTTTGGCCTTAGGGCCCTGTTGCCTGTGGCTTGTCGCCGCATTTCCCGAGATTCGGTCGGTTGACCCATAGCCATCGCGCCGATCCGCCATAGATGGGCTGCTTCGGCAGTAGCCGACAGAGAGCGAAAGGACGATACAATGAGTGCTTATGCAGTTTTCGTGCGC
>CAZZZI010000195.1:0-8601 GCA_964658415.1 uncultured Sphingomonas sp. | reverse complement strand
TCGGTTTCCGGCGTCGAGAGGTCGGCGCCGAGGTCGAACAGGTCGTTCTGGATCGCCATCAGCATCATGTCGAGGACGGGCATGGTGTGGCTGTGCAGCCGGGCGATGCCGATCGCCGAATTGGCCTCGTCGATGGTGCCGTAGGATTCGACGCGCAAATCGTATTTCAGGCGGCGCGGCCCGCAGACCAGCCCCGTCGTGCCGTCATCGCCTGTTCTGGTGTAGATCTTGTTGAGCTTGACCATGTTGTTCTCCGTTATCGGCGCAAAACGATACCTGCCGTCATTAACCCGGTTATGAACGCCTGCTGATAGTCCCGGGCCCCCGAACTTCCCTCGTTCCGGTCTCCCGACCCTCCCTCATTCCTGTGCTTGTCACAGGAATCCAGTGCGCCCAGTCCTGAGCGCGAGAGATCTTTCTCGCCGCGACAAGGTCCTCTCACGGCGCGGACGCGCCGTGGCTGGATTCCTGTGACGAGCACAGGAATGAGGGAGGAGAGCGTAGTGCCCGTCCGAAGAGGCCTCCCAAAAGGCATGGAGCCGAGTGGTGACCTGCACAGCCCCTGTCCCGTCCCGCTCAATCACAAGCGCCGGGGAGCGCCTCTTAATCCTTTCCCACCAAATCGGCAACAGAACGCCGCGGACCATCGTCACACGCAGCCCTATGCCGGTCTACCGCCGCCGGTCAGCCAGAGGGTCAGCATGATCAGGATGAGCGCCACCGCCTGCAGCAGGATGCGCATCTGCATCAGCCGGTTGGACAGGCTCGGATTGTCGCCGCGCGTCATGTTGAACAGGCCGCGCACCAGGACGATGGCGACGAGGCCCATGAAGATGATGGCAAGCACATAGGTTACCGTGGACATCGAACTGAACCTCCTCTTTCAATCGAATCGACGCATCAGGCGGTAGAAGAGATCGGCCGGCAACAGCCGCTTCAACCACGCTCCCTGCCGGGCAGGGGTCGTCACCAGATAATGCGGACGAGGCCTCCCAGCCTCCAGCGCATGTTTTAGCACAGAATAAACCGCCTCGGGACCGAGTTTGTGACGATTGATGGGGCCTGTGCCATTCAGTCGCGCCAGCTGCCGGCGGTATTCAGCCGCATGGGACGAACCGGCGATATCGATGTTGGCCTCGAACTGGGCGAGCGCCGTCGCGGTGAAGCGCGAGGCGATCGGGCCGGGTTCGATCAGGCTGACATGGATGCCGGACCCCTGCAGCTCCATCCTGAGGCTGATGCTCAGCCCCTCCAATGCGAATTTCGAGGCGGTGTAGGCGCCGCGATAGCGATAGGGGATGAGGCCGAGGATCGACGAGCACTGGACGATGCGACCTTGCCCGCGCCGGCGCATCAGCGGGATGACCTGGCGCGTCAGTTCGTGCCAGCCGAAGAAATTGGCTTCGAACTGCCGGCGCAACACGTCGGTCGGCAGATCCTCGACGGCACCGGGCTGGCCATAAGCACCATTGTTGAACAGGGCGTCGATGCGGCCGCCGGTGCGGGCACTGACGGTCTCGACCAGAGCGGTGATCGAGCGCTCGTCGGTATAGTCCATGATCAGCGCCTCGATGCCGTCGGCCTCCAGCGGCGCGAGGTCGCGCTCCTGCCGGACGGTGGCGAACACCCGCCAGCCATCGGCCTTCAGGGCCCGGGCACAATGGGCGCCGATGCCTGTGGAGCAGCCGGTAATGACGATGATGCGGTGATCCACCATGCAATGATTCCTGTACAAAGCACTCCTCGTTTCCCATATTCGCGGCAACGACACAATCAACTCACCCACGGTTGCCGGCCGGGCAGTGCGGAGACGGAATGCGGACGATACTGGGTACCCTCTACAAGGTGGTCTACGACGCAATCTTTCACTTCGTCGAGGATGACGGTTTCGCCATGGCAAGCCATGTGGCGCTCTCGACCCTGCTGGCGGTCTTTCCCTTTCTGATCTTCGGCACGGCGCTCGCAAGCTTTCTCGGTGCCAGCCAGTTCTCCGGCACGGCCATCCACCTCATCTTCGACACCTGGCCGGAGACGATCGCCAAGCCGCTGGCCGACCAGCTGCTGCAGGTGCTGACGATCCCGCGCGGCGGACTTCTGACGGTTTCGGTGCTTGCCGCCGCCTATTTCGCCTCCAACGGCGTCGAGGCCCTGCGCATCTCGCTCAACCGCGCCTACCGCGTGCCGGAGACGCGGCCGTGGTATTTCACCCGGTTGGCCAGCCTCGGCTATGTGCTGATTGCCGTGCTGATCTTTGCGGCGATCAGCATCCTGTTGTTGGCCGTGCCCGTCGTGCTCGACTATATCCGCGCGAAACTGCCGTGGCTTGCCGACACGCTCGACATTGTCGCCAGCTGGCGGATCTACGGCACGCTGTTTGCGCTGACGGCCGGGCTGCTGATCGTCCATCTCTGGCTGCCGGCGGGGCGGCGCAAGGTGCTGGACGTGGTGCCGGGCGTGCTTTTGACGCTGCTGGCCTGGCTCGCCGGGGCGCTGATCTTTGCCTATTACCTGCAGACCTTCGCCAACTACACGGCCACCTATGCGGGCCTGGCGTCCGTCATGATCGTGCTGGTGTTTCTTTACATGGTCGGGGTGATCTTCATCATCGGTGCCGAGATCAATGCGGCCCTGATGAAATTCCGCGTCCGCAAGATGATCGCGAGCAATTATTACGGGCTCGATAACAGCAGCCCGTCAAAGCCCGATCCGTCTGCGGATATCCGCCGCTGACAGGCCTTGTTCCCGCAGCTTGACCAGCCCGACAGCGTCGAGGCTTTTCGACAGTTTTCGCCCGTCCGCGTCTGTTATCAGCCGGTGGTGATGGTAGAGCGGCGGCGCAAGGCCGAGCAGGGCCTGCAGCAGACGGTGGATCGCCGTTGCCGGAAAGAGATCGAGGCCGCGCACCACGTGGGTAACCGCCTGGGCGGCATCGTCGACCACCACCGACAGGTGATAGCTGGAGGGGGCGTCCGAGCGCGACAGCACCACATCGCCCCAGACAGCGGGGTCGGCCGCGATCTCGCCCCGGGGCCCGTCGCCGCTTTCCGTCCATGAAAGCGGCTGCGGCACCGCCGCCAGCGTTTTTGCCATGTCCAGCCGCCAGGCATGCTTCTGCCCGGCCTCGATCCGCTGCCGGCGCTCCAGGTCGCTGCGCTCGCGGTCGTCGGCCGGGTAGTGCGGCGCTCCATCGGGATCGCGCGGCCAGGGCAGGCCGGATCGCTCGGCCGCATCGACCCTCTGGCGCACCTCGCCGCGGGTCAGGAAGGCGGGATAGACGAGACCGCGCGCTATCAGCGCCGACAGGGCGGCCTGGTAGTCGTCGAAATGGGCCGACTGCCGGCGCACCGGCTGTTCCCAGTCGAGCCCCAGCCAGGCGAGGTCGGAATAGATCGCCGCCTCGCGTTCCGGCGTGCAGCGGGCGAGGTCGATGTCCTCGATGCGCAACAGGAAGCGCCCGCCGGCCGCGTCAGCCATGTCGTGGTTCAGGATCGCCGACAGCGCATGGCCGAGATGCAGCGGCCCGTTCGGGCTCGGGGCAAAGCGGAAGGTCGGCTTTTGACGGGACGGGTCGATCATGCTTTCTTCTGCCACGATTTGCGGGTCACGGCCAACAGGGCGCCAACAGGGGCCAATAGGGGAATGCGCATGCACATCATCCGCGACGCCGGCGATATCGCGGACGGGCTTCGGGCCTTGCTGGATAGCGACCCGCGCCTGCGCCCGATTGCCGCGCAGTCCGGCAGCCTGCCGTTGCGGCTGGCCGAGCCCGGTTTTGCCGGCCTTGCCCATGTCATCGTCTCCCAGGCCGTGTCGCGGGCGAGCGCCAACGCGATCTGGAACCGCATGTGCGCCGCGGAGGGGCCACCGAGCGCCGAGGCCTACGCAGCGCTTACGCCGGACGCCTGGCGCGGCTTCGGCCTGTCGCGCGGCAAAGCCGAGACCTTGCATCGGGTGGCGCTGGCGGTCGTGGAGGGGGAGATGGACTTTGCGGATCTCGGCACCGCAAGCCCGGAGGAGGGGCTTTCGAGGCTGACGGCTTTCAAGGGCATCGGCCCCTGGACGGCCGAGGTCTACCTGATGTTCTGCTGTGGCCATGCCGACCTGTTTCCGGCCGGCGACATTGCGCTGCAGGCTGCGGTCGGCATGGCTTTCGACATGGATGCGCGGCCCTCGGCCCGGCAGGTGGCGGCACTGGCAACCGCGTGGACGCCCTGGAGGTCGGTGGCGGCGCGGCTTTTCTGGGCATTTTATGCCGTTCGAACGGCCCGCGACGCGCTGCCTGTCGGGTGAGCGGCCGGACGCCGCGAAAATGCTGCTTTGCACTGAATTTATAGGACTTCACATTCCTGTAACAACAGGCCTAATATGGTAGCGCAGATGAATCGACCGGGAGGATTTCCTTGACGATTGCAGTGTCACCCCAGTCCTTGCCGGCGCTCGTGCTGAACGCCGACTACAGGCCGCTGAGCTACTATCCCTTGTCGCTTTGGTCCTGGCAGGACGCGATCAAGGCGGTTTTCCTCGACCGTGTGAACATCATCGCGGAATACGACCACTCGGTTTCCTCGCCGAGCTTTTCCATGCGCCTGCCGAGTGTCGTCTGCCTGAAGAGCTACGTCCAGCCGTCCCGCAACCCGGCCTTCACGCGCTTCAACGTCTTCCTGCGCGACCGTTTCGAATGCCAGTATTGCGGTGCCCATGACGACCTGACCTTCGACCATGTCATCCCGCGCGCCCATGGCGGCGAGACGACGTGGCAGAACGTCGTGGCCGCCTGCTCGCCCTGCAACCTGCGCAAGGGCAGCAAGCTGCCGAAGCAGGCGCAGATGTTCCCGGCGCAGAAGCCCTACCAGCCGACGGTGCAGGACCTGCACAACAACGGTCGGCTGTTTCCGCCGAACTACCTGCACGAAAGCTGGCTCGACTATCTCTACTGGGATACCGAACTGCAGCCCTGAGGCCTGGCGGCATCGCTCTCTCAGGCGTTCGGGCCTGCTCCGGCCCCGCGCCCTCTTCCCCCCGTGTTCTTCAGGCCGTCTTGCGCAGGCCGGCGACAGTGATGCCGGCAAGGATCAGGCTCGCGATGACGTTCCAGCCGGCCATGGACAGGCCGAGCACGCGCAGCGCCGCGACCGAGCAGGATGGACCGTGCACCTTGTTGAGGCTGCCGAGCACGCCGCCGCTGGCCGGTGCCGTCGTCGAGAAGGCCGGGCCGGTGCAGGAGGACGGACCCTCCCAGAAATTCCATTCGACGCCGGCGTGATAGACGCCCATGCCGGCGCCGACCACCATCATGATGCCGGCAACGGCCAGCAGTGCGCGGGTGAGCCAGGCCGGCATGCCGAACAGGGCGCTGAGTGCTGCCAGGATCGCGACGGGGATACCGTAGTAATAGGGCAGCCGTTGCAGGAGGCAGAGCTCGCACGGGGTATAGCCGCCGATATACTGGAAGCCGAGCGCCGAGCCGACGGTGGCCGCCATGCCGAGCGCCAGCAGCGCGGCATAGGCGAAGGCAGGGCGGGCAGGGGTGATCGTATCGGTCATGGCAGGGCTCCGCGGTCGGGTCAGTGCGTCAGATAGTGCAGGACGACGTAGAGCAGGATCAGCACTGCCGCGACGGCGGCGGCGATCAGGCCCAGGCGCTTCTCGATGAAATGGCGGATCGACTCGCCGTAGCGCTGCAGAAGCCAGGCAAGAAAGAAGAAGCGGGCCCCGCGGGCGATGATCGCCGAGATGATGAACAGGCCGAGATTGATGTTGGCGACGCCAGACAGGATGGTAACGACCTTGATCGGCGGCAGGTGGGCAAGGCCTGACGTGACCAGCAGCAGAACGACCGCTTCGTAGGTGATGCCGTTGCGCAGCTTGTCGAAGGCCTCGAGCTTGCCATAGAATTCGAGGATCGGCTTGGCCACCGTCTCGAAGGCATAATAGCCGATCGCCCAGCCGGCGATGCCGCCGAGCACCGAGGCGACGGTGGCGATCAGCGCATAGCGATAGGCGCGATTGGGTTTGGCGAGCGTCATCGGCAGCAGCATCACGTCGGCCGGGACCAGGAAGATCGAGCTTTCGACGAAGGCGATGACCGCGAGCCAGATTTCCGCCGAGGGTCGGCCGGCCAGCGACATGGTCCAATCGTACAATCTGCGCAGCATGCGATCCCTTTCCCGGTTGCGGTGCAAGAGCTTTAGGGGCCCCGGCCGGGGCTGTAAATGGCGGCCAGGGCGGGTTTCATCGGCCTGCCACAAAATTTTCGTGATGGCCGGAGGGCGCGGCGCTGTCGCAAACTTGTCACGCCGAGGCAAATCACGCCCTCCCGAAGCGGTGCCGGCATTGCCGCCGCTTTGCGAATCGGCCTCGACGGCGCAGACTGCCGGCAGTCGAACCTGCGGGGTGGGCGATGAAACTCATGGTGATCGAGGGTGGCAGGGGCAGGATGCAGGAGCCGGCGTCGCCGAGCCGACCGACGGCATCCGATGTCCATGCCGAAGCCAGCCGGCGCATCCGGCTGACCGGCTACGATAGCTGGCTCATCCGCGAATTCGCCACCGGGGCCACCATGCCGCATTCGATCCGCCACCTGCAGATGCAGATCGCCTATGCCGCCCATGCCCTCGCGCGGTTCGCGCCCATTCCGCAGGATTTCCGTTCGGATCTCTACTGGCCGCTCGGCTAGACGGTCTCTTGTCAGGCGTCAGGCGTTGCCGGAAAGCTGACGCCGATGGAATCGAGGCGCCGCCATCGGACAGTCGCCTCGAAGCTGCGGCCGTCGGAGATCAGCAAGGTGAATTTCTCCGGAATGGGAAGGGCATTCTGGACCTTGAGGCGTGCGCCTGCAGACGAAATATCCCTGACAAGGCAGTCGAAAACGGAAAACCCGCCTTCGAGGACAATTTTTGCGCCGAGAAAGGCGCGGGATCGAACATGCTCTCGATTATGCAAGACAGATCTCCGCGAAAGGGCTCCCGAATTGCATTAGCAGGCGGAAAGATTGAAGTTGTATGAAGCCCATACCGGGAATTGTTGCCCGGAAAAAATGCCACTTGGCTGGTGTTGCGGGGCGCTCAGGCGGGGGGATACTGCATTTGCGTCCGTTTGCCGAACGATCTTATTTTCTGGCCTTGCCGCCTTCTGAGACGACCTTGACCTGCGCCGTCATATCCAAGGAATAGAAAAAAGAAGCTGTCCCGCTCAGATGCCGGGAGCGTTGTGGGCTAGATACCTGCCAGTCATACTCGCCGCTTACGTGGCAAGACGCATCAGCGCAGGCTGCCACAAGTGTCTCTCGTCGGACCCGGTAGTCACGCACGGGCCATCGCTCGAAGAATTTTCGCTTATCGAGCAGGATTTCAACATTTGTCTTCGGTTGGCCATAGAAGTCCACATGGCTGGCATAAGCCGCTGACGCGAAAGTCATGGCGTCCTGCGGCGCGAGTCCACCGGATTCGATGAGCCGCTCGACGAAGCTGGTGGCGGTGATCTCCTTGCTTTGGGTGGCCTTGACTGCAGACAGGGGCGATTGAATCGTCGGTGCAACAGGCTGCTCCGGCGCAGCAGTCATCGGCTGACTGTCAATCCCGAACCGTTCAATGCCGTACAGCTTGATCTCATCTGACGTGAAGAAGTGGATATCCTCAGAGGCCGTACGGAACATGATCGGAAAAATTCTGGCGTCCACGCCATATTTGTTCAGGGTGTCCAGAATGTCGGAGATGTTTAGCTGTGCATTTGCCAAGGTGGCGGTGCCGCTGATCTGATGGACGCCGAGTCTACCTTGAACGAGGCGAATTTTACCCGCGAAGAACATGTAGGCGCAGGCAGACGCGCAAATAGATCCCGCTGGCACCAGGGTGCTAAGTCCGTGTGTATATATGTCGTCCGCTATCAGCAGCCCATTTTGCACGTCGCCACCGGGACTATCTAAAACGACAAACTTCGCTTGGGGATTGGCGGCGATCGTCCGGCGGAACGTGAGAGCCGCTCTGCTGTCGATCTCGCCTTCCAAACGAAGTGCATTGGGCCAAACGGGAGTTAGCGAAAAGGCTTTGTTCGGCTCTTGCGCAACAGCGCTGCCTGCTTGCAGTACAATGAGAGCTCGGAGGAGTATCTTCAGACAGAAATGCACACCAGAACTCCCAGTTGAAAGACAACTTCCTGGAAAAATACCTGAAAGTCCATGTGCAAATTGAACTGTCGTCCAACGGGAAGGCTAGTTGATTCCTTCCGAGGAATCGGGCCTTGTCTGCAGCCTGACATCGGCGGGCTTGAGACGAGGCCCTTTCTTGGCGACAGGCGGCGCGCCGTGGTGATCGCCGAGCGTTGCGCGGTAATCGTCCTCACCCAGCCGGTAGAAATAGTAGGCAAGCCCTCCAAATGCTACGGCACTGAGACACGACACCACGTAATACAAAAGGACTGTTCTGAGCATAAGGCGGCGTTACAGCAAGACGAAGCCATCGTCGACTATAAATGTCTCGACGTTGCTCGGTTGGCCCAAAATCGGGCTGCAGGCCCGGTGTCGGTTCGATGCAAACGGAATTTTGCAACCTATTCAAAGCAAGTGGTGTGGCGGTCCGTTCATCTGGGCGCGCGGCAGTGATC